>NZ_JAGDDW010000012.1:0-143287 GCF_040148665.1 Marinobacter sp. NFXS9 | reverse complement strand
GGAGTTGAGGATGAGCGGAACCCATGAGGGCCCGGAAGCCAGAACGCTTCCACGAAGAGGCCGGATATGCGAATGCAACCGTTCTTCACTGACCTGGGGGAGTGACCAACAGGGAGGGGACCATATACGATGCTTCAGCTTCGGAGCAGCCTGCAGGGCTGCCGGGCTTCGGACTGAGATTGGATGCGTTGGTCACCCATGCCAAACCGGCAAACTCAAAGCCGTCACCGGGCGCCTTCGGCGCCTTAGAAGCTAAAGCATCTGCTACATACTCCAGTTGCTTCAAATTCTCGCGTTACCTGCCAGTCTCCGAGGGCGCAGTAATGAGGTCCATTGGTTTCAGGCTCCCGGCGTCTGATGTGGTCGCCATTGACGTGCCGCCGAAGCTTGGCTGGCCGTCCCGCCCCTGGAATTTCACATTTAACGTACGCCTGTACTTTTTCTTGTTTTCATTTCTGTCATATCGTTGTCATCTAATTTATTGATATGGATCAGTAATGGCCGAATATGGTCAAAAAATAATCCGCAGGCTATTGCCAAGGTCTGATGCCTTCGGTAAATTCAGCGAACACATGTACGCTGAAATGCAGAGGTGCTCCCGTGAATGCGGCTGTAAAACCTGAATCCATCCCTGGCCAGACCTTTGGCGAACAGGACGAACGTGCGCTGCGCGACCAGATGCGCCGCGATCTGCCGGCTGATACCTTCCAGACCCAGAGCTGGCGGGTGATCTGGTTCCTGCCTTTGCAGCTGGCGATCTGGGGCTGCATGCTGACGATCCTGATGGCCGGACTGCCCTGGTATGCCAACCTGGGGCTGGCGCTGGTACTGGGCCATACCATCGGTTGCCAGGCGTTGCTGGCGCATGAGGTGTTGCACGGTGCCCTCGGCATGAGTCGCCGCTGGCAGAATTTCTTTGGCTGGCTGGGTTTCGGGCCGCTGGTCGCCCCGCCGGAGTTCTGGCGCAAGTGGCATAATTCGATCCATCACGCCCATACCAACATGGGTGATACGGATCCGGACAGCTTTGGCACCATACGGCGCTACAAGGCGGATCCCAAGCAGCGCAAGTTTCCGAAGCTGGCGCCGGGATCCGGCACCTGGTACAGCCTGCTGTTCCTGACCTATTCCTTCACCAT
Organism: Marinobacter sp. NFXS9; assembly: GCF_040148665.1. Classification (NCBI taxonomy): domain Bacteria; kingdom Pseudomonadati; phylum Pseudomonadota; class Gammaproteobacteria; order Pseudomonadales; family Marinobacteraceae; genus Marinobacter; species Marinobacter sp. NFXS9. The sequence goes on along the minus strand of NZ_JAGDDW010000012.1, from coordinate 142,148 downwards.
GCATGCGCAGATCGTACTGTGGCTGCAGGCAAAGCGTCGTAAACAGTTCAAGGGCTTCAACCGGCGTCGGGCGATCATCCAGTCGTTCGCGTGCGTTGCGGCCTGGCTGGCATTGGCGGTGGTTTCAGGGCCGCTGGCGATCTTCACCGTGGTGATTCCGTTCATGGTGGCCAACGCACTGGGGCAGGGCTATATCCTGACCAATCACTTCCTGCGGCCGCAGACCGAGACCAACAACCCGCTGGATAACTCCATGAGCCTGCGCACCAACCCGATCCTGGACCGGCTGCACTACCGCTTCAGTCACCACGTGGAGCACCACTTCTTCCCGAAGATGTCCTCCAACAAGGCGCCGCGTCTGCGCGAATGGCTGGAGACGCATTATCCGGAGCGCTACGTGGCGCCGACCCACTGGCAGGCGATCAAGTTGCTGTACAAGACGCCGCGGGTCTATCTGACGCCGACGACGCTGGTCGATCCCAGCAACCCCAAGCGGGTATTCGATCTGCTGCCGCTGCAGAAAGAGATGAGTGCGGCCACCTACAAGGCCTCAGCTGCCGGTTAAGCCGCGAATCAGGGCGCCGATGCCAGCGATCGCCGCGATCCCCAGGATCAGGGGGCGCATGGCGGAAAAGGGCAGGCGCCGAACCAGTGTGGCAGACAGCAGGAAGCCGATCACGACGCCGGGCAGGGTGAACAGGAACAGCTTCATTTCCGGCAGGCCCAGCCGCCCGGCGAAGAACAGTGCAACGATGCTGGCACAGCTGGTAAACAGGAAGAACGCCGACATATTGGCCCGCACCAGCGGGCCTTTCTCGTTCTGGTAGATCATGGCGATTGGCGGGCCACCCACGGCCACGACGGTGCCCATGTAACCGCTCGCGGCCCCGGCGATGACACTGTTGCGGGGATTCAGGGCCGGGCGGAGTCCGGCCACGCTGAGCAGTACACCGAACAGAATCAACGCGCCAAACATCAGATCGAAGGCCGCACCGGTGATCACAGCCAGCGTCAGTCCCGCCAGGGTCGTGCCGACAACGCTGCCGCCAATGGCATAGCGGACTTCCCGGAAACGGATGCTGGCGCGATTGCGCAGCAGCAGGAGAATGGCCAGCACCACGGCGTTGACCACCAGCGGACCGGGCACGAACAGCGGGCTCAGCAGGAAGAGCAGGGGCGCTGACAGTGTGCCGATACCGTAGCCGGCGACGCCCTGGAGGCAGGCGCCAGCCAGCAGGAACAGGTTGGCGAGGAGCAGGTCGGCCAGGGTAATGCCGTCGGGGATCATTCCGCCGGCACCAGCACCAACTTGCCGGGCACCACCTTAACGTCCACCGGAGCCATGCCGATCATGCGCTCGGCGAAGCTGTTCTCATCCAGTCGATAGACCGGCACCGTCTCCAGCCATTGGGCGACCAGGCGCATGACGTTGTCTGTCACCGGTTTCAGGTCACCCTTGAAAAACTGGGAGTCGATGCTGCTGTCCAGCAGCTTCAGCCGGCGGATATAGACGGCCCGTTCCTCCCGGTCATAGACCGGCGCGCCTTCCACCTTGAGCTTCAGGTCGACCGGCAGCTTGGTCATGAAGGCATTGACGGCCACCTGGCCGGCGATATCCAGCACCGCCACTTCGCGGCCGTCCGGGCCCAGCGTGATATCCGCCTGGTCCAGTGATACGCTCAGTGGCGACCCCGCCTTGAGCTGTTGCCGGTCAAAATCGGCGACGGCATTCTGAAGGTAGCCTTCGAGCGTATTTTCACTCACCGAATAGGGCGACAGGGAAGCACAACCGGACAGGGTCAGGGCTGCAGCGAAGGCCAGGATAGGGCCGACTGCACGCTGGAAAAATGGCATGAACGGGACTCCGTTTCAGTTCGGTAGGGATGTCTGGCCGTGGCCAGCGACTTTCATCCTGCCGGATGCCGGGAGTCGACACAAGCCGGAGCAATGGGCACAACCATGACGACGACAGTGGCGCGCTACGACGCCGTGGTATTTGATCTTGATGGCACACTGGTGGATTCCGGGCTCGATTTCCGGGCGATCCGCCGGGAACTGGGATTTCCCGAAGGGATTGGCCTGCTGGAACATATGGCGACCCTGTCGGAGGCGGAAGCCGCCCGGGCGCACGCCATCATTCATCGCTTTGAAATGGCCGGTGCCGAAAGCGCCAGTTGGATGCCAGGTGCGGAAGCCCTGGTGCGGCACCTGCACCGGCAGTCCATCCCGGTTGCCGTGCTGACTCGTAACAGCCGTGAAGCGGTGGCGGCGACCCATGCGGCGATCTCACTGGGCATCGATCTGATCCTGACCCGGGACGATGCGCCGCCCAAGCCGGATCCGGCCGGCCTGCTGCAGATTGCCGACATCTTCGGTGTGGCGCCGGAGCGCATGACCTACATCGGTGACTTTATCGATGATCTGACCACCGCACGGCGGGCCGGCATGGCGGGTGGCCTGTATCGCAACGCGCGGAATGCGGGTTATGCCGACCGAGCCGACTACGTCATCGAGCACTTCGACGATCTGCGTCGAGCCTGGAGCGATTGAGGTCAGTCGTTTTCGGCTTCGGCGTCGATGCTCAATTCGCCGTCTTCACCAAAACGCACGTGGATCAGGATGGGCTGGCAGCAGACCTGGCAGTCCTCCACGTAGTCCTGCTCCGGGACGGATGGATCGACGCTGACTTCCAGGGTTTCCCAGCAATAGGGGCACTGGATGTGGGCGGGTTCAAGTATCACGAGGGTTGAGGCCGACCCGTTGGCCGGGCCGGCGTTCTCCAGAGAGTGTCAGAATTGCTGTTTGGCCATCCACGGAATCATCCGGTCGAAGGCCTCCTCGATCGTTTCCAGCGGCGCCGAGAAGCTGATACGGACGGCGTTGGCCGTGTTCTCCCCGAACGCATCACCAGGCACCACACAGACCCCGGTTTCCTTGAGCATCCGCAAGGCCAGATCCGACCCGTCCACATGTTTCGGCAGATCCGGGAAGATGAAGAAGGCACCGCCCGGATGATAGCCGGTCATGTGCGGCGTCTGTGCCACCAGCTCCACGACGCGGTCGCGCCGCTCCCGATAGATCGACACCATGTCGCGGATGCATTGCTGGTCGCCGGTCAGCGCGGCCACGCCGGCGAACTGGGACGGCGTGTTGGCCACCGAGGTGGTGAACATGTGATAGCGCCGCAGGGACTTGATGGTCGCCTGACTGGAAATGATCCAGCCCACCCGCAGACCGGCCATGCTGTAGGTCTTCGAGAAGCTGCTGATGCACATGATGTTGTCCAGGTCGACACTGCAACGCAGCACGCTGGCGTATTCCTGGTCGTCCAGGATCAGGTGGTCGTAGACCTCGTCACTGAAAATCTGGATGCCCCGGTAGGCGCATTCTTCCACGATGGTTTCGATGGTGCTGCGTGGATACACCGCGCCGGTCGGATTGTTCGGCGAGTTCAGGACCACCGCAAAGGTGCGGGACCCCATGGCCGCGATCACCTCGTCGGGATCCAGTTGGTGGTTGTTCTCGATGCGCGTCGGGATGAACTTCACCTCACCGCCGTTCATGCGGATCAGCGGCGCGTAAAGCAGGAACGACGGATCGGTCACGATGAACTGGCGACCCGGTGCGGACGTTGCGGACAGGGCCAAATACATAGCCTCGGTCGCGCCGGAGGTAACCAGGATGTTATCGCGGGTCAGCTTACGGTCGTAGCGCTTGCCATAGTAGTCGCGTAGAGCCACCAGAAGCTCAGGCAGGCCGGCGTCCATGGTGTAGCCGGTCTGGCCAGCGTTGAGGGCATCGATGTAGGCATCCACCACGTGCTTCGGCGTCGGCAGGTCCGGCTGGCCGATCGACAGGTGGATAACGTCCTTCATGCTCGCCGCCATGTTCACCATGCGGCGGATGCCCGGCACGGGAATGGCCTGCATCGACGGATGCCAACGGGCCTTGGTCTTGCGGTACTTCATCTTGCGTGGTGCGGTGTCGCTGGCTTTATTGAGCTTTGCTCCATCGGCCATAAGCATCTCCTGGCAGAGGTAGGAAAAGATGGACAATAAAGCCCGGATCCGTGGATCAGGCCTGCTTTTGCCGAAACGGCGTCACGCCGGTGTCCCGGCCTGTGTGCTACGCCTTAACGAAGACTTACCCTCGCAGATTAGTTTTTATCCGAAAGGGGAGCAAGGGCCTGAGCATGCGTATTTTCGTGGAATGCCTGGGTCAGGTTGACCGGGGCAAAGAGCCCCGACACACTCAGGGTGTTCAGAGTGTTTCCAAAGGAATGCCAAACCGACGACGAGGCCGCCCATGACATCCCAAGCCGACAAGCCGATTGTGACCGTTCTGACCGCTCCCGGAGAACAGGAACCGCCCGGTATGGACGCGGTTCGCAAGCGGGCTGAAGTGCGCTTTGCCTCGGATGAGGCGACGCTGCGGGACTCCCTGCCGGGTTCCCGGGTGATGATGGTGACGGACTTCCGGACGGAGGCCTTCGAGGCCGCCTGGCCGGAGGCCGACAAGCTGGAATGGATCCACGCCACCAGCGCCGGTGTGGATGCGTTGATGTTCCCGGCCCTGATCGACAGCGACGTGACCGTGACCAATGCCCAGGGCATTTTTGACCGGACCATCGCGGAATACGTGCTGTGCTCGATCCTGATGTACTGCAAGGACTTCCCCCACTCGATCCGACTGCAGCAGGCTCACCAGTGGAAGCACCGGGATACCGAGCGGGCCCAGGGGCAGCGGGTTCTGGTTGTCGGCGCGGGTTCCATCGGCCGTCAGATTGCCCGCCTGTGCAGTGCGATTGGTCTCAAGGTGCACGGCACGGCCCGCACTGCGCGTGACAGCGACCCGGATTTTGAAGCGGTCCACGGCAACGATGACCTGATGGAGCAGCTGGGGCTGGCGGATTTTGTGGTGGTGGCCGCGCCACTGACCCCGCAAACCGAAGGGTTGTTTGATCGCAAGGCCTTCCAGGCCATGAAGCGGACCGCACGGTTTATCAATATCGGTCGGGGGCCGATCGTCAAAACCGATGATCTGGTCGCCGCTCTGGATGCCGGTGACATCGCCGGGGCCGGTCTGGACGTGTTTGAAGAGGAGCCCCTGCCTCCGGAGCATCCCCTGTGGGATCGCGAGAACGTGTTGATCACCGCGCACATGGCGGGGGACTTTATCGGTTGGAAGGGGGCGTTGACCGAGCAGTTCCTGGACAATTTCGATCGTTGGAGCGCCGGGGAAAGCCTGTTCAACATCGTCGACAAGAAACTGGGTTACGCCGCCAAGTAGGCGGCGTAACCACCGGACCACTCAACCCGTCAACTCAGGCGCGCGATGACCGCGTCGCCGATCTCCCGGGTCTTGCGCCGCTGGCCGCTGTGTTCGGCCAGGTCGGCAGCGACCGCATTGTGAAGGGCTTCGGCCGCTTCTTCCAGCGGGCCGGATTCCTCGGCCAGCCAGGTGAGCATGCGCGCGGCGGTGAACAACATCGCCGTCGGATCCGCCAGACCCTGGCCGGCAATGTCCGGCGCGCTGCCGTGGGTCGGCTCGAACATGGACGGCATGGAGCGGTCGTCCGGGTTGAGGTTGCAGGACGGGGCCACGCCCATACCGCCGGACAGAACCGCCGCGAGGTCCGTCAGGATGTCCCCTTGCAGGTTACTCGCCACCACCACATCAAAAGCCCAGGGACACTGCACGAACTTCATGCAGGCGGCATCCACCAGTTCGTGATGGGTCGCCACATCCGGGTATTCGGCGGCAATCTCCGCAAACGCTTCCGTGTACATATCCCCCCAGTAACGCAGGGCGTTGCGCTTCGTGATGATGCAGACCTGGCTCTCGCAGGTGCGTCCGTCGAGTGTCTTGAACTGCCGCGTCTGGCCGGATTCCTGGCGCGCCCGGGCGCGTGATCGGGCCTGCTCGAAGCCGTGGCGGATAATCCGGTTCGTCGCGCGGCGGGTGAACACCTCCATCTGGGTGGCCACTTCGTCCTCGCTGCCGGGCCGCAGGCGGCCGCCCTGGGCCACGTATTCCCCTTCGCTGTTCTCGCGGATCACCAGCATGTCCACATCCCGCGCCCGCTCGTCGGCCAGGTATTGGCGGGCCCCGGGCAGCAGCCGGGCCGGCCGCTCGCAGACCCACTGGTCGAAGCCTTTGCGCATCTGCAGTAGCGGCGCGAGGGAGATGCTGTCCGGCAGCAGATAGCGGTTCGGGTCGGTCATCGGGCCGGGGTCGCCCAGCGCGCCCAGCAGGATCGCATCAAAGTCCCGCAGCTGTTCCAGTGCATTGGCCGGCATGATCTCGCCATGGGCCTGGTGCCAACGATGCGACGGCCAGTCAAAAGTCTCCCACTCCAGGTCGAGGTGGTAGCGTTCACGCAGGACATCGAGACAGCGAACGGCCTGTTCAACGACCTCCGGCCCGATGCCGTCGCCAGGTGTAACCGCGATCCGCTTGGTGGCTGTCATACGGGACTCCCTTCAGGTTGCGGGATGGTGGGTCACGGACCCGCGGTCCGTGCTGGATGCCCTCAGTGTAGCGTTACAGACCGGTCCTGCCATCCCTCACAATGAACCTCAGGCATGCTAGAGTCATGACAAGGTTGAGTAAAAGACAGCAGAAAGCGGAGTAACGAGTGAATCAGCCAGCCGTCCTCTTTGATGAATCCCATTGTGAGCAATGCGCCTGTGGCGAGGGGCTCGATTTTGAGATCAGTTTCGCGTTTCAGCCGATCATCGATATGCGCGATCACTCCGTCTATGCCTACGAGGCACTGGTGCGCGGTGCATCCGGCGAAGGGGCCGGCGAGGTGCTGGCGCGGGTCAATGAGCGCAACCGCTATGCCTTTGACCAGATCTGCCGGGTGAAGGCGGTCAAGCTGGCATCGCGATTGGGGATGTCCGCGCGGCTCAGCATTAATTTCATGCCCAACGCGGTCTATCAGGCGGAATACTGCATACGCACGACTCTGGCGGCGGCGCAGACCTATCGATTTGATACACGCAACATCATATTCGAGGTGGTCGAAAATGAAGCGATGACGTCTGCAGACCATCTGGCCGACATCATCCGCAGCTACCAGGGCATGGGCTTCCAGACCGCGCTGGATGATTTCGGCGCCGGTTTTCCGCGTTACGATTTGCTGATGGCCAGCCCTCCGGATTTACTCAAGCTGGACATGGGGCTGATCCGCAACATCGACAACGAACCCAACAAGCAGGCCATCGTGGCGGGCATCGAGACCATGATGCAGCGGCTGGGCGGGCGCACCATCGCCGAAGGCGTGGAAACCGAAGCGGAGTACCGCTGGCTGAGGTCGCTCGGCATCGAACTGTTCCAGGGCTACCTGTTTGCCCGGCCCGGCTTCGAAAGTTTGCCGGAACCGCACTTTCCGGACTAATCTGGTGCGCCTCATCACAGTAAGGTTCTGTTCTGCATGATTTATCGCGCTGTTGTCGTGATCGTTGGCATTGTTCTGGTCGCTGCACTCTATGGTCTGATCTGGCTGTTCTCCCGCTATTTCCTGCGCCGTCACGGCGTGGAAGCGGAGCTGGCCGATCGCAGCACCGTACTGGCGACCTGGACGTTCGCCGGCGTGGCCGTGGGGCTGGTGATCATGGTGTTCGGGGCCTTCGTCCTCGGCCCCTGGGCGTTTTATAGAACAGCGCGGGCCCATGATGTCGCCGTGTCCGACGGAGCCGCCGTCGGTTGGGGCTTTTTGGTCGTGGCGGTCAGCCTGGCGTTGGCGGCCAGCGGTTTCTTTGTGCTGCTATGGCTGGTCGGGGCGGTTTGAGGCCACCTGGTGCAGCTGCTCGCGGAACCACAGCAGCGCCGGTTCCTTCTCGTAAGCCGCATGCCAGTATAGATGCACGTTAAGCGCCGGCATGTCGGTCGGCAGCGGCAGCACGCGAACGTTGGCCTGTTGCTCGATCATGCGGGCGTACGTTTCCGGCATGGTGACCAGCAGATCGGTGTTTTCCGCTACCCGGCAGGCGGCGTAGTAATGCTGGCAGCGCAGGGCGATACGCCGATGCACGCCCTGGCGGGAAAGTTCAAAATCCTCGATCCCCGGCCCTTCGGTCCGCGAAGACACCAGGACGTGGCGCGCGGCCAGGTACTGATCCAACGACAGTCCGTCTTCAATGCCGGGATAGTGTTTGCCGGCGATGACCACCAGTCGGTCTTTGCGCAGCAGCTCATGTGACGTCTGATTGCTCACCGGCAGCAGCACATCCACGGCAAAATCCAGCTTGCCCGAAGCCAGCTGAGTTTCCATCTCCCGACGCGCGATGCGCTGGCTGACCACCTCGATTTCCGGGTAGCTCGTCAGGTTCTGCATCAGTTGCGGCAGGAAAGTGGATTCCAGGATATCCCGCAGCCCCAGGGAAAATGTCTTGTGCTGTCGCGCGGGATCGAAAGCATGAAACTGGTTCACGGCGCTCTGGATCTGGGTCAGTCCCGGGCGCATGGTTTCGGCAAAGCGCCGTGCCAGTGGCGTGGGCACCATCTGATTGCCCTGGCGGGTGAACAGTGGGTCGTTGAAATGATCCCGCAGGCGCGACAGGGAGTGGCTGACCGCCGGCTGGGTCAGGTGCAGGGCGCGGGCGGCGCGGGTCAGGCTGCCCTCCCGGAAAATCGTGTCGAACACGTGGAGCAGGTTCAGGTCGAGACGGTTCATCGGTCGGCTCCCGAAATCGGTAAGGATATAAGTCTACTTTATAATAAATGATAAGAATAATTCAGTGGTCTAATGCGCTGACCCAAAAGTAGACTGCGGCTACGCTTGAGAAGAACGACTGGGCACGCGACGGGTCCGGTGGTTCCGGGAAGCCCGCTGGGCGGGCTTCCCCTGATTATCACGTGTCGCTCCGGGAGTGATTGCTATGGACTTTACCCCTTCAGAAAAAGGCCAGGATTACCTGAAACGCGTCAAGGCGTTCATCCGCGATGAGATCCAACCCATTGAGGCGGACTACTACGCCGAGATGGCTCGGCTTGACAACCGCTGGGTGGAGCTGCCGGTTATCGCCGAGCTGAAAGCCAAGGCTCGCGAACAGGGCCTGTGGAATCTGTTCTTCCCGGACGAGGAGCACGGTTGTGGCCTGCTCAACTCCGACTACGCCCTGATCGCCGAAGAAACCGGCAAAAGTTTTATCGCCCCGGAGATCTTCAACTGCAACGCGCCGGATACCGGCAATATGGAAGTGTTGATCCACTACGGGTCGGATGAGCAGAAAGCCGAGTGGCTGCCGCGCCTGCTCAGCGGCGAGATCCGCTCGGCTTTCTGTATGACCGAGCCGGCCGTGGCGTCGTCCGATGCCACCAACATGTCGGCGACGGCGGTTGTGGAAGGCGACGAAGTGGTCCTCAACGGCCGCAAATGGTGGAGCACCGGCATTGGCCATCCCAAGTGCGAAATGATCATCTTCATGGGGCTGACCGATCCGGAAGCGCCCAAGCATCGCCAGCATTCCATGGTCCTGGTGCCCAGGAACACCCCGGGCGTGAAGGTCGAGCGCATGCTGCCGGTCTTTGGCTCCTACGACGAGCCCTACGGCCACGGTGAGGTCAGCTTCGACAACGTCCGTCTGCCCAAGAGCGCCATTCTCGTCGGGCCGGGTCGCGGTTTTGAGATTGCGCAGGGCCGATTGGGTCCGGGCCGTGTGCATCACTGCATGCGCGCCATCGGCGCCGCGGAGCGCACGCTCGAGCTGCTGATCAAACGCGCCATGAGCCGCGAAGCTTTCGGTAAGCCGCTGGCGAAGCTCGGCGGCAATCCGGACATCATTGCCAACGCCCGCATGTCGATCGAGCAGGCGCGATTGCTGACCCTCAAGTGCGCGTGGCTGCTGGATACCAAGGGCATCATGGGCGCGCTGAGTGAAGTGGCGATGATCAAGGCGGTGATCCCGCAGATGCTGCAGACCATCGTCGATAACGCGATCCAGATCCACGGTGGGGCCGGTGTCAGCGATGACGACTTCCCACTGACGCAGCTGTTTGCCTATGCGCGGGTACTGCGCCTGGCAGACGGACCGGATGAAGTGCACCGTGGTACGGTAGCCAAGCTCGAACTCAAAAAATACGCTTGAAGCGCGATTCGCAAGCACAAGAAGCCCCGGCCATGAGGATGGACCGGGGCCTTTTCGCGCCTCGATAGAACAACAGGACACCAGCATGACAAAACGCGTTTTTATCACCGGCGGAGCCAGCGGTCTCGGGCGTGCCATTGCCTTGCGATATGCCCGCGAGCGTGCCCGTGTGTGTATCGGCGACATCAATCCCGAGCAGGGCGCCTTGGTTGAAGAGGAAATCCGCCAGGCCGGCGGCGAAGGCCGGTTCGTCACCTGCGACGTGCGCCGGATTGCCGATCTGGAGCAGGTCCGGGACCAGCTGGAAAAGCAGTGGGGCGGCGTCGATGTCGTCGTCAATAACGCCGGGGTGGCCTCCAGTGGCAGCATCGAGGGGACGACGCTGACCGACTGGGAGTGGATCCTGGACATCAACGTGATGGGTGTGGTCCGTGGCTGCAAGGCGTTCACGCCGCTGTTCAAGAAGCAGCAGCAGGGCGCCTTTATCAACATCGCCTCCATGGCAGGCCTGATGTTGGCGCCGCTGATGAGCAGCTACAACGTCTCCAAGGCCGGCGTAATCGCGCTGTCCGAAACGTTGAGCATGGAGCTGCGTGACGATGGCATTCGCGTAAGCTGCGTGTGCCCGGCCTTTTTCCCCACCAACCTGACCGACTCCATGCGTTCGGAAAAGCCCGGCATGGACACCAATGTCAAGAAGCTGATGAAGCGCTCCGGCGTCACCGCGGACGACGTGGCTGAAGACATCTACCGGGCCGAATCCAACGGTGACTTCTGGGTGCTCCCGCACGTGAAGGAGCGCCGCATGTGGCTCCTCAAGCGCCACGCACCCTGGGCTTTCGACTGGCTGATGCATCAGGAAAGCAAGCGCTGGATGAACAAGTTTGGCGGCAACGCCTAAACGAACGACTCCGTTCGGGAGGACAACCGATTTATGACACAGATTGATCAGGCGGTTGATATCCGCGAAGGCGAAGAACTCGACACGCAGGCGGTCGACCGGTTCATGAAGCAGGCGCTGCCGGAACTGACCGGCGAGCCGTCCATCCGCCAGTATCCGGGCGGTGCGTCGAACCTGACCTACCAGGTGGACTACGGCGATCGCTCCTTTGTCCTGCGTCGCCCGCCGTTCGGCCACATCGCCAAGTCGGCCCACGACATGCTGCGGGAAGCGCGGGTCATGAAGGCCCTCAAGCCGGTCTACCCGTACGTGCCGGAGATCATCGCCATCTGCGACGATCACGACGTACTGGGCTGCGACTTCTATGTGATGGAGCGGTTCAAGGGCATCATCCTGCGCCAGGATTTCCCCAAGGACTTCGACCTGTCCGCCGAGGATACCCGGCGCTTGTGCCACAGTGTGATCGACAAGCTCGTGGACCTGCATACCGTGGATCCGGTCGCCACCGGGCTGGACAAGCTGGGCAAGGGCCCGGGCTACGTGCAGCGCCAGATCGGCGGCTGGAGCAACCGCTTCCGCAAGGCGCGCACCGAGGATGTAGGCGACTTCGAAGCGGTGATGAGCTGGCTCGACGACAAGATGCCGGACGACATCGCCCAGTGCATCATCCACAACGATTTCCGCTTCGATAACGTGGTGCTCAACCCGGACAACCCGTTCGAAGTGACTGGCGTGCTGGACTGGGAAATGGCCACTATCGGCGATCCCTTGATGGATCTGGGCAACAGCCTGGCCTACTGGATCCAGGCGGACGACGAGCAACCCTTCCAGATCCTGCGGCGCCAGCCGACGCACCGGCCGGGGATGCTGACCCGTGACGAGGTGGTCGAGTACTACATGGACCGCTCGGGCTACCGGGTCGACCGCTTCGATTTCTACGAGATATACGGCCTGTTCCGCCTCGCGGTGATCATCCAGCAGATCTACTACCGTTTCTACCACGGTCAGACCCAGGACAAGCGTTTCGCGATGTTCGGCCATGCGGCGAACTATCTGGAGAAGCGCTGCCAGCGGCTGATCGAGGCGAGTGATCTGTAATGGCGACGCTCTACCTGATCCGTCACGGCCAGGCCAGTTTCGGCAAAGCCAACTATGATCAGCTGTCCAAGACCGGCTGGGAGCAGGGCCGGGTGCTGGGACGCTGGCTGGCGGACAAAGTGACGCCCACCGCCGTGTTCAGCGGCGACCTGCAACGCCACCAGGAAACCGTCGCCGCAATCACTGAAGGCTATGGCCAGCCGCTGCCAGCCCTGCAGATGAATGCCGGTTTCAACGAGTTTGACCACGAGGCGGTGGTGCATGCCCTCAAGCCGGAGTGGGCCGACCGCGAAGCGATGGCGCGCGACCTGGCGCAACACCCCAAGCCGGCCAAGGCCTTCCAGATGGCTTTTGTCGAGGCCTGTCAGCGCTGGGTGAGCGGCGAGTTTCCAGGCGATTACTCGGAGACCTGGGAAAACTTCCAGACCCGGGTATGCGCCGCTCTGGATGAAGCCATTGCCAATGCCGGCGGTGGCGACGTGCTGGTGGCCAGCTCCGGTGGTCCGATATCGGTCGTGGTGCAGTCGCTGCTAGACCTGGACGATCGCCGGGCGCTGGGCCTGAACGAAGTCATCGCCAACACCAGCGTCACCCGCATCCTGTTTTCCGGCCAGCGCCGCAACCTGGCCGTTTTCAATAACTACGCCCATCTCGAAGACGCCGCACCGGAACTGGTGACGTTCCGCTGAGTGCGGCGCGCTTCCTGTCTGTATTTAACGGGAGATCCTATGAGTCAGAACAACCTGTTTGACCTGTCCGGCAAGACCGCGCTGGTGACCGGCGCCAGTCGTGGTATCGGTGAGAGCATCGCCCGCCTGCTGGCGGATAACGGTGCCCACGTGATCGTCAGCAGCCGCAAGCTGGAAGGCTGCGAAGCCGTCGCCAGCAGCATCCGTGACAACGGCGGCAAGGCTGAGGCGTACGCCTGTCACATTGGCGAGATGGAGCAGATTGAAGGCCTCTGGGCCCACATCCGCGAGACCCACGGCAAGCTGGATATCCTGGTCAACAACGCCGCCACCAACCCCCATTTCGGCCCGATCGAAACCACCGAACTCGCGGCGTTCCAGAAAACCGTCGACGTGAACATCCGCGGCTATTTCTTCATGTGTGCCGAAGCGGCCAAACTGATGAAAGAGAAGGGCGGCGGCGCCATCGTCAACGTGGCCTCCGTGAACGGCGTGGCGCCCGGGCATTTCCAGGGCATCTACTCCATTACCAAGGCCGCCGTCATCTCCATGACCAAGGCGTATGCGAAAGAGTTGGGCCAGCAGAACATCCGCGTCAACGCGCTGCTGCCGGGCCTGACCGACACCAAGTTCGCCAGTGCCCTGACTACCAACGACGCCATCAAGAAGCAGGCGCTGATGCACATCCCCATGAACCGCATGGCGAATCCGGACGAGATGGCCGGGACTGTGCTGTACCTGGTGTCCGATGCATCCACCTACACCACGGGCACGGCCATCAATGTGGATGGCGGATATCTGACGGTTTAAGACGGACCGGGTGACCCGGATTCGAAGGAGGCGTTAACTCGTGATTTGATCGGGAAGCGAATGGGCACCCTTGCCGAAGGAGGCACAAGGACGTGCCGGTCGGAATTGCGGCCACGGATGGCCGTCAATTCCAGCGAAGGCGAGGGTGTTCATTTGCTTCCTGGCACGAGTTAAGTCCCGAAGAATAAACAAACCGGAGATTCGCCTCAGCGAACCTCCGTCGATGCCTTCGTCGGGGCTTTGGAGAAAGCGGTCTCCACCGGCGGCTGCAGATAGAGCGAGTAAAGCACCTTGTCCAGCAGCGCCTGGCCGTTCCAGGCCGGCGCATGATTCACCAGACCCACCACCGCCCAGGTCGTGTCGTTCGTATCCCGGGTGAAGCCGGCGATCGACCGGACGTTTTCCAGATACCCCGTTTTGATCCGCCCCAGACCAGCCATGCCGGTGTTGCGCAGGCGACGATGCATGGTGCCATCCATCGCGATCAGCGGCATGGAGGACATCAGGTCGGCGGCATAGGGGCTCTTCCAGGCGGCCTGCAGGATCTGCGCACCCTGGCGGGCACTGATACGGCTGGCCCGGGACAGGCCGGAACCGTTGTCGATCACCAGGCCTTCGGTGTCCACGCCTTTACTCGCCAGCCAGGATTTTACCTTGCGAATCCCCGCCTCACGGTCATCCGCATCGGTGGGTAACCGGTTTTCAGCGCCGATGGCCAGCAGCAACTGGCGGGCCATCACATTGTTGCTCCACTTATTGATATCGCGCACCGTCGTGACCAGGTCCGGCGAGTCGGACGTCATCAGCAACCGGGTGTCGTCCGGCGTTTCGCCGGTGCGCCAGCGGCCGGTCATCAGACCGCCCATCCGGGCCCACACGGTCTGGATGGTGGCCGCGGTGTAGTCCGGGGCCGGCATCAGGGAATAGTATTTGGTGGTCCGGCAGCCCTCCGGCAACTTGCCGGTCACCCGCACGGTGATCGTGCCGTCGTCGTGGAACGTTGGCGTCCAGTCGAAATGGTGATGCGACGGACAGCGACCGGCGGGCAGGGCGGTGACGTCGTTGTCGATGATGATGGCGTTCAGCGCCGGAGTGGCCCAGGCCGTCGTGCCCCGTTCGTCGGCCCGCACCTGGAAATGCGTCAGGTTGAAATTGGTCAGGTAGGGCGAGGGCTGTACCAGGAACGGCGCATAGTCGTTATCGCCGTTGTCATCGAATTCGGGCAGACCGTTGGGCAGGTTGAACACCGTACCGTCCAGCACCAGGTCCCCGTCGATGGTGTCGATGCCCATGCCACGGAGCTCGGAAAAGGCGGTCCACAGCCGCTCCATGCCCAGATGCGGGTCGCCGGACAGCGTCACATAGAGATTACCCTGCAGGGTGTGGCCCACCAGTTGGCCGTCGGTGGAAAAGCGGGTTTCCCAGCGGTAGGTCGGGCCGAGGATTTCCAGGGCACCGTAGGTGGTCACCAGCTTCATGATCGAGCCGGGACTCATCGGCTCGTCGGCATTGATGTACTGGGGCAGACCGGGACCGTTCAGCGGCACGGCGGCCACACTCATGGCCTGCTTGCTGTCCATGGCGCGCACCGTGGCATCCACGATGTTTTCCGACCAGGGCGAAAGTCTGGGACCGTCGGCCACGGCGGTACCGGCCGACAGACCGGCAAGCAGTGTCAGTGCGAGAGACAGGGGGCGACCCCGACCACTTTTCCGAAGGAAAGCGGTTGTGGATGGCATGATGTTCACCCTCTAGAAAATGTCGAGTATCAGCGCAAATAGAGCGATTATCGAGACACTGCGGGGAGGACAGTTTGTTCAGCACTGTTTTTCCCAGACTCGCCCATAAAATAGCCCAGAACGCAGGGCTTCGCCTATGACTGATTTTTATACATAACGTTAAATCTGGCCAGTAAATGCATCTTTTAGCTCGAAATTGTTGTGACTTGTAAAGGCTACGGCAGGGATGGCACGACAAGGCAGGCGATCCAGCCAACGCCAGTTGGAGTGTAATGTGTTGAAATCGCGGTCATTCATGGCAATCGGCAGCATCCCGCGAGGCGCTGCCTGATGTGAAGACAACAAAGGACCGGACCCATGGGGAATCCATTGACTTTTCATCTCGACATTCTCGGATCGGCACTGACCTCCACGCTGACCGCTTGGCGGGGTTGCATGGTGGTTCGCCAAGCGGAACAGCCGGCTTTGCCACTGGTGCTTTACGACATGGAGGGTTGCCCCTTCTGTCGCCGGGTTCGGGAAGCCCTGTCCGCATTGCAGCTGGATGTGGACATTCGCCCCTGCCCGAAGGGCGGTCGGCGCTTCCGGCCGGAAGCCGAGCGGATCGGCGGAAAGCAGCTGTTCCCGCTGCTGGTGGACGACAACACCGGCACCGTCATGTACGAATCCACCGATATCGTCGAGTACCTGTTCCAGACCTATGGCCAACGCGCCGTGCCCGCGTACTACCGGTCCCGTCCCTATCAGCCGGTATTGGGCAGCCTGGCCAGTGCCGTCCGGGGACTGCGGGGCACGCGGGTGCAGGCTTCACAATGTCCGGAGAAATCGCTGTCGTTGTGGAGTTTCGAGGGCAGTCCCTATTCACGTCCGGTGCGTGAGCGCCTGTGTGAACTGGAAATCCCGTATCGCCTGCACAACCTGGCCAAAGAGCACTGGACCGAGATCGGGCCGGCCGTGCAGCGTATCAAGCCGGGGGCCTACACCCCCTTGCCCGGGGGCAAGCGGGAGGTCTTCTTCGGCCATCATCAGCGAGTCCAGGTCCCGTATCTCGAAGACCCCAATACCGGTGAAGGTCTGTTCGAATCCGCCGACATCCTGCGTTACCTGGATCGCCGTTACGCGGTGAAGCGCTCATGAACTGATGGACGCTGCAGGCGTACAATCTCCTGTGACAGAAACACCGGCTGCATTGCGTTGCGGCCGGTAAACAGGAGGATGAGCCATGACGATCCCGTTCAGCCGTCGCCGCTTCCTGGGCGGTCTCACCGCCCTGGCACTGCTGTCCCATGCGCCCTTGCTGGCGGCACAGTCCGCGCCGATCCGTCGCCCGATCCCGTCGACGGGTGAACGATTGCCGGCGATTGGCATGGGCACCTGGCGCACCTTCAACGTCGGCTCCGATCCGGGTTTACTGGACCAGCGAGCCGACGTCCTTGAGCGCTTCTTCCGCGAGGGCGGCACCCTGGTGGACTCGTCCCCCATGTACGGCTCCGCCGAAGTGGTCATGGGCCGGTTGCTGGAACGTCTCCAACGCGAAGGGACCGTCTTCGCCGCCACCAAGATCTGGACCAGTGACGAAGGCGCCACCCGCAGGGAGGCGGCCCATTCCCGCGAACTCTGGGGCATCGACCAGTTCGACCTGCTCCAGGTCCACAACCTGCTGGGGCTGGACGGTCATCTTCCGACGCTCAGGGCCATGAAGGCGGAGGGACAGATCCGCTACCTCGGCGTCACCACCTCCCACGGGCGTCGCCACGACGATCTGGAGCAGCTGATGAAACGCGAGCCACTGGATTTCGTCCAACTGACCTACAACGTCCTGGACCGGGAAGCGGAGGTGCGCCTGTTGCCGCTGGCCCAGGACAAGGGCATCGCCGTCATCGTTAATCGTCCGTTCCAGGGTGGGCGACTGTTTGACCGGTTTGCATCCCGGCCGTTGCCCGATTGGGCCGGCGAGGCGGGCGTGACGAACTGGGCGGAGTACTTTCTCAAATTCATCCTTTCGCATCCGGCCGTGACCTGCGCCATTCCGGCCACCACGCGGGTGGATCACATGCTGGAAAACATGGGAGCGCTCTACGGGGCCCTGCCGGATCCGGCCCTGCGTCGCCGCATGATCGACGAACTCGGGTAGATTATGGATTACGCCTTGCGCGACTTTTTGATGTTCACGCCTGAGGTTTACCTGCGCCTGTTAATGCGGCTCAACGAAGCCTTCTGGCCCTGGCAGCTGTTGTTTCCGATCGCCTTGGTGGCGCTGGCCGGTCTGCTGTCGTTGCCCCAGGGGCGAGCTCGTCGCCTGGCGCTGTCGGTGTTGGGTGTGGGCTGGATACTCACGGCGCTGCTTTTCCTGCAGTGCTATTACGAGCCCATCCACTGGGGCATGGCGTATGCGGTCTGGGCGTTTCTCGCCGAAGCGATCCTGCTGGCGGTGCTGGCCTGGCAGGTCACGCCGGCCAGGGTGCCGCTGGGGGTTGGGCTGATCGGAAGCGCGATGGTGATGGCCCTGTCGATGGCCAGCGCGATCAGTGGAGGAACGGTTGAAGCCATGGGTTGGCCCGGACTGACCCCGGATGCGACGGCGTTGTTGACCGTGCTGGCGTTACTGACGGTGCCCTGGGGGCCGCGTTGCGTGTTGCTGGTGGTGCCCGTGCTGTGGTTGCTGTTCAGTGGTCTGACGCAGTGGGCGTTGGAGCTGCGGGCGACGCTGGTACCGCCTGCCGTGGGGTTGGGAGTGGCCCTATGGGGACTGTGGCCGGGGACTCGAAAACGCCCCCGGCCAAAACCTTGATCAGTCCCAGTCCGGGGCGAAGCCCGGATTGGCGATGCGCTCGTTGCGGTCCAGCTTGTCGATGGCATCGATTTCGTCGATCGACAGCTCGATGTCCAGCGCCTCCAGGTTGGCCTTCTGGTGATCCGGGCGCGTGGAGGAAGGAATCGGCACGATCCCCCGGGAAACCACCCAGGCAATGGCCACCTGGGCCGGTGTGGCGTTGTGCCGGCGGGCGATGTCCACCAGCGTTTCATCGTCCATGACCCGGCCTACGGCCAGCGGCATGTAACCCGTTACCTTGATGCCCAGTTCCTGGAGATGGCTGACCACCTTGCGATTGGCCAGGAACGGATGCACTTCCACCTGATTGGTCAGGATCGGGGTGTCTCCCAGAATCACCCGGGCGTTGTCCACCTGGGCATTGGTGAAGTTGGACACCCCGACGAATCGCGTCAGGCCCTCGCGCTGTGCATCCCGCAGGGCACCCAGGTATTCCTCCATCGGCACCTCGTCACCGGGAGACGGCCAGTGGATCAGGGACAGATCGACGTGATCCGTCTTCAACCGCTGCAGGCTGTCCTTGAGGCTGTTCATCAAATCGCTGTAATGCAGCCTGTCGTGCCAGATCTTGGTGGTCAGGAAGATGTCACGGCGGGGGATACCGCTGGAGGTGATGCCGTCTCCGACTTCGGACTCGTTATCGTACATCTGCGCCGTGTCGATGTGTCGGTAACCCAGCGACAAGGCACTGCGAACGGCATCCCGTGCCGTATCACCCGTTAGACGGTAGGTACCCATTCCGATGGGCGGCAAGGTATCCAGAGCCATGGCAACTCCCCTCTGTAAAAACGGTAAAAATGGCGAGGTCATCAATCACGCTGCGTATCAAAAAGAAGGCGTTCGTTCACCTTCACACAGCGCTTTCCCGGGAGTGTCCGGAGGCTGGCTTCTCGTTTGGTGATGCTGGTTTAGCGAGAGCGCGGATAACGACCCGGACCCGGCCGGATACTACTAACGTTGGGGCGAAATGATCCCGTGTTCAAGTCCTTTTTGCGGGAAGCGGCGTCTTTTTTTGCAGGCCGATGGCCGGACTCACCACCGAACTGGCGTTTCCGCCCCTGTGCAAAATCCCGGTTGCCGCCTACCCTGATGGCACCTCAAAAAGCACAGGAGACACCCCATGTTGCAGGCCAAATACGAAAGCCGCGGTCCGGTACCGCAGGACGTGATCGAAGCCGTCGAAATCGACACCCCGGAGCCGGGGCCCGGCGAGGTTCTGGTCAAGGTGCTGGCCGCCCCCATCAATCCCTCCGACGTGCTGACCCTGACCGGTGAATACGGCATGCTGCCTCCTTTGCCCGCCATCGGCGGCAACGAAGGTGTGGCCGAGGTGGTGGCGCTCGGTTCCGGCACCGAAGGGCCGGAAGTGGGGCAGACGGTCCTGTTGCCGGTCGGTATTGGCACCTGGGTGTCCCACGCGGTGGTCGACGCCCGTAAACTGGTGCCCCTGCCGAAGGAAGCGGATCCCCGTCAGCTGGCCATGATGACCATCAACCCGCCCACCGCGATGCTGATGCTCAGCGAATTCGTCGATCTGCAGGAGGGCGACTGGGTCATCCAGAATGCCGCCAACTCCGGCGTCGGCGGCTACCTGATCCAATTGGCGAAGATCCGTGGCCTGAAAACCGTCAACGTGGTGCGCCGCGAGTCCGCTGTAGAAGGCGTCAAGGCGCAGGGCGCGGACGTGGTGCTGGTGGACGGCCCCGACCTCCACAAGCGCGTTAAGGACGCGGTCGGTGACGGTGCCGTGAAACTGGCCATCGATGCGGTGGGTGGCGCCTCGACCGACCACATCGCTGACTGCCTGGAAGAGGGCGGCACCCTGGTCAACTACGGCATGATGAGCGGCGAACCCTGCCAGCTCACGCCGCGCAATCTGGTGTTCCGCAACATCACCGCCCGGGGTTTCTGGCTGGCCAAATGGTTCGAGCAGGCGTCCCGTGAGGATCAGATGAAAGTTTTCGGCCAGCTCACCAAGCTGATTGCCACCGGTAAACTTCAGGCGAAGATTGCGGGCGAGTATGATGTCTCGCAGATCAAGGACGCGGTGGCGGCTGCAGCGGCCGGAGAGCGTGACGGGAAGATCCTGATCGTTCCGGCCTGACATTCCGGGAACGGCGCTCAATGGCGCCGGGCCACCGCACAACCCAATCGGAGAGACAATCGATGATGACCGGTCAATGCCTGTGCGGTGGCATCCAGTATGAATACGCGGGCCGCCTCGGCCCCATTGCCCTGTGCCACTGCAGCCAGTGCCGGCGGGCCCAGGGCAGTGCGTTTGGTGCCAACAGTCCGGTGCAGAAGATTCACTTTCGCGTGACCCGGGGCGACGAGCTCGTCAAGGAATTCGAGTCGCGTCCGGGCAAGTACCGGGCGTTCTGCCGGGAGTGCGGCAGTCCGCTGTACAGCCGGGTCGACGCCATTCCCGGCATCCTGCGTCTACGGGTCGGCACTCTGGATGGTCCGGTGAACCAGTCTCCGGCGTACCATGTGTACGTTGGCTCCAAGGCAGACTGGTACACGATCACCGATGACCTTCCCCAGTATGAAAAAACCGAGCGCACCAACGACCCCCATTGAAGCGGTCGCGCCGTCGCCGGACAGGCGACCAGAGCCAGTGATTCGCGTTGAGGGCCTGCGCAAGCATTTCCGTTCCGGTGGTGAGGATGTGGCGGTCTTTGACGGCTTCGACCTCTCACTCCTGTCCGGCGAATCGCTGGCGCTGGTGGGGCGTTCCGGTTCCGGCAAGAGTACCTTACTCAATATCCTGAGTGGGTTGGAACGCTGGTCAGCGGGCAACGTCACACTCTTCGGTGACACGCTGCCGGCGGATTCCGCGCGCTGGAGCGAGCTGCGCCGCAGCGCCATTGCCACCGTTTTCCAGGAAGCCAATCTGATGCCGGCGTTGACGTTGCTGGAGAATGTCCGCTTACGCGCAGACATCGCCGGGCACGCGGATGCCGACGCGATGGGGTGGCTGGAGCGTCTGGGGATCGGTCCACTGGCTGCCCGCTACCCCGACCAGGTGTCCGGTGGCCAGCGGCAGCGTGCTGCGCTCGCCATGGCCTTTGCCATGCAGCCGCGACTGTTACTGGCGGATGAGCCCACCGGCAGTCTGGACGGACACACGGCGGCCGAGGTGGCCGATGTCCTGTTTGCCTTCCAGCAGGCCCAGGGCTGCCCGCTGATTCTCGCGACCCATGATCCCACCCTTGCCGGGCGCTGCGACCATACGCTAAGGCTGGGAACCTGACATGACCGGTCGCCGCCTCTGGTTGGCGAGTGTCAGCCATTACCGTCGCCATCCCCTGCAACTGGTCGCCCTCCTGTTGATTCTGGTTCTGGCAACCGCTCTCTGGTCCGGCGTCTGGGACCTGACGCGCCAGGCCCGACAGAGCCTGCAACAGGGTACCGGCCTACTGGAGGGATTGCAGGAAATCCGCCGCCAGGACGGCGCTCCGGTGACGGTCGCCGACTTTGTCACCCTGCGCCGTGCCGGCGTTTGTGTGCTGCCCTGGCTTGAAGTCACGCCGGCCAGCGGACAGGGACGGGTCATTGGCATCGATCCGTTGTCGTTGGGCTGCTTTGCCGAAGGCTGCCAGAGTGGACTGCCGCAACGCATGGAGGGTGGGCCGTTCGAGGACATCGGCCGCGCCATCGAATCCTCACCAAACACGCCGGCTACAGCGGGTTTTCGCCTGATGGCCCCAACGGCAGTGACCGACCTTCCATCAGGTTACCGGAACGTCCCCGCGGAGCCGCGCCTGGCCACCGGCGAACTGGCAGACAGCTTCCTGCTTAATCTCGACGCCCTGTGCGTCCTGGTGTTGCTGATTACCGGGTTGCTGATCCGCAGCGTCTATCTGTTGGGACTCTCCCAACGTCGAGCCAGCACCCAGCTTCTGACCCGTTTCGGCGTGCCTGCTCGCCGCCTGCGTCGCATGCGCTTGGTGGAACTGGCTGTGATCTCGCTGCTGGGTGCCGTGCCCGGCACGGCGCTGGGGCTGCTCATGGCGCAGGTGTTTGCCCAGGGCTTCGGCCGGGTGCTGAGCGGCCTGTTCGATGTCACCCTGGTGGGCAATGCCATCACCTGGATGGCCTGCCTGCCGATCCCCATGATGATCGGGCTGGTGCTGGCGTGGTGCTCGTTCGACGGGCGAGAGGACGATACCGGGCGACGCCGTCGGGGCGACCGTGGGCGCCTCGCCGCCGTCATACTGCTGTTGGGTATCGTCGGATTGATCCTGGCAGACACGCTGGTTCTGGTCTTTGCCGCATTGGCCCTGGTATTCCTCGGCGTGGGGCTGCTGACACCGGCCTTGTTGGCCCGGGGACTGGATGCCGCTGCCCGCCACACCGCCAAACCACTGCGGCTATGGTCAGTGCGCGAGCTGTCCGTGATGATCCGGCGTCTGGGGCTGCCGGTGGTGGCCCTGCAGTTTGCGGCCGCGACGGTGATTGCCATCCAGGCGCTGGTTGGCACCTTCGAAACCACCTTCTACGAATGGCTGGATCAACGCCTGCAGGGGGATGTCTATCTGGAGCTCCGCGAGCCCGCCGATTTACCTCAGGTCGAGGGTGTCCTGAGCGGTCTGGAGAGCGTCGCTCAACGCTATACGGTTCAGCGGGACCGGGCTGAACTGACGCAACCGCAACCCGTCTCTGTGGATCTGCTGGCCCTACCCACCGATTCACCGCTGCTGCATCACTGGACTTTCCTGTTGGCCGTTTCCGATCCCTGGTCTCAAGTTGATCGGGGCCAGGTGATGGTCAACGAGCAGCTGGCCCGCCGTCTGGGGCTGGCGATCGGTGACCGGCTCAGTTACCGGATAGCGGGGCAGGCCTATCAGGCGACGGTCGCGGCGATCTACGCGGATTATGGCCGACCCAGCGGCGAGCTGCTGATGGCCGCCTCGTCTCTTCCGGTAGCGTTCCGCTCCGCCTTTACCAGTATCACGGTCGCCCTGGCCGAGGGCGCCACACCGGCGGACTTGCGTGCCGCGCTGGCGGATGCTTTGCCCGGCGTTGGTCTTGAACTGCGGGATACGGCGTCGGTCCGCGGGCTGGCGACCCGGATCTTCGAGCAGACGTTCCTGCTGACCCGTGCCATCAGCATGTTGACGCTGGTGCTGGCCGGGGTCTCGCTGTTGGTACTGGGTTGGGTGTTTTTCGGCACCCGGCGCTGGTACTTTCACCTGCTGCGGGTCTGGGGCGTCGGTCGGCGAGAGCTGCGCTGGCGGATCAGTGGCCTGTCCGTTGCGGTAACGTTGATGGCCTGTCTGGCGGCCCTGCCGCTGGGCATCCTGCTGACCTGGGTGCTGGTGGCCCGGATCAATCCGCTGGCCTTCGGCTGGTCTCTGCCGATGGCCGTTTATCCGCTATTCTGGTTACAACTGGTGGTCGTCGCCGGGGTGATCGGGCTGATCATCGCCTGGCTGATCCAGCGCCGTCTGGACGAGCGGCCGCCGGAACCGGTGACGGTGGGTCAATTGCAGGGAGCGGAGCGATGAGGTGGCTGATCGGAGCGCTGGTCGCGGTGTGCCTGGCCGGCTGTGAACCGGGGGAAGAGGCGCCGCAGGGCTTTGCCGGTCTGGGGCAATCCTTTGATCCGCAAAGCGCCGGGGTCGATTTTGCCCAGCCCAAGCCTGGCGACCACATCGAGTTGCCGCGGGATCTGGGCCCCCATCCCCGTTATCGCATCGAGTGGTGGTACCTCACCGCCAACCTGACCACCGCCGACGGTGACCCGCTTGGGTTGCAATGGACCCAGTTCCGTCAGGGCCTGAAGCCGCATGCGCCGGATGCAACGACGCCGCCACCGGAATCCTGGCCGCTGCAGTCGGTGTGGATGGCCCATGCCGCCGTATCACGTCCCAACGACCATCATTTCAGCGAGCGACTGGCCCGGGGCGGCATCGGTCATGCCGGTGCAACGGCGTCGCCGTTTTCGGTGTGGCTGGATGACTGGTCGCTGACCGCCTCGGAGGATGGCGACTGGCAACTCCACGTCAAAACCGATGACTGGGGCTATGACCTGACCCTGAGCCAGCGCGGCGATGCGGTGCGCCACGGCGATCAGGGCTTCAGTGCCAAATCGGCCAGCGGCGAAGGCTCGATGTATTTCAGCTACGTGGACCTGACCATCCGTGGCACGGTCACTGTCAATGGCGAGACCCTCGACGTACAGGGCAGCGGCTGGTTCGATCGGGAGTGGAGCAGCCAGTTCCTGCGCTCCGACCAGCAGGGCTGGGACTGGATGGCGCTGCAGCTGGAATCCGGCGAGCGCATCATGGCGTTCCGGCTAAGGGAAGACGAAGGGGCGTTTCTCGCCGGCACCTGGATCAGCGCCTTCGGCGAAGTGGTCCCCCTGAGCGGCGATGACTTTACTCTGCAACCCCTGGAGCAGGCGTCCTTTGATACAGGCACGGTGCCGTCACGCTGGCGGCTGACCATTCCCAGTCGGGATGTGGACATCGAAGTGGACACCATGGCCGGCAACTTCTGGAACACCGGCTTGTATCCCTACTGGGAAAGTCCGGTCCGGGTATCCGGCTCCCACAGTGGTCGCGGTTATCTGGAGTTGACCGGCTACGCCGAGTAATGCCGGGAGCGGCGGGCGCATTTATTGCTTTAATTGAAGGGTAGATCGCCATCAACACGACCCGCGAGGACCGCTTGTGACTCATATCCTGATTGCCCCGGATTCCTTCAAGGAAAGCCTGTCAGCGTTGGAAGTGGCCGAGGCCATACGTGGCGGACTGGCCCAGGCACTACCGGAGGCGACCTTCACCACGCTGCCGCTGGCTGATGGCGGCGAGGGCACCATGGAGGCGCTGGTGATCGCGGCTGGGGGACGCTACGAAACCACCGAAGTCACCGGGCCGGACGGCAGCCTGGTTAAGGCCCGCTTCGGGCTGATTCACGAGGATCGCACCGCCGTGATTGAAATGGCGGAGGCCAGCGGCCTGCAGCGACTGCCCCAGGCCCGGCGCAATCCCATGAAAACCACCACCCGGGGCACCGGCGAGCTGATCATCGATGCCCTGGATCTCGGAGTGGAGCAGGTCATCCTGACCCTGGGCGGCAGCGCCACCAACGACGGCGGTCTGGGGATGGCGCAGGCCCTGGGCGTCAAGGCGCTGGACGCCGCCGGGAACGCCATCGGCCCGGGTGGGCAGGGGCTGCTGGATGTGTCTTCGATCAATCTGCATGAACTGGACACCCGGATACCCGCGACCCGCTTCCGGGTCATTTGTGACGTCAACAATCCGCTGACTGGACCCAATGGCGCGACCTATGTGTTCGGGCCCCAAAAAGGTGCAACCGACGAAATGCTGATTGCGCTGGACCAGGGCATGGCCCGTTATGGGGCACTGCTGGAGCAGGTGGTCAGCCGCAAGCTGGTGGAGATGCCCGGCGCTGGCGCGGCCGGCGGCATGGGGATGGCGGCCTGCGCGTTCCTGCGGGGACGACTGGAACCCGGGGTGGATGTGGTCATGGATGCGGTGGGCCTGCGTGAGCAGCTCAAGACGGCGGATCTGGTGATCACCGGGGAAGGGCGGATTGACGGGCAAACCGCCCGCGGCAAGACCTTGGCGGGACTGGCCCGGGAAGCCGCCCAGGCGGGCGTGCCCGTCGTGGCGCTGGCTGGTAGCGTGGGTGACGACTACGACGAGGCGCTGGCCTGTGGATTGACGGCAGTGTTCGGTATTACGCCCACGCCGATGGATCTGCCGGAAGCGCTGGAGCGGGCTGCCGACAACCTGCGTCGGGTGGCCCGGAACGTGGCAGCGCTGTATGCCCTGCCACGATCAGGGGCGTGAGATTCTCAATATCTCGCCGTCCGAAGCGTCCGTCAGTAACCAGATGGAGCCGTCGGGCGCCTGCTTGACCTCGCGGATGCGTTTGCCCACCGCTTTCAGCAGATCCTCCTCTTCCACCACCTGTTCCCGCTCGTTGACTCGCAGTCGAACCACTTTCTGGAACTTCAGGGCACCGACGAACAGGTCGCCCCGCCATTGTGGAAACATCTCGCCGTCATAAATCGCCAGGCCTGATGGGGCGATGGACGGATCCCAGTAGTGCAGTGGCTGCGCCATGCCCGGTGCCTGGGTGCGGTCGGTAATCGGCAGACCGCTGTAGTCGATACCGTAGGTGATCGCCGGCCAGCCGTAATTGGTGCCCGCGCGAATGATGTTCACCTCGTCACCGCCCCTCGGACCGTGCTCGTGGCTCCAGATCTCACCCGTGACCGGGTGCCGGGCCATGCCCTGGATATTGCGGTTGCCGTAGGTGAAGAAGGTCTGCCTCGCACCGGCCTGATTCAGGAAGGGGTTGCCTGGCGCCGGGGCTCCGTCAATGGTGATGCGATGAACGCCGCCGGCATCGTCCGACAAGTCCTGCGCCCGGGATTGATCGCCCCGGTCGCCCACCGGCACGTAGAGGTAACCCTCCCGGTCGAAGGCCAGCCGCCCCGCAAAGTGACGGTTAGTGTTGGAGCGGGGCAGGGCTTCGAAGATGACGGTCACATTCTCCAGGGCACCATCCCGGTATTCGGCCCGGGCCACCCGGGTTGTTTTGCCTTCGCGGGTCTGGTGAGCGTAGCTCAGGAAGAGCAGGCGGTTCTCGCTGAACCGGGGATGCAGGATGACATCCAGCAGACCACCTTGGCCGGCCACCGCCACCTCCGGAACGCCGCTGACCGCTGCATCCATCAACTGGCCATCCCGCACCACCCGGAGACGGCCCGCCCGTTCGGTCACCAGCACATCACCATTGGGAAGAAAGGCCAGGCCCCAGGGGTGGTCGAGTCCGTCAACGACGGTGTCGACGCGGTAGTCGTGATAGCGGGATTCGTAGACGTCTGCTTCCGCCAGGCTCGCCAGTAAGAGGCCGGCGAACAGTGAAAAGAACGTGCGAAACGGATGATGAGTAGGGCCCTGAATCATCGAGTCTGCCTCCTGCTGACGATGCATACGCAATGGTTCCTTGGATGGTTTCCATCTGCAAAGGTTCAGTCGGTGCCTTTTGAAAACCCCCGCCCCCTGTGTGCCATACTGCAACCGAACACGCTTTTAAAACCTTGCGACATAAGGAGATCATGGATGTCAGATCATCATGTCTACAAGAAAGTCGAGATTGTCGGTTCGTCCACAACCGGCATTGAAGACGCCATCGAGAACGCGTTGGCGGAATGCAGCAAAAGCGTCAAGAACATCGAATGGTTTGAAGTGACCGAAACCCGCGGCCATGTGACGGACGGCAAGGTGGCCCACTATCAGGTGGTGCTGAAAGTCGGGTTTCGGATTCAGGGAAGCTAGGGGCTGAATTCAGCCCCTCGAATGCACCGCTGCGCTGAGGCGGCTCAGCGGGTGGTCAACTGAGCCGCTTCGGCGGCCGAGCCGGTCTGGACCTGCCACTGGGCGGCGTAACTGCCGTCCTGGGCGATCAGCTCGTCATGGGTGCCCATCTCGGTGACCTCGCCGTCCTGGATCACGGCAATCTGGTCCGCGTGGACGATGGTCGACAGGCGATGGGCAATCATGATGACGGTGCGGTTGTGGCCGATGCGCCGCAGTGACCGCTGGATCGCGGCTTCCGTCTCGTTGTCCACTGCGCTGGTGGCCTCGTCCAGCACCAGGATGGGCGGATCCTTCAGCAGCGCACGTGCCAGTGACAGGCGCTGGCGCTGACCGCCGGACAGGCGCACGCCGCGCTCACCCACGGCGGTGTCCAGGCCGTCCTGCAAAGCCTCGATAAAGCCCCAGGCCTCGGCCGTCTTCGCGGCCTCGATGATCTGCTCATCGGTGGCGTCCGGACGCCCGTAGGCGATGTTGTCGCGGATGCTGCCATCGAACAGGTAGACATCCTGGCTGACCAGGCCGATGGCCTGACGCACCGAGTTCAGGCTGACATCCTGGATGGGATGATCGTCGATGCGGATCGCGCCGTGCTGCACGTCGTAAAACCGTAGCAGCAGCTTGATCAGGGTCGACTTGCCGGAGCCTGTGGCGCCCACCAGGGCCAGGGTATGACCGGCCGGAACCTCCAGGCTGATGCCTTTGACGCCCGCACCGCTGTTGCCATACCGGAACTGGACGCTATCGAAACTCACGGATCCGCGCACCGGCTGGGGCAGGGGCGTGGTGACGTTGTCCCGAACATGGACGGGCTCCGCGATCAGGTCCAGGATCCGGCGGGTACTGGCCATGGCCCGCTCGAACTGGTCGACCACTTCTGCCAGTCCCGTCATCGGCCACAGCAGCCGCTGGGTCAGGAACACCAGCACGCCGTAGGCGCCCACATTCAACTCGCCGTTCAGGGCCATCATGCCGCCGATCATGAACGTCGCCAGGAAGCCGAACAGCACCGCCATCCGGATCAGCGGAATAAAGGCGGAGCTGATGCGAATCGCCTTGCGATTGGCCTGGACGTAATCGTCACTGGCCTGGCGCAGACGCTCTGCTTCGCGGGCTTCGGCCGTAAAACTCTTGATGGTGGCAATACCGCCGAGATTGTTGGCCAGCCGGGTGGACAGGTTGCCCACTTTCTCACGCACGTCGGCGTACAGCGGTCCGGCTTTTTTCTGGAAGTAAAAGGCACCCCAGACGATGACCGGAATCGGTGTAAAGGCCAGCAGGGCGATCAGCGGCGAGATCACGAAGAACACCAGGCCCACCGTGAGAATGGTGACCACCACCTGGATCATGGCGTTGGCACCGCCGTCGAGGAACCGTTCCAGCTGGTTCACGTCATCGTTCATCGTGGCCACCAACTGGCCGGAGCTGCGTGATTCGAAGAAGTGCATGTCCAGGCGCTGGGCGTGTTCATACGCGTCCTGGCGCAGGTCTGCCTGCAAGGCCTGGGACAGGTTGCGCCAGAGCACCTGGAACATGAATTCGAATATGGATTCACCGGCCCAGATGAAGAAGGTGAGCAGCCCCAGCACGAGAATCTGGGACTCGGCCGAGGTGAAGCCGATCGACGCCACGAAACTGGACTCCTTGTTCACCACCACGTCGATGGCAATACCGATCAGGATCTCCGGCGCAATGTCGAACAGCTTGTTGATGACCGAGCAGGTGGTGGCGGCAAGGATTTGACGGCGATAGCCGCGGGCGTAACGCAGCAAACGGCCGAGCGCCTGGAAGCTGCTGGTGCTGGAGCTGGACATGAGAAAATCTCCGAATCGGGCAGACCCGTCCGATAAACACCCGGTAAAAACGGAGGCATGAACGGGTCGGAAAAGGCGCACAGACTAGCGGAATTCGCTCACGCGTGAAAGCGAATCATTATCAAATCTGTTTGGCCAGGCTCAGCGCTTGACGTGTTTCTGCAGCCAGCGGTCGAGCTGATCGGCAAAGGCCTTGCGATCGGTCTGGGAATAGCCGGACGGTCCGCCGGTCATCTGACCCGCGTTGCGCAGCTCTTCCATGAAATTGCGCATCGCCAGGCGCTGGCGAATGTTGTCGGGAGTGTAGACCTGGCCTCGCGGGTTGAGCGCCCGCGCACCCCGTTCAATGGCTTCCGCGGCCAGCGGGATATCCTGGGTGACGACCAGATCGTTCTCGGACAGCAGCTCTACGATTTCATTGTCCGCCACATCGAAACCCTGCGGCACCTGGCGTGTCTTTATATAGGGCGACGGCGGCACATTGATGCGCTGGTTGGCGACAAACGTGACGCTGATTTGCCAGCGATTGGCGGCGCGGCAAAGGATCTCCTTCACCGGAGTGGGGCAGGCGTCGGCATCGACCCATATGGCCATAATCAGTTCTCCCTCATCAGCGGGGCAAGGATACGCCAATTCGACGAAAAAGGGTGAACGGCTACCCGGTCTTTGGCGTATTGCCATTCAGATGGCCCGTTGCCCAGGGAGGTGCACCATGGGTTTTTCCACGATCGTTCGGTGGCTCTGGCCACTCCTTCTTATCGCTGTGACCGTAAGCCCCAGACTGGCTCTGGCCGACGATGCCGCTGCTTGGACCGCCTTGCGCCAGGGTGGGGCTGTCCTGATCCTGCGTCATGCCCTGGCGCCTGGCGTGGGCGATCCAGACCACTTCGACGTCGATGATTGCAGTACCCAGCGTAATCTGAACAACGTTGGCCAGGAGCAGGCGCGGGCCTGGGGGCGATATCTGGCCGAACAGGGTATTCGCAGCGCCCAGGTTTTTTCCAGTGCCTGGTGTCGCTGCCGGGATACGGCCACGTTGATGGACGTGGGGCGCGTCACCGTGATGCCGTCGCTCAATTCCTTCTTCGCGGGCCAGGGCGACCGGGAGGCGCAGACGGCCGAGACCGTGGATAACGTCAACGGCCTGCCGTCCAGACAGCCCATTATCCTCGTCTCTCATCAGGTCAACATCACGGCGCTGACCGGCGTTTACCCGGATTCGGGTGAAGGTCTGATCCTGGCGATGCCGCTGGGTGAGGCCAATCAGATCCTGGCCCGCGTGGGGCCGGAAAGGGCAGCGGACTGAACGCTTCTGCTTCGGTCTTGTCACCGGGTCGCTTGCCCTGGCGGCATGGGGTGCCAGTCATAGCGACTGGTTATATCGTGGTCAGGTCGTATTGCAGGGCAGCGCGTTAGGGTGGACACTGCCGCCTTCTCGACTGTTATTCACCGAACAACCGGGTATCTCTGTTATAGAGAACGGCCCCTAGGAGCGTCATGATGTCTGAAAAATGGATCGCACCTGCCCGGTGTTCCGTCTGCCACGGTGAGGACCTGAGTCTGCTGGAGGTGGTTGGCGAGGTGCCGTACTGGCGCTGTGGTCGCTGTGAAGCCACGCTGATGGCGCCGGAGCACTGGCTGGACCGGGATGCGGAGAAACGCGTCTACGACCTGCACGATAACAATCCCGAGGACGAAGGCTACCAGCGTTTTTTGACCAAACTGGCGGATCCGATCCTGACTCTCGCGCCGGACGAGGCCCACGGGCTGGATTTCGGCTGCGGTCCGGGCCCGGCGCTGGCAAGAATGCTGGCCGCCAAAGGCATGGAGGTGTCCCTCTACGATCCTTTCTACGCGCCGAATCCGGAAACGCTGGAGCGAACCTACGATTTCATCACCTGCACCGAAGTGGTCGAGCACCTGCAGGATCCGAACACCGTCTTCCGGCAGCTCGACAACCTGCTCAAGCCGGGCGGCTGGCTGGGCGTGATGACCTGCTTCCAGACCGACGACGCCCGCTTTGCCAACTGGCACTATCGGCGTGATCCGACCCATATCGTGTTCTACCGGGAGAGCACCCTGCGCTGGCTGGCCGAATCTCTGGGCTGGGAGCTGGAGGTACCGGCCAAGGACGTGGCGTTGTTCCGCAAGCCTGTGGCGGTATGAAGGAAGACTAAAAAGACCCGGTCGGCCCCATCGGAATGCGCGACCGGGCAGGGGAGGGAGGTCGTCTACCCGTCCAGTCTTTCGATGAGATAGTCCAGCGCGGCGCGGTAGCCGAGGGTGCCGAGGCCGGCGATGACGCCGTCAGCCCGCTGGGAAATGTAGGAGTGGTGGCGAAACGCTTCGCGCTGATGGACGTTGGACAGATGGACTTCCACCACCGGTCCATCGAACGTGTTCAGGGCATCGAGAATCGCCACGGACGTGTGGGTGTGCGCTGCCGGATTGATGATCAGGCCATCCGCTTTACCCCGGGCTGTGTGGATGCGGTCGATGATCGCGCCTTCATGATTGCTCTGGAAGAACCCGATTTCGACACCGAAGATGGTTCCCCGGTTTTCCAGCATCGCGCGGATGTCGGCCAGCGTTTCGTGGCCGTAGATCTCGGGCTGGCGCTGACCCAACAGGTTGAGGTTGGGCCCGTTCAGCACGTCAATCACTCTGCTCATGTCATCCTCTCGATCAGTAGCCGAACAGCCGTGGCAGGAAGGTCACGGTCTGCGGCACAAAGGTGATGATCGCCAGCACCACCAGCTCCACCAGGAACAGAGGCATAATGCGGCGGGAAATCGCGCCCATGCCGACATTGGCAATGGAGTTGGAGACGAACAGGCAGATACCCATTGGGGGTGTCACCAGGCCGATCATCAGATTGAAGATCACCACGATGCCGAAGTGGGTCGGGTCGATACCAAGGCTCATGGCGATCGGGTGCAGGATGGGCAGCAGCACCAGCATGGCCGCGATGCCTTCCAGGAATAGTCCCACCACCAGCAGAATCACGTTCACCAGCAGCAGGAAGATCCAGGGATCGGAAATCTGGTCCAGAACCATGGCACTCAGGCTTTGCGGTACGCGGGCAAAGGTGAGCAGCCAATTGGCGGCGGCCACTGCGCCGATGATGATCAGGATCACCGAAGAGTCCCGCATGGCCCGGACGAAAATGCCCGGCAGCTGTTTGATGTGGAGGCTGCGCATGACGAACATGCCGGCAATCAGCGCGTAGCCGGCGGCGAGGGCGGCCGCTTCGGTGGGCGTCACCACGCCGGTCAGGATCGAACCGACGATAAACACCGGCATGAACAGTGGAATCCAGGCTTCTCCCAGCGCCTTGAACCGCTCACGGGTCGTCTTTTTCGGGTGGACCGGTGCGTAGTGGCCGGCCCGGAAACGGACGTAGATCGACAGGCCGATGGCCAGCAGGATGCCCGGGGCCACCCCCGCCAGGAACAGGCCGGGTACGGAGGCGCCGGTGGTGATCAGGGCGTAGATGATCACCGGAATGCTGGGCGGAATCATCGGGCCGATCACAGACGAGGCGGCCGTCAGCGCTGCGGCGAAATCCCGCGGGTAGCCATCCTTCTCCATTTCCGGGATAAAGATGCGACCCAGGGCCGAGGTGTCGGCCACCGCGGAACCCGACAGGCCGGCAAAGATCACCGACGCCCAGATGTTCACCTGCGCCAGCCCGGCCTTCATGTGGCCGACCAGGGCGTTGGCGAACTTGATGATGCGGCCGGTAATGCCGCTCTCGTTCATCAGCTCGCCGGCCAGCACGAATAGCGGGATGGCGAGGATGGCGAAGGAGTCGAGCCCGGAGAACACGCGGGTGGCAATCAGGCTCATCGGATATGGCGTCTGGCTCAGGTAGCCGACGATCGACAGCAGGATCGCAAAGGCGATCGGCGCGCCAATGGCGAGCAGGACAATGAGGGTAATGAAGGCAACCATGTTGTTATTCGCTCTGCGGGCTGTTGGTTGGCAGGTACTCCGCCAGGCGGATCAGGGCGGCAATGGTCAGGCACAGGCCGCCGATCCACATGGCGGACTGGAAAGTCGCCATCGGCAGGCCGGTGGCCGGTGCCAATAGGTCGCCGCGGGTGGTGACCAGCCCGTAGCCGGCCCAGGTCAGCACTCCGCCACAGACCAGTGCGACCACATCGGACAGCACAGCGCAAACCTTGCGCAGCGGCTCGGACAGCAGGTTTTCGACCAGCTCGAACCTGATGTGCAGGCCCTCGAGGTAGCACAGGACGGTGCCGAACAGGGCGCCGTAGATCATGCCGTAGCGGGCGATTTCCTCACTCCACTGGAGCGGGGCATCAAACAGGTAACGCATCAGGCTGCTGACCAGGACCACGGCAAAGATCACGAACAGTGAGCCGCCGGTCAGCCAGGCCATGAGTTGCTTGAAAAGCCGTTTCATGAGTCTTGTTCCCCGAATTTGAGTCCCGAAACGAGCCGGCGATGAGAGCCGGTCCGCGGTGAACGGACAGCCGTTATTCAGCCGCAGTGGCTTGCTTGACGGCGTCCTGGACGCGGGTGATCCATTCAGGATCCAGCTCGCCTTTGAGCCAATGGATCACCGCCGGCTGAGCGGCCGCCTGGAATTTGGCCAGCTGCTCCTTGGTGGGCTTGGTGATGGTCATGCCCTTGTCGGCCAGTTCGGACAGGCCTTCAGCGGAATTCACCTGCTGGATGGCGCGCCCGACCATGCCGGCCGTGCGGGCCGCCGTGCGGACCAGGCGTTGGTCTTCGGGGGAGAGGTTCTCAAAGATGTCGTTGTTGATGACCAGGAAGTCCGTGCCGTAGACGTGCCCGTCCAGGGTCAGGTAATCCTGCATCTGGTAGAACTTCATGTTGTAGATGGTGCCGACCGGGTTCTCCTGACCGTCCACCACGCCGGTGGCCAGGGCAGAGGGCACTTCCGGCCAGGCGATCGGTGTTGGCTCGGCACCCAGGGCCTTTACCATTTCCACGAACAGCGGCGTGGTCATCACCCGAATCTTGAGACCGTTCAGATCCTTGGGCTCGGCCACCGGGCGTTTGGAGTTGGTGAAGTTACGGAAGCCGGTCTCGCCGTAAGCGAGGATACGCAGGCCGGTTTTCTTGAGGCAGTGGTCGCTCAGGGCTTTGCCGAAGGGACCGTCAAGGACGTCCCAGGCGACCGGCGCCGAGGGAAACAGGTAGGGAATATTGAGCACCTGGGCTTCCGGGCAGAGCTGGGTGAAGCTGCCTGATGCCATGACGATGCTGAGGACGCCGTCCTGCGCTGTCTGGAGCATGTCCATTTCGCCGCCCAACTGGCTGGCCGGATAGACGTTCACAGCGATGCGCCCGCCTGTTTGGCCTTCCACCATATCCTTGAAGACCTTGGCCGCGGCGCCTTTCTTGGAGGTGGTCCAGTCCTGGGGATCGACGTGGCCGAAAGACAGTTCGATGTCGGCGGCCAGGGACGGCAGGGTGAATGCCGACAGGGCGAGTCCCATCAGGACGCCCAGGGTTCTTGTCGTGAGTTTCATTGTTGACTCCATCCGGCGGCTGTCACCACCACTCCGGTTGATTGTTGTTTTGAGCCGACCACCGTCACCGGGTATGGACCGACGGCAGTCCGGACACTAGCAATGCCATTCAATCGAGTCAATTTAATGGGGTGAAGTAAAAAATACCCTATATTTTGACTCGGACGGACAAAGGCGCTGACCGACGCCGGCCCGTGCACTTCGACCGCGGCGCCGATCCGGAAGAGTCACTCCGAAACGACGCCTTTTTGCCACTGTGTACTATGGTTATTGGCATGGAAAATGAGGTTTTTACCTTTTGGTATATCGAATTAGGAATATAAAGCCGGTTTTACACCCTGATTTTCCGGCGCCCGATTGCCGCCGGAAATTTCGGTAATTGATTGAAATATAGACGCTTATAGGTTGAAGGGCGGACTATACGGGCGCCTTTTTTGAGTCATTTGAGTGGGTAAAAATAAAAGTATCCTATATTTTAAAAATCAATCTACGTATTGAGTTTTTCTGACGGCGGTGCGTAAGATCAAAACAGCACAGGGCGAACCCGGCGTTCGCCGTCCCTTATTTTGCAACCGGTCAGCCCGACGGCTGATCTCACTCTCCGGGAGTGTTGTTATGTTCAAGCTCGGGCTTATCGGCCTGTCCATCGCCCAGTCCCGCTCACCGGCGCTGCACGACATGCTGGGAGAGATCCACGGCCTGCCGGTGGTCTACCACCTGCGCGAACCCGCCGATGCGGGCGAGGCCGCATTGAGCGGGATGTTGCAGGCCCTGCGTGAGGAAGGCTACCGCGGTACGAATGTCACTTTTCCCTTCAAGCAGTTGGTGCTCGGACTGGCGGACGAGGTTCGGCCGTCAGCCGCGCGGGTTGGTTCGACCAACACGTTGGCGCTGGCAGACAGTCGCGTGGTCGCGCACAACACCGACTACACCGGCTTTATCCGCGGGTATCGGCGTCGCATTGGCGAGGCGCCTGCCGGTCAGGTCGTTTTGATCGGGGCCGGGGGCGTGGGTCGAGCCGTGGCGTTTGCCCTGTTTGAGGTGGGGGCCAGCGAATTGTTGATCACCGACCTGGACCCGGACAGCGCTGCATCGTTGGCGCAGTCCCTGACCGAGGCGGGATTCCCGGCCCGGGCCCTGGCCCGGGACGAGGTCGAGGCGGCGGTGCGCGGTGCCGATGGACTGGTGAACTGCACGCCGGTGGGGCATTACAAGACGCCGGGGTTACCGGTGCCGGCCGACTGGATGGGCGATCAACGCTGGGCCTTCGACGCCGTCTATACACCGCTGGACACCGAATTTCTGGTGCAGGCCCGTGCCCATGACCTGGCCATCGTGTCCGGATTCGACCTGTTTATTCATCAGGGCATCGATGCGTTCGAGATTTTTACCGGTATCGAGGTCCGTGATCCGTTGCCGGTTATCCGCCAGTTCCGCGAGCGCTTTGATATCCGCAGCGACCTGATCGGCGATTGAGGCAGACCGTCGGTCCAAGACGACCGGGGCGGGCATACAGTCGGCCAAGCATATTGTAATATTGAGCCGGTTCTATTCAGTCATTGCTATGGATGTGTCATGAACATTGCCGTTGACCGCAAACTGGTCGGTCGCACCGTCTATGAACGGTTGCGCAACGACATCGCGACGGGGCGCCTGGAGCCCGGTTACAAACTCAAGTTGAATGAGTTGCGTGACCGGTACGATGCCAGCGTCAACACATTGCGCGAGACGCTGATGCGGCTGGTGTCCGATGGGTTCGTGGCGTTCGAGGACCAGAAGGGGTTTCGGGTCAATCCGGTGTCCAAGCGCGACCTGGAAGAACTGGTGGATCTGCGAGTCATGCTGGAAACCCGTGGCCTGCGGCAATCCATGGCCAACCGCGACAATGCGATGGACTGGAAATCCGGCCTCGTCAGCGCCCATTACCGGCTGACCTGCATGGAAAAGCTGATGATGGAGGACGAAACCGCCCATGTGGACGAATGGGAGCAGACCGACCGCGCCTTCCACCGGGCGCTCGTCGCCAACTGCAACTCACGCCAGTTGATCCGCTACCACGCCTCGGTGATCGAACTGTTCATGCGCTACCAGGTGCTGGCGCTGGAGAAGCGACCTTTCCGTGGCCAGGCCAGCATCGACGACCACCAGGCGTTGCTCGACCTGATCATGAAGGACGACGAAGAGGGTGCCGTGGACTTGCTGACCCGTCATATTGTGGCGGGGCGTGAGTTGCCACTGTGACAGGGTGTCCTGCTAGAACAGCACGGCCAGGGCGATCGAAATACTGAAGAACGACAGCACCGTTCCCGCCAGCAGGATGCTGGAAGTCAGCCGGCGATAGCCGTAAAGGCTGCCGATAATCGGATACACGCTGGCCATGGGCATGGCCGCCAGCAGGATGGCCGCGGTCTGCAACTGCGGATCGAAGTCCGGCAACAGCCAGATCAGCAGCACCATCATCAACGGATGCAGCGTCAGTTTGCCCAGCGCCACCCCGCCAATTTCGCCGATATTCCCGCGCAGCGACGTGCCCACCAGTGACGCGCCCACGAAGAACAGGGCCACGGTCGCCGACGTGCGGCCCAGCATATCCAGACTGTCCTGCAGTACCTGGGGTACCTCGACGTTGGCCAGCGAGGCCAGGACCCCGGCCACGATCGCAATTACCAGCGGGTTGCGGATGACCCGGCCGGCCACCGGGCGGATGATGGCGCCCAGGGATTGGCTGTTGCCGCGACCCTGACTGAATTCCATCACGATCAGGGCCACCGGCAGGACGACCATATTCTCGATCATCAGGTTCATCGCAAAGGCGTTGGTGGGCGGGTCGTCGAAGGCCAGCAGCAACACCGGCAGCCCGACAAAGGCGCTGTTGGACATCGACATGCCCATGCCCTTGATGGCCCCCTGGCTCAGGCTATCCCCCTTGAGCATCTTGCTCAGTCCAATGCCGGCAACGAAGGCGAGCATCGATCCCAGACCGTAAACCAGCAGGTAATGCCGGTCGATGACCTCGCTGAAGGCCATTTGCGACACGGTACTGAAGATCAGTGCCGGCAGGGCGAAATAGATGACGAATCGACCCAGGCCGGCCACGGCTTCTGCGGGGAATAAGCGGGTCCGTACGGCAATGAATCCCAGTGCAATGATGATGAAAATCGGTGCCGTCGTAGAGAGGATGGAAAGCAAGCGCACTCCTTGCGCACACGGTGGCGCCATCCCGGTTATGACAGGTCGGCGTCAGGCGTGTGGAATGGTGGACGGATCAGGCCGCGGCCGTTTTGAGCCGGGCCTGTTCCAGAATATCAGTTAGCCAGCGACCGGTCGCGCCGCCTGCGACTAATTGCTGGGCCAGCTGGTCTGCGTCGATGTGCTCGCCGGTGCGGTCTTCGATCCGCTGCAGCAGGTGGCGGTCGCCCGAGAGGGCTTCCTCGGCGCACTGCTTGACCAGATCGGACGCCTTGTCCCGTCCCATCGAGCGGGCCAGTTCGAAGGTGGCGGCTTCGGCGTAGATGACGCCGTTGTAGGCGTCCAGGTTGGCGCGCATGCGCTGGTCATGAATCTCGATAAACCGGAGTCCGTCCAGAGCGTGACGAAGCGCAACGCTTGAAGCCATGAGCTGCTGTGGCAACTGGAACCACTCCTGGGTCCAGGCGCTGCCGCTGCGTTCGTGTTCCTGCAACAGGGTCTGGTGCATCTGGCCGACGGCGGCCGCACTGGTGCGGGCCATGGCCACGATGATTTCCGCGTCCACCGGATTGCACTTCTGCGGCATGGTGGAGGAGCCCCCGCCGTTGCTGAAGCGAATTTCACCCACTTCCGACTGGGCCAGCCAGAGCCAGTCCTGGGCCATCTTGCCGAGGCTTCCGGTTGTCAGGCCAAGCCAGCCGGACAGTTCCGCCAGGGTATCCCGTTGCGTGTGCCAGCAGGGTCCGGCAACCAGATCCAGACGCTTTGCCAGCCGCTCGTTGATGTCGGCGGCGCTGTCGCCCATGGCTGCCAGGGTGCCGACGGCGCCGCCCAGCTGCAGGCGGAGCAGGCGTGGACGCAGTTCGTCCAGGCGATCCAGTTGGTGCAGTAGCGGCGCCAGCCATTGGGCCACTTTCAGTCCGAAGCTCATAGGCACGGCCTGCTGGGTACGGGTTCGACCGGCGATCAGCGTGCCGCGATGCGTCTCCGCCAGGTCGGCCAGGCCGTTGATGACGGCAAGCAGGCGAGCCTGATGGTCGATCAGAATCTCGCGAATATTAAGGATCAGCGCCGTGTCGACGATGTCCTGGCTGGTGGCGCCAAAGTGGACCCAGCGGGCGTGCTCGGCGGGCAGGGCCTTCTTCAGCGCTTTGACCAGCGCCGGTACCGGCACCCCGGCCGAGGCAACGCCTTTCGCCAGCCTGGCCGGATCCGGTGTCAGGGCCGCCGCCGCAGCGACAATGGCGTCGGCGGCGTCCTGCGGGATCAACCCTGCTTCCGCCTGGGCCAGTGCCAGCTCCCCTTCGACGGTCAGCATGGCCCGGATTTGGGCGGCGTCTCCCAGATGCTGTGCGGTTTTGGCATCGGTGAGTAACTGGCCGTAGAGCTGGGAGTCGAAAGGCGATACCTGAAACATAGGGGCGTTGGCGTCCATCGCTGGTGATCGGGAAGGGCGGATGCCCGCTATCCCATGATAGCGGGTCCGACAGCCCCTGAAGAAATCCGTCGGGGGCTGCCGTGTTGCAAGCGGCGCTCAGAAATCGAAGAACACGGTTTCGTTGTCCCCCTGCATCCGGATATCGAAACGGTATTCGACGCCGGTGGCGGTGTCGTTGCGGGTCGCGATCAGGGTGTTGCGACGGTCCGCAGGTACCTTCTCCAGCACCGGGTCCGCGGCATTCGCCGTGGTTTCGTCACTGAAATACAGACGCGTGTAGGCGTGGTTCATGATTCCGCGACCGAACACGATGACGCTGATGAACGGCGCCACGCCGTCGCGGATCGCGCCGGGCTTGATGGTGTCGAAGCGGAAGCTGTTGTCTGGCGTGGTACCGGTGCCGAAACGGCCAAAGCCCTTGAAGGCCGGATCCAGCGGGCGCGCTTCCCGGGCGTCATTGGGGTGGTCGAAGCGTCCGGCGGCGTTGGCCTGCCAGATCTCGATCATGGCGTCGTCCACCACGTCGCCATGGCCGTCGAGCACACGGCCGACAACGCGGATACGCTCGCCCTGGGTCTGATCGGTCACCAGGCAGCCGTCGGCATACTGGGAATGCGGGTAGTGGTACTGCTGGGCCGTCAGGCCATAGGCGAAGTAGGGCCCCACAGTCTGGGAGGGTGTTTGCTTCATTACCATGGGATCAGGCCTCCACTGGCGTGGCGTTGACGCCACGCAGAACAATGTCGAAAACGTAGCCAAGGGCGTAATTCTCTTCCGTGACGTCGATGGAGAACTGGCTGACAAGGCGCTCACGGGATTGAGCCGGTACGGACTGGTAGATCGGGTCCAGGTCCAGCAGCGGATCGCCCGGGAAGTACATTTGGGTGACCAGACGGGTGGCGATGGTCGGCCCGAACAGGGAGAAGTGAATGTGGTTCGGACGCCAGGCGTTGGGATGGTTGCCCCAGGGGTAGGCACCGGGCTTGATGGTGATGAACCGGTACTCGCCGTTCTCGTCGGACAGGCAGCGGCCAGCACCGAGGAAGTTCGGATCCAGCGGCGCGTCGTGCTGATCTCGGATGTGAACGTAACGACCGGCCGCGTTGGCCTGCCACACTTCCACCAGCGTGTTGGGCACCGGATCGCCGTTCTCATCCAGCACCCGGCCGGTGACGATGATGCGCTCGCCTAGCGGCTCGCCGTTCACGCGGCCGTTGCGGGTCAGGTCGTTGTCCAGCGGGCCAAGCACCTCTTCACCGAAAGCTGGTCCGGTCAGTTCGGCCAGTTCCGGATCGATCTCCACCAGGTTGCGGGAGACACCGCGCAGGCGGGAGGACTTGTACTCGGGGCTGAGATAGCTGGGATGACTGGCCCAGTCACGTGGTGTGAATTTGCTCATTGTTCCGTCTCTCCATCAATAGCGACGCCGATGCTTTTGTAGGCGTCTTTGGCAATGCGGATGGCCGTATTGGAGGCCGGCACACCGGCATAGACACCGAGGTGCAGCAATGTCTCGCGTACTTCCTCCAGCGACGCGCCCGTCTGACGGGTTGCCCGGACGTGCATGGCCAGTTCGTCCTCATGGCCCAGGGCGGCCATCAGGGCAATGGTGATCAGGCTGCGGTCGCGCCGGCTCAGGGTCGGACGGCTCCAGACCG
The DNA here is from genome assembly GCF_040148665.1 of Marinobacter sp. NFXS9. Lineage (NCBI taxonomy): Bacteria > Pseudomonadati > Pseudomonadota > Gammaproteobacteria > Pseudomonadales > Marinobacteraceae > Marinobacter > Marinobacter sp. NFXS9. The sequence continues at coordinate 101,001 of NZ_JAGDDW010000012.1, read as the reverse complement.
AGCCCCAGGCGCTTTCGGTGATGAAGCGCTGGAACGGCTCGTCAAACGACGTCTTGTTGGCTTCGGCCCGGTCCACATGGGCGTTGCCCAGCACGGAACGGCGCACGGTCATGCCCAGCTCGTAGCGGCTTGAGGCGGGAGTGTGCTGACTCAGGAAATCCACGATCAAATGGGCCAGCGCTTTCGGTTGTTCCACGCAGGGCAGATGACCGGCCCCCTCGATGACTTCGAAACGGCTGTCCGGAATCAGGTCTGCAAGGCTGCGGACCAGATCAGGCGGCGTTGAGCCGTCTTCCGAACCCACCACGCACAGGGTCGGCTGTTTGAGCTCGCGGGTACCGGCTTCCAGGTCGGTATCGCGGATGGCGGCACAGGTGCCCCCGTAGCCTTCTACCGGCGTGCGCACCAGCATGTTGCGCCACAGGGGCATGGTGCCACCCTGTTCGTCATGGAATTGAGCACCAAACCAACGCTCCAGAATGCCGTCGGCCATGCTTTCGAGACCCTGGTCGACAAGCGCGTCGATGCGGGTGTTCCACATGTCGGCCGTACCGATGCGATGGGCGGTGTCACACAGAATCAGGTTCTTCACCAGATCGGGCCGGCGTGCCGCCACGCCCTGGGCAATCTGGCCGCCGACAGACAGGCCGCACAGGTTCACCTGTGACAATTCCAGCGCGTCGAGCAGGCCGATCAGATCGTTGATGTGATCGTCCGGCTGGTAAGGCGCCGGCGGGCAAGACGAGAGTCCATGGCCCCGCTTGTCGTAGCGCAGGAAGCGGAACTGGTCGCGCAGGTAAGGCAGCAGCGGTTCCCAGACTCGCAGGTCGGTACCCAGCGAGTTCGAGAAGACGATCAGCGGCAGATGGGCCGGACCGTCCAGCTGGTAATGGAGCGTCTGTCCATTGACAGAAAGGATGTGCATGAATCAGGGCCTATCGTTTTTGGCGGCTTTGGCTCTACTCTTATGCAACACTTTTGATATGTAAAATGACCCTTTGTCGTTTTTGTATATTGAATTCGGCATGCGTTGGGTGCGGCTCAGTCGGTCTGCCGGGCGCAATCCCTGACCGCATTCATAAACAGCTGCAGGGCCGGTGTGGGTTGGGTGTCGGCGCGGGTGGTCAGGCCGACCTGGCCCAGGGTTTCCGTGGTTTCCAGCGGCAGCTCGGCAAAGTCGCCGATCTCAATTTCCCGCGCGACGACCCCCCGGGAAATGATCCAGACCGCATCGGTCTGACGGATGTATTCCTTGCCGAAAGCATCGGAGATGGTCTCGATGCGATCGGGCAGGGTGCCGATGCCGTGGGCAAGCAGGAAGCGCTCGACGGGGGCGGCGATGATGGAGTCCTTGGGCGGATAAAGGACGGTGTATTCGCTGATGGTCTTGAGATTCAGAGACGGGCTTTTCAGCAGCGGGTGACCCGGGCGGACCACAAACGTCACGCGTTCGGAATAAAGATGCTGGAAGGACAGGCCCGACATCAGGTCCGGCTCCGCCAGACGGCCGACGACCAGATCCAGTTCGCCGACGCGGAGCTGACTGAGCAGCAGGGTGTTGGGGCCGGCCACGAGTTTCAGCGTCACATCCAGCCCGCCCTGGCGGAAGCGCTTGACCGCCTGGGGCAGGACACTGGCGGCGACCGTCGGCAGCACGCCGATGATCAGCTGGGTTTTACCACCCTGCTGGGCCTGCAGGATACTGTTGGTGCCTTCCCGCAGGGCCGCCACGCTGGCGCCGGCGTAACGCAGGAACACCTCGCCGAACTGGGTCAGCTCCACGCCTTTCTTGCTGCGCTCCATCAGGCGCACGCCCAGCATCTCTTCCAGCTCCTTCAGCTTTTTCGACACGGCCGGCTGGGTCAGCGCGAGCACATCAGCGGCCCCGCCAACGCTGCCCTGGCGAGCCACTTCGAGAAAACACTGCAAGTGACGGTACTTGATACGGTTCTCAAGCATGGTGGTGATTCTCTAAAATATAGGATGTTTTTTATTTGTTTGGACGGATATTGATTTTCAACAAATAAAAGGCTGAATGTCACTATGGCATATCGAATTCGATATGTGCAGGACCAGTTAATTCATTTTTCAGGGTCTGGCATTGGCACTAGTGTGAGAGAAACGTCCGGTAGGTCGTCCGGATCAATCGGCGCTGGCGGGATCGGCTGGATCCACCGCAATCCATGGGGTCTGAATCATGAAAAAATCTCTGGCAACCGTTTCCATTTCCGGTTCCCTGGAAGACAAGCTGCGCGCGGCCGCGAAGGCGGGCTACGACGGCGTGGAGATTTTCGAGAACGATCTGACCCAGTACGACGGCACGCCGGCCGATGTGCGCGCCCTGGCTGCGGAGCTTGGGCTGGACATTCTGGCCTTGCAGCCCTTCCGCGATTTTGAGGCCATGCCCGAACCGTTCCGCTCGCAGAATTTTTACCGGGCCCGGCGCAAGTTTGAGTTGATGCACGAATTGGGCACGAAACGCCTGCTGATCTGCAGCAATGTCTCCCCCCATGTCATCGACGACCGGGACCGGGCCGCGGCCGACCTGGCCGAACTGGCCGAGATGGCCCGCCTCGAGGGTTTTTCTGTCGGGTACGAAGCCCTGGCGTGGGGCCGTCACGTGGCGGATTACGATGTGGCCTGGGACATCGTCAAGCGCGCCGACCATCCCAATCTGGGCATCATCCTGGACACCTTCCACATGTTCGCCCGGGGCAACACGCTGGATCTGCTGCGCGACGAGATTCCCGTCGACCGGATTGCGCTGGTGCAAGTGGCGGATGCCCCCAGCCTGCAGATGGACGTTTTGCACTACAGCCGCCATTTTCGCTGCTTCCCGGGGCAGGGCGACCTGCCGGTGACCGAGTTTGTGCAATGCCTGCGTGACAAGGGCTTCGACGATTACCTGTCCCACGAGATCTTCAACGACGAATTCCGTGCGTCATCGCCGCTGGAGAAAGCCGTCGATGGCATGCGCTCGCTGATCTGGCTTGAAGAGAAGACGGCGCCGGCGGCCGATACGCCGACGGTGCCGGAGATCACCGACGTGGAATTCATCGAATTCGCGGTGGCCGGTGACAGCGGCGAGGAGCTGATCCAGCTGCTGAAGACCCTCGGTTTCCGCGAGACCCATCGCCACCGCTCCAAACAGGTCAGCCTGATGCGCCAGGGGGATATCAACCTGGTGCTCAATCGCGAGCCGGCCAGTCAGGCCCACGAGCACTTCGAAAAGCACGGCGTTTCCGTCTGCGCCTTGGCCCTGGCAACCTCCGACCTGACGCAGATGCTGGCCCGCACCGAGCGCTATCGCAGCACCCGGTTCGCCAACCAGAGTGGCCCGGGCGAGCTGAACATCCCGGCGATTCGGGGCATTGGCGACAGCCTGGTGTACCTGGTGGAAAAGCGCGAGGGCGTGCGCTTCTTTGATGTGGACTTTCTCCAGGTGGGATCGACTGATACAGACGGGATTGGTCTGGAGAGTATCGACCACATCGGCCAGACCGTCTCCAACACTGACTTCCTGTCGGCGTCTTTCTTCTACAAATCGCTGTTTGGCTTCGACGTGGAGCCCAGCACCGACCTGCCGGATATCTACGGGCTGGTGGTCAGCCGCGTGGCCATGAGTCCCAACGGGCGGGTGCGGATTCCTATCAACATGTCCGCCGCCCGGGAGGCGTCGGCGCAACGGTTCCTCAGCAAGTCACGGGGATCCGGCGTGCAGCAGATCGCCTGCACCTGCGACGATATCTTTGCCGCGGCAGAAGCCATCGGCAGTGAGCACCTGCTGCCCATTCCGGACAACTACTACCGGGACCTGGATGCCCGCTTTGCGATCGATCCGGAGCAACTGGCGCGCATGCAGGCACTGAACATCCTCTACGATCGCAACGACGACGGGGAATTCTTCCACGCCTACACGCGGGAAGTGCACGGTGTGTTTTTTGAGGTGGTGCAGCGGAAGGGCGGTTATAACCGCTATGGCGAGGCCAATGCCCACATCCGCCTGGCTTCCCAGGCGCGGGAATACCGCCGGGAAGCCAACTGAAATAGGGCTGTTTTAAGCCAGTTTCGGCACCTTTTTCATGCCGCGCCGGATGGCCTGTTCCAGACCGGCGCTGATCACCTTGCCGCTGAAGGGGATGAAGTCGTCGAAGCGGATGGTGTAGTTCACCACGGTCTTACCGGCGACATCGGCAAAGCGGATGCGGCCCAGGTGGTTGCGGATCGGGCTCATGCTGGTCACGGTGTATTCGATCAGCGCGTCCTGCTCAAACGCGATCACCGTTTCCTCCAGGCCGAGCGGGCCGACACCGATGCGGCGGACGGAACCAACGCCATTGGGGTCGGCCTGGTTGCTGTCCTTGATGCGCTTGATCGGGGCGCCGAGCACGCCGCCCAGTCGCTTGTGGTCGGAGAACAGGGCAAAGACCTTGTCCTTCGGCAAATCGTATTGTTCCTGAATTTCAATGGTATAGCTGGCCATGTCTGGGTCCGTTCTTGTTGTCAGGTGGTCCAGACTATCAGTTTTTCCCGTCAACTGAAGAGGGCGGTCTGCTCCTGACCATCATTTGGCCCTCAATGCCGTCGGGTATGCCGGTAATCCCGCGGCGACACGCCCATCACCTTCTTGAACAGGCGCGAGAAATAGTAGCTGTCCTCGTAGCCCAGGCTGTCGCTGATCGACCGGAACGACAGGTCCGAGTTGTCCAGCAACTGGCAGGCCCTTTCCACCTTGAGGTGCAGGAAATGCTGGATGGGCGCGACGCCGGTCAGTGAGCGGTAGCGGGTCGCGAAGTGGGCCGGCGACAGGCCGGACAGTTCCGCCAGGTTTTCCAGGGTCAAACGCTCATCCAGGTGTTCCTTCATGAAGCCGTGCAGGCTGTCCAGGTCCAGCGGCTGGCGATGGGCCAGCGGTTCGGCACACAGCGGAACGGCGGTCAGCAACTGGCGTAACCGGTTGGCCGCGTGGATCAGCCCCGATGGGCGAAAGCCGGTTTGCTGGACCGATAGCAGACCGTTGAAATCCACCAGCAATCGCGGCTGTTGGCCCACGTGTCGAATCAGCGTTTGCCGGGAAAACCCCATGTGTTCGTTGAAGGCCCCGGCAAGGGATCCGGCGAAGTGGACCCAGTGCAGCGACCAGGGCTGGTCGGTGTCCGCGCTGTAGCGGTGGGCGGCGCCCTTGGGCAACAGCAGCAGGTCGCCGGCGTGGATATGGTGGCTTTCGCCTTCCACATTCAGGTGTGCCCGGCCGTCGGTGCAGTAGATCAGCAGGTGGTCGTCGTGATGCTGGCGATGCATGTGATGGCCCCGCGCCTGCCGGTAATGGCCGAAGGCCAGCGGATACAGGTCCCGGGTCAGCGGGTGGGTGTCGAGCATCTGCACCATGCGCGACGGCACCACGTAGCGGATGCTGTCCGATGGCAGCGGCCATTGTGACGTGCGGGTCATTCTCCGTCCTGATTGTTGTTGTGAGTGTTTTCGAAAAATAATCCATCACGAGCGAAATTTAGTCAATCTAATCATCTATTCCGCTGTGCTAGGATCATTTCAAAGTCGGTGCTGAAGCGGTGTGTGTCGCTTGAGTACCTCCTCCTTTCCGACAAGAACAACAGGGGAATCCATATGAAAAAAGTGCCACTTTTTATTGAAGGCGAGTTTTGCCAAAGCGCGACCAACGACTGGATTGAAGTCACCAATCCCGCCACCAACGAAGTGATTGCCCAGGTGCCCTGCGCTACCGAAGACGAGATGCAGCGTGCCATCGCCAACGCCGGCGAAGCCTTCAAGACCTGGAAGGAAACCCCGGTGTCCGAGCGGGCCCGTCTGATGATGCGTTACCAGGCCCTGCTGAAAGAGCACCACGACGAAATCGCCGAAATCCTGTCCCTGGAAACCGGCAAGACCTTCGAGGACGCCAAGGGCGACGTTTGGCGCGGCATCGAAGTCGTGGAGCACGCGGCCAACATCCCGTCCCTGATGATGGGCGAGACGGTCGAGAACGTGGCCCGCGAAATCGACACCTATTCCTACACCCAGCCGCTGGGCGTGTGTGCCGGCATCACCCCGTTCAACTTCCCGGCCATGATTCCGCTGTGGATGTTCCCGATGGCCATTGCTTCAGGCAACACGTTCATCCTGAAACCCTCCGAGCAGGATCCGCTGACCCCGACCCGTCTGGCGGAACTGTTCGTCGAAGCGGGTGCGCCCAAAGGCGTCCTGCAAGTCATCCACGGCGCCAAGCCGCAGGTAGACAAGCTGCTGACTGATCCGGCCATCAAGGCGGTGTCCTTCGTCGGTTCCGTTCCGGTCGGCCGATACATCTATGAGACCGGCACCAAGAACATGAAGCGCGTACAGAGCTTCGCCGGCGCCAAGAACCACATGGTGGTCCTGCCGGATGCGGACAAGGATCAGGTGATCAGTGCCCTGGTTGGGGCGTCTGTCGGTGCCGCCGGTCAGCGTTGCATGGCGATCTCCGTGGCCGTCTTCGTGGGCGAGGCCCAGGAGTGGATTCCGGAAGTGAAAGAGGCCCTGGCGAAAGTGCGTCCGGGGGCCTGGAACGACTCGGGCGCCAGCTACGGTCCGGTCATCAGTGCCAAGGCCAAGGATCGGATCGAACAGTTGATCGGTCGTGGCGAGGAAGAGGGCGCACGCCTGCTGCTGGACGGTCGCGGTTGCACCGTGGACGGTCTGCCGGACGGCAACTGGGTTGGCCCGACGCTGTTTGCCGGCGTGAAGCCGGAGATGGACATTTACAAGGAAGAGATTTTCGGCCCGGTCCTGAGCTGCATGGAAGTCGACAACCTGGGTGAGGCGATCGAACTGATCAACAACAGCCCCTACGGTAACGGCACTTCGATCTTCACCAACTCCGGTGGTGCGGCCCGTCGCTTCCAGCATGAAATTGAAGTGGGTCAGGTGGGGATCAACATTCCCATTCCGGTGCCCCTGCCGTTCTTCTCCTTCACCGGCTGGAAAGGCTCGTTCTACGGCGACCAGCACGCCTATGGCAAGCAGGCTGTGAAGTTCTACACCGAAACCAAGACCATCACGGCCCGCTGGTTCTCCAGCGACGCGGTGGCGGGACCGAACTTCTCCATCCGCATGCATTAAGGGTGGCCGGTTATGGATTTCGCGCTGAACGAAGACCAGCTGGCCTATCGTGATGCCGCCAAGGCTTTCGCCGAGAAGGCCATGGCGCCGCATGCGGCCGGTTGGGATATCGACCATACCTTCCCGCTGGAAGTGATCCGCGAGGCCGGGGAACTCGGCTTCTGCGGCCTCTACACGCCGGAAGACTGCGGCGGCATGGGGCTGTCACGGCTGGACACCTCGGTCATCGTCGAGGAACTGGCGGCGGCCTGTCCGTCCACGGCGGCCTACATCACCATCCACAACATGGCCACCTGGATGGTGGCCTGCTTCGGCAGCGAGACCGTGAAGCAGGACATCGCGCCGCGCATGGCCAGCGGTGAGTGGCTGGGCTCCTACTGTCTGACCGAACCCGGTGCCGGATCGGACGCCGCCAACCTGCAGACCAAGGCGGTCTCCGACGGCGACGGCTATCGCCTGACCGGCTCCAAGGTGTTCATCTCCGGGGCCGGTGCCACGCAAATGCTGGTGGTGATGGCCCGCACCGGCGCGCCGGACAGCGGCGCCAAAGGCATCTCCGCGTTCGTCGTCCCGGCGAACAGCGAGGGCATTCACTACGGCAAGTCGGAAGACAAGATGGGCTGGCACAGTCAGCCGACCCGCCAGGTCAGTTTCGACAATGTCTACGTGCCGTCGGAAAACCGGCTGGGCGAGGAAGGCGAGGGTTTCCGCTTCGCCATGAAAGGGCTGGATGGCGGTCGCCTGAACATCGCCACCTGCTCACTGGGCGGCGCCCAGGCGGCCTTGTCGCGTACCCGGGATTATATGCACGAACGTAGCCAGTTCGGCCGTCACCTGGCCGACTTCCAGGCGTTGCAGTTCAAGCTGGCGGACATGGCGACCGACCTGGTGGCGTCCCGGCAGATGGTGCGGCTGGCGGCCTGGAAGCTGGATCACGGCGATGCCGAGGCCACGCTGCACTGCGCCATGGCCAAGCGGTTCGCCACCGATGCCTGCTTCGAGGTCTGCAACCAGGCCTTGCAACTGCATGGGGGCTACGGCTACATCCGTGAATACCCACTGGAGCGTTACGTGCGCGACCTGCGGGTGCATCAGATCCTGGAAGGCACCAACGAAATCATGCGACTGATCGTCGCCCGCCGGGTGCTCGAGTCCGGCGTCGTCGAAGCGATTCAATAAGGAGAACACGGTAATGAGCGATCTGATCCAGCTCGAAAATCGCGGGCATGTAGCCATCCTGACCATCAACAACCCACCGGCCAACACCTGGACCGAAGAGTCCCTGGGTGCCCTGGCAGAGACGATTGAGGCCCTGAACGCCGACCGCAATATCTTTGCCCTGGTGGTGACCGGGCAGGGCGAGAAGTTCTTCTCCGCCGGCGCCGACCTGAAAACGTTTGCCGACGGTGACGAAGGCCGTGCCAACCGCATGGCCCAGGCATTCGGCCACGCCTTTGCGACCCTGAGCCGGTTCCGCGGCGTGTCGATTGCGGCGGTCAACGGCTACGCCATGGGCGGTGGTCTGGAATGCGCCATGGCCTGCGACATCCGAATCGCCGAAGAGCACGCCCAGATGGCCCTGCCGGAAGCGGGTGTTGGCCTGCTGCCCTGCGCCGGCGGCACCCAGAACCTGCCCTGGCTGGTGGGCGAGGGCTGGGCCAAGCGCATGATCCTGTGCGGTGAGCGTGTGAAGGCGGACAAGGCCCTGGACATCGGTCTGGTGGAAGAGGTGGTGCCCACCGGGCAGTCGCTGGAGAAGGCCATCGAGCTGGCGGAGATGGCGTGCAAACAGAGCCCGTCGTCCATCGCCCGCTGCAAGTCGCTGGTGATGAGTGCCCGTGACGGCCGGTCTCACGACGATGGCTGGCGCATGGAGCGCGAGCTGTTCGTGGAACTGTTCGCCACCGATGACCAACGTGAGGGCGTCAACGCCTTCCTGGAAAAACGCAAACCCGAATGGAAGAACCGGTAACGGTTGGAGTCAGCATGTCAGAACAAGCCATCCTCTTTGACGAGAAGGCGGCCGCCGGTGGCAAGCGCATCGGCGTAGCCACCCTGAATCAGCCCAAGGCGCTGAATTCCCTGTCCCTGCCCATGATCCGGGCGCTGGAAGACCGGCTCGACCAGTGGGCAAAGGACGACGGGATTGCCGCAGTCTGGCTGGAAGGCGCCGGCGACAAGGCATTCTGCGCGGGCGGTGACATCGTCGCCCTGTATCGCTCCATGACCGAAGGCGCGTCTGGCCCGGACGAGGGCGTTGAGTTCTTCACCGAAGAGTACGCACTCGATTATCAGATCCACACCTTCCCGAAGCCGGTCGTGGCCTGGGGCCATGGCTTCGTCATGGGCGGCGGTGTCGGCCTGCTGGCCGGGGCGTCGCATCGCGTCGTCACCGAGCAGTCGCGGGTGGCGATGCCGGAAGTGACCATCGGTCTCTACCCGGACGTCGGCGCCAGCTGGTTCCTGAACCATATGCCCGGTCACCTGGGCCTGTTCATCGGTCTGACTGGTGTCCACCTGAACGCGGCGGATGCCTGTTTTCTGGGGATGGCGGACCGGCGGATTGCCCACGATCACAAGAACGCCGTGCTGGACGCGCTGGTGCAGTCGGAGCAGCTGTCCGTGTCGGCGGAAACGGCGGTCAACAGCGTCCTCCGCACGTTCGAGCGGGAATCCGTCGCGGTCATGCCGACGTCCGCCGTGCGCGAGCGCCTGGACGCCATCAACACGATGATGGACGCGGACGATCTGGCCACGCAGGTGCAGCGCATCGCCGACTATGACGGCGACGATGTCTGGTTCCAGAAGGCCGCCAAAGTCGCCAGGACCGGCTCGCCCACCACCATGGCGATCCTGGACCGCCAGCTGCGGGAAACCCGGCTGGACGGCCTGAAGACGGTTTTCGACAAAGAGCTGAAGCTGTCGACCCGATGCCTCGAGAAGGGCGAGTTTGCCGAAGGCATCCGGGCGCTGCTGATCGATAAGGACAAGCAGCCCCGCTGGCGGTATCCGTCGCTGGAGAATATGGATCCGGCTTGGGTAGAGAGTTTTTTCGAGTAGATTTAATTGGATCATTGGGGATGGCCTCCCCCCTCTCCCCCGGCCCCTCTCCCTCGAGGGGAGAGGGGGGCTTTAAAGGCGATCTCGAGGAAGAGCTCCCTCTCCCCTTGCGGGAGAGGGTTGGGGAGAGGGGGATTAACCGCTGCTAACGACCGAACAAAAACAACAGGAGAACGAAACATGGCCAACATCACCTTTATCGGACTGGGCAACATGGGCGGCCCCATGGCCCACAACCTCATCAAGGCCGGTCACGCCGTGACGGTCTTTGACCTCTCCGCCGATGCGGTCAAGGCACTGGTGGACGACGGTGCCCGCACCGCTGATACCGTCCATGCTGCCGCCGAGGGCGCAGAAGTCCTGATCACCATGCTGCCGGCCGGTGAGCATGTGGAAGCGGTTTATCTCGGCGACGAAGGGCTGCTCAATACCCTGACGTCGTCCACACTGGTCATCGATTCCTCCACCATCGCGCCGGAAACCGCCCGGGGCGTGGCCGAGAAAGCGACCGAAAAGGGCATCGCCTTCCTGGATGCCCCGGTGTCCGGCGGTGTGGGCGGTGCCAAAGCCGGCACGCTGACTTTTATCTGCGGCGGCGAGGATACGGCCTTCGAGAAGGCCAAGCCGATCCTCGAGGGCATGGGCAAGAACATCTTCCACGCCGGCCCCCACGGCGCCGGTCAGGTGGCCAAGATCTGCAACAACATGCTGCTGGCGATCCTGATGAACGGCACCTGCGAGGCGCTGGCGCTGGGCGTGAAGAACGGCCTGGATCCGTCAGTCCTGTCCGAGATCATGCGCCAGAGTTCCGGCGGCAACTGGGCGTTGAACGTCTACAACCCTTGGCCGGGTGTGATGGAGGGCGTGCCAGCGTCCAATGACTATCAGGGCGGCTTCCTGGTGGACCTGATGAACAAGGATCTGGGCCTGGCGTTCGACAACGCCATCAAGAACAAGGCACCGATTCCCATGGGCTCGCTGGCGCGTAATATGTACGCGCTGCATGGCCAGCAGGGGAACGGTCGTCTGGACTTCTCCAGCATCCAGCGCTTCTACCGCGGCGAAGAATAGGTCCGCGAACATGACCACCGCGTCATCCGCATGGATTCGCGGTGGTCGACTCCGCTAGACTGTGGCGACAAAAACAGACGGCACCGCAGCCCACAAGGAGTTCCCCCTGCATGACCGACGAGTCCCGACAGTCCGGTTCCGATAACGAAGACAACGACGTCACACCCGACACGCGCACCCTGGCTGGACTGACCATCCCGAACAACCTGGCGACGCCCATCTACGGTCTGTTCACGCTCGGGATTCTCTACACGCTCTACGTTGCTCACCAGATCATCCTGCCGATTACACTGGCAATACTGGCCAGCCTGCTGATGGCGCCAGCGGTGCGGGGCGCCCGCAAGCGCTGGAGGGTACCTCGTGGCGTGACGGCCCTGGTACTGATCCTGGGGCTCTTGGCCGGTATGGCCGGCGTAGGCTGGGCGGTGTCGTCACCCATCATGGAATGGGTCGAGAAAGCCCCGGAAGGTATGTCGCGACTGCTGGTGGGCGGCAAGGGCATCACCGCAAGTCTGGAACGCGTTACCGAATCGGCCCGCAAGGTCGAGAAGAAGATGGATGAGCTGTCCAAGGGGGATGAGCCCACCAAGGTGGTGGTGCAGTCCAACTCCTGGCAGCAGACGATGTTCACCAAGTTGCGTAATGGCGCCACCGGCCTGGCGTTGGCGTTGGCCCTGAGCTACTTCCTGCTGGTCAGCGGCGACAACCTGATCCGCAATTTCGTGCGTCAGCTGCCGAGGGACGACCGACGTATGGTGCTGCGGGTGGTCCGGGATTCCCAGTCCCAGATTGCCCAGTACCTGATGGTGATCAGCGCGAGCAACCTGCTGGTCGGCGTTTTGACCGGTCTGATGTGCTGGGCCGTGGGCTTGCCGTCCCCAGTGGTCTGGGGGCTGATTGCGGGGCTGGCGCGTTTCGTCCCGTATCTCGGGGTCATCGGCACCGTTGGCCTGCTGGCGGTGATCTCGCTGACCACGCTGGACCAGTTGTGGATGATGATGATCGCGCCGGTGGGCTATCTGGCACTGACCTCGGTGGTTGGGTTTTTCCTGGAGCCCTATATCCATGGTTTCCGGATGTCGATCAATCCCGTGGTGATCTTCCTGTCGATTTTCTTCTGGGGCTGGCTGTGGGGCGCGATTGGTGTCGTGATGGCGGTACCGCTGATGACCGTCCTGCAGGTGGTGTTGAAGCAGATCCCCAGGCTGCGTCCGGTCTACCGCGTCATTGCCCGCTAGGACCCGGCCGGTATCGGTCGCCTGGCGACGGTTCCGGGCGGCTTTCCGATTCGGTCCGCCCGGCGTTTGATCCGTTAGGGCTGCCCCCCCCCCCCTATACCCACGGCTGGAAAATGACCTAACCTGACAGGTGAACCGTAAAGCGATGCTTGTGTCGCCATTCGAACACAACGAAGGGAGGGTGTGATGTCCCCAGCAGCCAGAAAATTCGTCCGATCCGTTCGAGTCGATGGATGGGACCAAATGTTACGTGGTGCAGGCGTCGGCCCGTCAAACCGTTTGGGGGTGACGTATGAAGGATGACCACAGCCCGCACCGGATGCGGTCCATCGGCCTGATCGATATGCAGTCAGGCGGCGATGTCAGCCGCATCATCACCTACGGGGTCGGGCAACTCCCCGGCGACTCGGTGCTCGAGAAAATGCGCTACATCCAGCAACACGGGGACGGATTCCGGCGCCTGTTGTTGTCTGAACCCTACGGCGATCCCTACATGTCCCTGGACCTGATCGTCGAACCGTCCAATCCCAAGGCCCAGGCGGGCTACATCATCATGGAGGCGATGGGGTATCCCCTGTATTCAGGCTCCAACACCATTTGCACCGCCACGGCCGTCCTGCAGAGCGGGATTATCCCGATGGAGGAGGGCGAGCAGTCGATCGTGCTGGAGTCACCGGCCGGCCTGGCGCACATCAAGGCCTACAATGAGAACGGCCGGGTCCAGTCGATCACCACCCAGGGCGAGCCGGCCTATGTGGAGGCCCGGGATCAGGTTGTCGATGTGCCGCATTACGGCCAGGTTCGCTACGACCTGGTCTGGAGTGGGGCTTATTTCGCGCTGGTGGACGCGGCCCATTTCGGTTTCAAGCTGACCGCGGATGAAATGCCGGCCTTGGCCGCTTTTGGTCATGCCCTGGTGACGGCGGCGCGACCGCAGGTCACCCAGCAGCATCCGGAGCTGGGCGAGGTCGGCCCCTTGCCGTTCGCCCATTTCATGGGCCCACTGGAGCCGGTGGGCAGCGAGGGTTATCGAACGCCGTCGGCGACCTATGTGCATCCCGGCGTGATTTGCCGCAGTCCCACCGGGACCGGGACGTCCGCACGACTGGCGCTGATGTACGACGCCGGCGACATCCACGAAGGTCAGTGGATCGAGACCGTCTCGCCACGGGGCAGCTCGTTTGTGGGCAAGGTACTGGGCGAGGCGACCGTCGCCGGGCACCGGGCCATGGACAGCGACATCACCGGCAGGGCCTGGACCCTGGCCCGCTCCGAAATCGTGGTGGATCTTGACGACCCATTGGTGGACAGCACGGATCTGGAAGACGTACTGGATACCTGGCCCGGCTGATCTCCCTGAACACCGGCGTCCCACCTGGGCCGCCGGTGCCTCCCGTTCTCTTTGCGTCTCCGTGGCGCATCAATTGCAACCTCTCCCTGGCACGACGACGGACCGGGCCTTTTCCGGGCGAACGCCTGCTTTTGAGGCACCACCGCAGTGCACACGACCAACAATGGGGAGAGTGTCATGAACAAAGAACTGATGACCGCCAGGATTCTGGATGCCAAGAACAGCAAGGGGATGACTTGGGAAGCCATCGCGGAGGCCGTCGGCCTGTCGCCGGTTTTCACAACGTCCGTCTGCTTCGGCGCCAACAGCATGACCGAAGACAAGGCCTCAGCGCTGTGTGAGGTGCTGGGACTCGACGGCGAGGTGGCCGCGGCGCTGCAGGATTGCCCGTACAAGAGTTGGGACTGGACGGTCCCCAAGGACCCGCTGATCTACCGTTTCTACGAAGTGACGGGTGTCTACGGCGATACGATGAAGGCACTGATCCATGAGAAATTCGGTGACGGCATCATGAGCGCCATCGACTTCACCCTGTCGGTAGACAAGGAGGAGAACCCGGCGGGCGACCGGGTTGTGGTTACCATGAACGGGAAGTTCCTGCCCTACAAGAAGTGGTGACTGCCGCCCCGGACTGATCGGCTTGGCCAAATTTTTCAGCTCGTGCCAGTCCGCGGAATGGTCTGCTAATCAGGATGCAAATCGGTATCAATAAATGCTATCGGAAAATGTTTTACAAATGAGAATAATTCTCATATTGTAATTGCTAATGGCATTGATCGATTTTGTCCAAAGAGGGGCTGACCATGCAGATGCTGTTAAGGAAGAACCGTCTGGTCGGGAATTCCGGGGCACCACTGGATAAAACCGCACCCCGCGACCGGGAACTGCTCGAGGGCCTCAAGGTGGCCGGTATCGCGCTGGGCGTGGCGCTCGTCGCCGGCCTGCTGTCGGCGACCGGCGGCGCATTTTGAAGTTGTCGCGGGCCCGGTAACGGGCCCGGCTGTTTTCAGGTGCGGATACGGCCGGCCAGTCGATTGGCTTCGCCGGCCATGCTCTCCAGTTCCGGGACGGTGGCCAGGTTGTTCTGGGCCGCCTTGCTCATGGCTTCTGAAATTTCAGCCACGCCGGCCACGTTCCGGTTGATATCCTCGCAGACACTGGTCTGCTCTTCCGCGGCGGTGGCCACCTGGGTGGTCGCATCGTTCACCTGGGTCATCCGCTGGCGGATATCCCCCAGGCTGGCCCTGACCGTCGAGACCGCTTCACTGCTTTGTTGACCGACCACCTCGCTGGCGCGCATGAATTCCATCGCATCGCGGGAGCCGGATTGAATCGTTCCGATGATGCGATCGATTTCTACCGTGGCGTCCTGTGTCTTGGAGGCGAGGGTACGCACCTCATCGGCCACCACTGCAAAGCCACGGCCCGCTTCGCCGGCCCGTGCCGCCTCAATGGCGGCGTTCAGCGCCAGCAGGTTGGTCTGGTCGGCAATCTCCCGAATCACTTCCATCACCTTGCCCACCTTCTGGCCATCATCGGCGAGCTTGGACACGGTGTCGCTGGAGCTGCGGATCTGGGCAACCAGCCGTTCCATGCTGTCGACGGCGGACTCGATCTGGTTGTCCGCATCATCGGTCTGCCGGGCCGTCTCATTGACTTCACTGGCGACGGTGGCCGCATGACGGGCCACATCCTGTGCCGTGGCGGACATTTCGTTCATGGCCGTCGCAATCTGGTCGATTCGCAGGTGGGCGTCCTCGGCACGGTCCGACACCATATTGGCGTTGGTGCGTATGGTATCCCGGGTGCCTTCCAGCTGGCCGGCATTGCGGCTGAGCTGGTGGCTGGTCTCGACCAGGAAACCGTGCAACTGTCGGGCCGCATCGGCCAGTTTGCCGAGCTCGTCCCGGCGCTCAAGGGTGGCAGCCTGGGTGGCGTCGCCATCACCCAGCCTTTGGATATTGCTGATCAGTTGCTGGGTGGGGCGGATAACGGCCCGCACCAGAACGATGACACAGCCCATCGTTCCCAACAGGATTGCCAGCAGGAGAACGGCACCGAGGGTATGGGCGCGACTGGAAACGTCCTGTTCCAGACGATTGAGGTCAGCCACGGCATCCGCCCGGATATCCATGGCGGCTTTCTCAATAAGCTGGCTGGGCTCGCGATCAATGCCGCGAACGGCGGCATCGCCGACTTTGTGATCAAAACCGGAGTCGACAAAGGCTTGAAAGCCTTTTTGGTAGGCCTGTCCCATTTGCTGATGCGCCGCCTGGAAACGGGTCAGGATATCCCGGGCCTTGTCATTGCGAAGGCGCGGTAGCAAATCCTTCAGCGCGGCCTGGACTTTGTCTTCCTGATCCTGGAACTGCTGCCAGTACTTCTTCCGATCGTCGGCCTTGTGGCCGCGCATCAACGTATTCTTCCACTCCTGCACCTGAGTTTTGAATTCACTCAGTATGTCCTGCACTTCCATGGCCTGGCCCAGATCCCGTGATCCCAGGGTGTAGAACTCATCCTTGACCTCCAGCGAATAGCTGAAGTAAAGCCCCGCAACGATGGCGATGACCAAGTTGGCGCCGATAATAATCGTCAGCACCCGATTCAGGATACTCCGGGTGTACCAGTGCATCAGTTAACCCTCAAACAAGACAATAAGGGTCGGATCGGTTGTTCCGACCCGACTGGCGCACAAGTCTATGAAAGAAAGATTACAGTTTTATTAAGATCCGTTTGTGGCGTGCCGTGTTACACCGTTTTCAGGACGGTGGCACTGTGGCGGGTTTGCGATGCCACGTTGTGGATCCGCAAGGAGGCCAGCGCTGAATCGGGGTCACCGACTTCAACGCCTTGTACAAACTCGTCGATGCTTTCAGCAAGTTCGTCCGGATGGCTCAACGGTGCCCAGTGTCCCGCGTCCATGTCCCGGCGATACAGGGCGGGGACCCACTCGCGCAGGTCTTCGAACAGCTGGGCGCCCACGTAGCGATCCTGTCTGGGGACGATCAACTGCACCGGGCAGCGCGCATAACGCACGCGGGGACTGAGCAGATGGGGCAGCATATTGGCCCGATACAGGCGAATGCCATCGCGGCCGTCGGCTGTCTGGTGGGGGTTGGGCGCGTCGTCGGCAATGCCCTCGCTGGCCTTCAGGTAGGCCGGCCAACGCTCTCCCAGTGTGGTTTCCCACAGCGTGGGCGCGACCCAGGGCAGTTGGAACGCGAAGATATACCAGGAGCTGCCCAGCTGTCGCAGAAGCTGGCCGACCCGGCCCGGTGTGGGGCGGGCCAGACGGGCGCGCATCCAGTGACCGACGTGGTCGAGGCAGGGACCGGACAGCGTGGTGAAGGACGCAATGCGGTGTTGCAGGGGGCGGCCGGTGACCGACTCCCAGCTCTGGATGGACCCCCAGTCGTGCGCGACCAGATGGAAACGGCGGTCGGGCAACAGGGCATCGACCACGGCTTCCAGATCCCGCGCCAGCAGGGACATGCGGTAATCCCGGGTCCGGGCGGGCCGGTCGGAAAGACCCGCTCCACGGACATCATAGGTGACGACATACCAGTTGGACGCGAGGCGTTCGGCTACCCCGTTCCAGACCTGCTGGTTGTCCGGGTAGCCGTGTACCAGAACGATAGCCGGCGCTTCGGGATTGCCCCGGGTGGTGGTGAAAAGCTGTACCCCGCAACCCTGAATGTGTTGTTGTGTGGCCATGGGTGACTCCTGCAGACGACGGGTTCGGATAAAGGACCACTCTAGCGCCCGCGCCATCGTTCTTGGTTGGCCGCAGGGGCCGCGTTGTTTACCGTCAGGGCCAAACCTTCACTGGCAAACCGGGAGGCAATATGGAACAGGCAAACCCCGTCATTCTGTTCGATGGAGTTTGTTTTTTCTGTCAGTTCTGGGGGCGGTTTGTGCTGCGCCACGACCGGGCCCGCCGCTTCCGGCTGGGAACCTTGCAGTCGGAGGCCGGGCAGGCGCTGTGCCGGGAAATGGAGGTGCCGTCGGAGGCGATGGATAGCGTGGTACTGATTGAGGGCCAACGTGCGTTTCGGCGCAGTGACGCGGTTCTGCGGATCCTGGCGGGGCTGCCGTGGCCCTGGCGTTGGCTGGCGGTGTTCCGCTGGGTGCCCCGGCCGTTGCGGGATGGCCTCTATGACTGGATCGGCCGGCACCGCTACCGCTGGTTCGGCCGTTATGAAACCTGCCCGGTTCCGGCTCCGGAAGACCGGAAGCGGTTCATTGATGGCTGAGCGGTTATTACTGCCAAAGCGCCTTTAGCGGCGTGTCTGGATCAAACCGGTACTGCAGCTGCGCCATCAGCAGTTCTGCCGTGGCGAGGGCGTCAGTCAGGGCGTGGTGGGGCGCGTAGTAGGGCAGCCCGTATCGGGTGCGGCTGTCGGCCAGGCGAATGGACTCCGGCTTGCGCCCGCGCAGCCGGTCCCAGAGGCTGGGTGGCTTCTGCCGGTGCCAGCGGGCTTCCAGTTCCATGGTGTCGATGACCGGGAATTCGATGCCTTCCTCCAGGCGCCAGCGCAGGGCGGCATCGAGGAATGACCGTTCGATGTGGCGAAAGTGGACTACCACAATGCGCCCGGCGAGCGCCTCCAGTAGTTCGTCCAGGATTTCCCGGAGATCCGGCGCCACCCGCACTTCCGAGTGGGTGATGCCGTGGAAGGTGACCGATTCGCGGTGCAGCGGAAGCACCGGGCGAACCACCCAATGGCGGGCATCACGGCAAAAAATCCGGTGCGTGTTGAACGGCACCAGGCCGATGCTGACGATGGAGTGTGTGTCGGCATCCAGACCGGTGGTTTCGAAGTCCAGGGCCACCATGGGCACATCCTGCATGGGCGTATCCCCTGCCGGCGCGCCAGCGGCGTAGTAACGCTGCAACGCCGGTGTGTGCGCCGTTGCCGCAAGCGTTTCGAAGCGGGTCGGCCAGTCCAGGGCCTGGGCGGCGGCTGTTGAACCGGGCATGGCTGCGGTCCCCATCAGTTGATCGATCCGCCGCCGCTGGCGTGATAACGGTGGCGCAGGAACTTCTGGGCATTGCTGATGACCTGAAAGGCTTCCTTCAGGTTGCGGCGTTCGAAGCGGGTCAGGTTTTCCGGCTCGATGTTGTTGTCCGGATCCCGGCCGGCCTCGATATCCAGGGCCTGATGGCGGATGCGGACAATGGCGATCAGCTCCAGCGCATCGCGCAGGTTGTTGGCCACGCCCTCGGCCAGCAGCTGGGTTTCTTCGATGGCATTGATTCGGTTGAAGGTATTCTGCGCCCGGGAGCCGCAGGCCAGTGCATGCACACGCACCAGATCCGACAGCGGCGCGGTACCGCGCCGCTTCAGGTTGATCGAGTTGTTGTGCTTGCCGTCGTTCTCCATTACGAAGTCACGGAAGAAGCCCAGCGGCGGTTTGCGATTCAGGGCAGCGTGGGCCAGGTAGGCCAGGAATCGCGGCGTACGCTGGGCCTTGGTGGCGATCAGGTCTTTCAGCACCTCGGCGAACTGGGTTTTCCCGGCAATGCCGTCCAGGTCGAAGAAAATAGCGCTGTTAAGCAGCGACTTGGCGTCGGGCTTCTCGATCCACTCGGTGAAGTATTCCTTCCAGACCCGCAGCGGCTGACGCCAGGCCTGATTGGTGGCCATGATGTCGCCGGTGCAATAGGTGTAGCCGCATTCTGCCAGGCCATCGCTGACAAACTTGGCCAGCGCCTTGAAGTACTCGTCGTGTTCTTCCGGGATGAAGCTGTCGTCCAGCACCAGGGCGTTGTCCTGGTCCGTCACGATCAGTTGTTCGTCCCGAGCCATGGAGCCCAGCGCCATGAAACAGTAGGGGATCGGCGGCGGTCCCAGTTGTTCTTCGGCCAATTCGAGCAGACGCTGGGAAATGGCCCGTCCGATACCCGCCATGGCACTGCCGATCATGTGCGAGTTGGCGTCCTCGTTGACCATGCGCACGAACGTCGCTGCCTTGTCCCGGCTCAGGCGTTTGAGACCTCGAACGTCCACCTGATGATGGATGTTGCTGACCAGGTAGAGCCCGCTCTGGGACTCATACTTGACGATGTCCGACAGCGCGACCACGCCCACCGGCTTGTTGCGATGCAGCACCGGCAAATGGTGTACGTTGCTGCGCAGCATGGTCAGCATGGCCTCGAAGACGTACTTGTCGGACCGGATATAAACCAGATCCGTGGACATGATCTCGCTGACCGGCGTGTCGTAGTCGAGCCCCTCGGCCAGGGCCCGGGTGCGGAGGTCGCGATCCGTGATGATGCCGGCGACCATCGGGTTGTCGCCGGGTTTCCATTCCTGATCCATCTGTTTGCCGGGATTCGTCAGGATCAGGGCCGAAACGCCTTCGTCAGTCATCAGTCGCGCGGCGTCCCGGATGGAGACGGTGGCCTCTGCGGAAACGGGCTTTCGGGTAATCAGCCGCCGGACCCGCGAGGTCATCAGCGGGTTGGCTTTCTCCTGCCTGGAGACAGCAGCGCGCAGGCGGCCCTGGTCTTCAATGTCGAAAAAGTCCGCAAAATGGTCGCCGGCTTCCCACAATTCCTGGAACAGGGCGTCCGGAATCAGGTAGATCAGTGTGTCTTCGATGGCCGTGGCCGGGTAGCGCACCTTTTTGTTCATCATCAGGCCAAGCTGGCCGAACAGGTCACCCTCACTGAGACGGTTGTAGAGTTCACCGTTGCGCCGGTAGACTTCCACCGCGCCGCTGCGGATGAAATAGAGGTCGCCGATGGGTTCGCCATAGGTCAGGATGGTCGAGCCCGCGCGGTAGTAGGCGACTTCCACCTGTGTTGCCAGACGGTCGATGGTGTCTTCCGGCAGGTCATCGAACGGGGCGAACCGTTTGATGTGATCTCTGATCTCGATCTGTTCGACTTCCATGAGGCATTCGATCCTGACGTTGCTGTAGCCATCATTCTGGCAGAGTTTTTGAAATGGACTCAAATCAGGGAGTCACCGCCCGGCGGACCGCCGGGCCTTCAGCCATGACCCAATCCAATCCCCTCAGTCTGGTGTACGAAGACGACGAGCTGCTGGCCGTGCACAAACCGGCCGGTCTGCTGGTCCACCGCAGCCCCATCGACAAGCGCGAGACCGAGTTTGCCCTGCAGTACGCCCGTGCCCTGAACGTGGGGCAACATGTCTACCCGGTCCACCGTCTGGACCGGCCGACGTCCGGCCTGCTGCTGTTCGCCAAGGATCCGGACGTGGCCCGTCTGCTGGGCGCGCAGATGATGGCCCACGAGATTTACAAAACCTACCTGGCCATTGCCCGGGGCTGGCCGGAAGAGCAGGGCACGGTGGATTACCCGCTCCGGGAGGAGCCGACGGATCGCCGTCTGAAGGGGCAAGCCACCGCAGTACAGGAGGCGATCACGGATTATGTGCGTCTCGGCGTCAGCGAAATTCCCTACCAGGTGGAGGGCTATCCCACCAGTCGCTACGCGCTGATGGCGCTGTATCCCCGCACCGGGCGACGCCATCAACTGCGCCGCCACATGAAACACATCAGCCATCCCATCATCGGCGACGCCAATCACGGCCGCGGACGGCACAACCGGTTTTTTGCCCAACACTTTGGCGAAACCCGGCTGTTCCTGGCCTCCGTCGGCATGAGCCTGACCCATCCGCTGACAGGTGAGTCCCTGGTGCTCAGCACCGCTCCGGAAGCCAGCTTTGCACGTGTTGCCACAGCCCTCGGCTGGGGAGCGCTGGTCACTGAACCCATGCCCCTGCCTCAGTAGCTGCGCCCGTGTAACGGCCTCCAGGCGACAGCACGTCATTGCCCGGGCTACCCGGACGGCTCTGGAACGCCGCGGTCAGGACGACATTGGCACCCGTCAGGACCGATCCGATCCCAAAAGCGGCGCCGTGTGCTGCCAGCCGTCCCCCGCCTCGACCCGAATATCCCGCGCCGTGACCGGCTCGCCGCATTCGGAGCAGACCATCTGCGGGTGCATGGCGTGACCGCACCCCTTGTGGATGTGCTTGACGGGTGCGCCCCGTTCGTCGGTCATGTGCTTGTCGCCCCAGTTCACCAGGGTCAGGATCACGGTGTGCAGGTCCAGGCCCTTCTCGGTGAGGCGGTACTCTTCACGGCGGGGGCGTTCCTGGTAGGGCGCCTTGTAGAGCACATCGTGTTCCACCAGCTTTTTCAGACGATCGGTCAGGACGTGACGAGTGATGCCCAGGCGGCGCTCGAAGGTCTCGAACCGGCGTACGCCAAGGAAGCAGTCCCTCAGGATCAGCAACGTCCAGCGATCGCCCACCACGGACAGGGTCCGGGCCAGTGAACAGGGCTGTTGATCCAATTCTTCCCAACGCATCCAGCAACATCCTTCGGTGATAGGTGCCTCCAGAATAGCTTGACAAGTTCTGTAATGGAACTGACTATTGATTGAGTTCCAAAAAAGAACCCACAAAAACCGACAACGAAGCCCCGGAGGCGAATCGCTATGGAACCGAACACTGGACAGGACAACCCGCGCCCTGAGGTCGCCGTGGTCATCGGCGCCGGCGATGCGACCGGCGGTGCCATCGCCAAACGCTTCGCCCGGGAGGGGCTGACGGTGGTCGCCACCCGCCGCCATCGCGACGCATTGGATCCGTTGCTGGAGGACATCCAGCAAGCCGGTGGAAAGGCCCATGGCTTTGGCTGCGATGCCCGTGACGAGACGGCTATGGTGGAGCTGTTCGATCGGATTGAGGCCGATATCGGCGACGTGGCGCTCGTTGTCTTCAACATCGGCGCCAATGTTCGCTATTCCATCACCGACACCAGCGCCCGGGTCTATCGCAAGGTCTGGGAAATGGCCGCGTTCGCCGGCTTCCTGGCCGGGCGGGAGGCGGCTCGCGTCATGCTGCCGCGACGCCGGGGAACCCTGATCTTCACGGGCGCTACGGCGTCCCTGCGGGGCAGTGCCGGCTTCTCGGCGTTTTCCGGGGCGAAATTCGCTTTGCGCGCCCTGGCCCAGAGCATGGCCCGGGAGTTGGGACCGCAGGGGATTCATGTGGCCCATACGGTCATCGACGGTGCCATCGACACGGACTTTATCCGCGACAACTTTCCCGAACGCTACGCACTGAAAGATCAGGACGGCATTCTCAACCCCGAGCACATCGCCGACCAGTACTGGCAATTGCACGGCCAGCCCCGGGACTGCTGGACCCACGAATTGGACCTGCGCCCCTGGATCGAAACCTTTTGAGGAACCTGACCATGAATCCCGTGATCGACGTGTACTTTGATGTAGGCAGTCCGGCCAGCTATCTCGCCTGGACCCAGTTGCCGGCCCTGGCGGACCGCTACCAGGCCCGTCTCAACTGGCGCCCCATGCTGCTGGGCGCTGTGTTCCAGGCTACCGGCAACCAGTCGCCGGTGATGATTCCGGCCAAGGGGCGCTATATGCACATGGACTTCCGGCGATTTGCTGACCGCTATGGCGTGCCGTTCAACTTTAACCCCCATTTCCCGATCAATACCCTGACCCTGATGCGCGGCGCGGTTGCTTTTCTCGACACGCCGCGGTTCGATGATTACCTGACCGCCGTGTTCAAAGCGATGTGGGTCGACCGGAAGAACATGACCGATCCCGACGTCGTGGCCGGTGTCTGGTCGGACGCGGGTTTTGATCCGAAGGCGGTGATGGATCAGTGCAACGCGGCGACCGTCAAGCAGCAGCTCAAGGCAATGACGGACGAGGCTATCGACAAGGGCGTCTTCGGGGCGCCGACGCTGTTTGTCGGAGACGAGATGTTTTTCGGGCAGGACCGGCTCTGGCAGGTCGAACAGCGGCTCCAGAACAACGCATAAAAGGATCATTCATGACTGAACAAGCCAATTCCCATGTTTTCGATCAATCCACCGCCCTGGAGCGGACCGGCGACGACCGCTGGCAGGGGCGTTTCCCGCCGGCGTACGCGAACATGGTCGGACCGTTTGGCGGCGTCATTGCCGCGACCCTGCTGAACGGCGTGCTCCAGCATCCCGACTGCCTGGGGGACCCGGTGTCCATGACCGTCAATTTTGCCGGCCCGATCGCGGACGATCATTTCGACGTGGTGACGCGTCCCTGCCGCACCAACCGCTCCACCCAGCACTGGATGATCGAGCTGACCCAGGGCGGCGAGACGGCCGTGACCGCCACGGTGCTGACCGGTGTGCGCCGGGACAGCTGGGAAGGCAGCGATGTCAGCATGCCCGATGACGTGCCGTCATTCGACGACGTGGAGCCGTTCGACGCCGGGCTCAGCCTGCCGTGGGTGGCGAATTATGACTTGCGCATCATCGACGGCGGTTTCGATCCCACCGGCAAGACCCTGGAACAGCCCCATGGCGCGTCTCGCCTCTGGGTGCGGGATAAACCGGCGCGGCCGCTGGATTTCACCTCGCTCATGGCGATCAGTGACTGCTTCTTCCCGCGGATCTTTATCCGGCGCCAGGAGCGAATGCCGGCGGGGACCGTCTCCCTGACCACCTATTTCCACGCCGATGGCGAGACGCTGGCCCAGCAGGGCGAGCAGCCCATCCTGGCCGAAGCCCGCGCCCAGCGTTACTTCAAGAGTTACTTCGACCAGAGCGCCGAACTCTGGGGCGCCAACGGGCAGTTGCTGGCCACCACCCATCAGATCGTCTATTACAAAGGGTAGTCTTGCGGGGAACTGGCGCAGCGGCAGATGATCAAAATGGCCGGAGGTAAGCGGCTTATGAGCAGCGTCCGGCGGAGAACAGGCTCAACTGGGCCGACGATGAGGATGACCGTCGCCCTGGCGGCGGGGCTGGCGCTGGCCGGGTGCCAGACCGCCGGGGTGCGTCCTTTCGACGGCGCGGTGGGTTATACGTTCGAGTACGAGTCCGGGGCATGGCGAGTCACCTACACCGACGCCATCACCCGGGACTGGCGGATTCTCGAGGACGGAGCGTTGGCGGCCTGCGCCCGGGAGACCGGCCGGGCCGTGGGTTCATTGCGACTGGTCGATGTCGGGCGGAATGAATTCTCCCGAAACGTGCCCGTATCCGTCTCCTATCCGGCCGGGGTGATCACCACGCCGATCGGCGGGAACGGTGGTGCGGTTGCGCGCCCGGAAACCCCGCAAACCTTCAACCAGACCGCCCAGATCACACGGCGGATGGCGTTTCGCCAGGTCACGGCCGTCTGTCAGACGGCCTGATCCGGCAGCACCTTGCGCAGGAAGTCCCGCGTTCGCGGATCCTGCGGGTTGGAGAAAAGCTCCGACGGCGGACCCTGTTCCACGATGCGACCGCCGTCCACGAAGATCACCCGGTCCGCCACGTCTTTCGCAAAACTCATCTCGTGGGTCACCACCACCATCGTCTGGTGCTCGCTGGCCAGTTGCTTCATCAGGCCCAGCACTTCCTCGACCCATTCCGGATCCAGTGACGAGGTGGGCTCGTCGAACAGGATGACCTCGGCGCCGGTGGCCATAGCCCGGCCGATTCCCACGCGCTGTTGCTGGCCGCCGGACAGGGACGCCGGGTAGGCCTCGGCCTTGTCGGCCAGACCGATGCGCTGGAGGATGTCCCGGGCTTTCTGGCGGGCTTTCTCTTTGGGCCATTTGTCCACCACGATCAGTCGCTCGGCAATGTTGTCCAGCGCGTTCTTGTTGGCGAACAGGGCGTAGTTCTGGAACACGAAGGCCGTGCGCCGGCGCAGGGCCAGGATGTCCTTGCGCGAGGTGGAGCAGGCGTCGACGGTCAGGTCGCCCACGGTGATCTCGCCGGCGGTCGGCTTTTCCAGGAAGTTGATGCAGCGCAGCAGGGTCGACTTGCCGGTGCCGGATGGACCGATCACCACCACAATCTCGCCCTTGGCGATGTCCAGGTCGATCCCGTCGAGCACGGTCTGTTTGCCGTATACCTTACGCAGTCCTTTGAGTTGGATCATCGGCTATAGGCCTTGTTCAGTCGGTGTTCCAGATAGCGTTGCAGCCAGGACAGCATTTCCACGATCACCCAGTAGATGATGGCGACGATGATGAACGCCTCGAAGTAGAGGAAACTGCCGGCAGCTTCTTTCTGGGTGGCGCCCATCAGTTCCGTCACGCCCAGGGTAAAGGCCAGCGAGGTCGCCTTGATCATGTCGATGAAGTAGTTCATCAGCGTCGGCACGGCAATGCGAGTCGCCTGCGGCAGGATGATGCGGCGCATCAGTTGGGCGTTGGTCATGCCGATCGACAGGGCCGCCTCGGTCTGGCTGCGGTCCACGCCGACGATCGCCGCGCGGATCGATTCCGCCATGTACGCCGAGAAGTGCATGGTCAGGCCCATGATGGTCGCTGTAATGCCGTTGATGGCGGTCAGCGAGCTGACCAGTTGGGGCAGGCCGTAGTAGAACAGGAACAGCTGCACCAGCAGCGGCGTGCCGCGAAAGAAGGATATGAACAGCATGGTGAACCGGTTCAGGACCGGCACCTTCAACACCCGGATGACCGCCAACAGGCAGGCAAGGATCAGCGCCAGCACCATGCCGGCGGCGGCCATCTCCAGGGTCAGGGGCAGATACTTCAGCAGTACCGGTATCAGCCCCAGCATGTAGTCGAAATCTAGAACATTCATTCAACCGTCCCGGTTCAGGGTGTGGTGATGTCGGTCCCGAACCAGGATTCGGAGATGGCTTTCAGGGTGCCGTCTTCCCGCAGTTTGGTGATGGCCTGGTCCACCTCGTCCCGCAGGGCTCGGCCATCCTCGGTATCACGGAACGGATAGGCGTTGCTGATGCTGGAGAAGGTCGGGCCGGCCAGGGCGAGCGGCAGCGGCTTGTCCTTGATGATCTGGCTGGCGCTGACCCGGTCCATCACGAAGGCGTCGACACGGCCCAGGGCGGTGTCCTGCTCCAGGTTGCTTTCGTAGGTGCGGATGTCGATCTGGTCCGAGTAGGGCAGGTCGCGCAGCAGGGCTTCGTAGTTGGAACCCAGGTTGACGGCCACGCTCTTGCCCTTCAGATCTTCCACACTGTGGATGCTGTCGTTGCCTTTCTTGACCACCACCTGTGCGCCGTCATAGACGTACGGCTGGGTGAAGACGTATTTCTGCTTGCGCTCGTCGGTGATGGTGATCTGGTTGGCGACCGTGTCGATGCGGCCGGATTCCAGCAGGCCGAACAGGCCGGAGAAAGCCGCCGTGCGGTACTCCACCTTGCGTCCCAGTTCCTTGCCGATGGCGTTCATGACGTCCACTTCAAAGCCCTGCAACTTGTCGTTTTCCACAAACGTGAAGGGGAAGTAGCGGCCGGACATGCCGACCCTCAGTGGATCCTTGTCCTGGGCAAAAGTCACGGGGCTGGCGATGAGCGCCACCGCGGCCAAAAGGCTCAGCAATACAGTTTTCATGGTGTTCTCCCTATTCCTTGTCGGCAGAAAAAGACGCGAACGTCAGATTTACGAGCCCTGGAGCGCTTTGTACCAGAATTGCATGGGCTTGTCGGTTGGCCCGGGGTCTCCGATATCCGTCCACGTATAGCGGGTTTCAAGGCCGGGTACGGGGTAATACCCACGCCGTTGCCAGAAAGCATCCAACGGTTCGTAATCCCGGGGCCTGGCCGGGTGGTCCTGTGGCCGGACAACGGCACAGAAAACGGCCTGGCGAAAACCGGCCTCGCGGGCATGCCGCTCGCGCTCATCGAAGAAAGCCACGCCCAGGCCTTGTCCCCGATAATCGCCGAGCAGGACGGATTCGCCATAGTAGAAAATATCGTCCGGATTCCAGCCGGCATCAACAAACGGCTGGCGGAAGGCATCGTCCTCATCGGCCATGGGGATGCCGGTGGAAGCGCCGACGATACGTTCGCCGTCACGGGCAATCACGCAAATCGAGCCAGCAGAGCGGGCATAGGTGCGCAGGTACTGGCGCTCGTAGTCGGCGTTGCCGTCGTAGAGGTAGGGAAAATCGCGGAAGACGGTCATGCGCAGGTCGGCCAGCGCGTCCAGGTGGTCCAGCAGGTCGGCGCCCTGCAGTGTCTCGAGTGTTACGGCCATTGGTCGGTCCCGTTCCATCCGGTTGAATCGGTGTCTAGTGCACTGTTTGGTTAATTCGCTAGCTTACTGCGAGCTTCTGAGGGCTTTGGGCAAGGCGCCGATCTGCAGGCATGGTGGTTCCATGTCAAAGAGCGGCAACGTAGAGCCAAAGCCCTCAGAAGCTCGCCCGAAGGGAGGCCCTGAGAATCAGGCTAGCGGCGTTGCGGCGGCTCGATGTGGAACCACCGGAGCGCCGGCCGCCAAACCTTCACCACCGCGTCTTGCTATCCAGATTCTCAGGGCCTCGGTAAGCTAGCGAATTAACCAAACAGTGCACTAGCCATGGATATGACAGCGCGTGCCCTGGGTTTCAACCCTTTAGAGCGCTGATCGCAGAGGATTTGAGTGAAGCGCCCGTAGTTGGTCAATGGGCACCGGCTTGCTGAACAGGTAGCCTTGCAGCAGTTCACAGCCCTGCTGCTGTAGCCACTGACGCTGGTCTTCCGTCTCCACCCCTTCCGCCACGACTTCCATACCGAGACCGCGGGCCAGACCCAGAATCGACAGGGTGATCGCGATGTCGTCGGCATCGTCGGGGATATCGCGGATGAAAGACCGGTCGATTTTCAGCCGTGAGAAGGGCAGGTGCTTGAGACGGGACAGGGAGGAGTAGCCGGTTCCGAAGTCGTCGATGGACAGCTTGGAGCCCAGCGCGACCAGCTCATTCAAGGTGGCCTGCATGCTCTTGGAGTCACCTTTGATGGCTTCCTCGGTGACCTCAAACTGCAGTTCACTGCCGGCAACACCGTACTGTTCCAGCATCTCCTGGACCTGCCGCGGCAGGCGATCGTCCATCACCTGTTCGGCCGCCAGGTTGATCGCCGTAATGGGCAACGGGTGACCGCGGCTGGCTGCTTGTTGTCGGTCCTGGCAAACGCGTCGCAGCACAACCTCCCCCAGATCCTGCATCAAGCCGGCGTTGCGGGCCACGTCGAGGAATTCGATGGGCGCCATCCAGCCCTGTTCGGGGTGGTGCCAGCGCACCAGGGCCTCGATGCTCACCATGTGGGCGTCGCCGGTGTTCACGATGGGCTGATAGAACACGTCCAGCGCGTTGTTCTGGATGGCCTGACGCAGCTCACCTTCCAGCACAAACCGGGACCGCGCGGTGGAATGGATTTCAGAACTGAAGGCCTGCATCCGCGCCCGACCGTTTTCCTTGGCGTGATACATGGCGGCTTCGGCACTGCGCAGCAACGACTCGGTATCGCCGCCGTCCTCGGGGTAACGGCAGACGCCGAGGCTGGCGGTCATGCGCAGGGTGCGGTCATCGATGACGAGTGGGTCGCTGATGCAATGCTGGATCTGGTGGATGACGTAATCGATGCGGTCGCTGTCCGTGTTGGTGCGGATGAGTACGGCAAATTCGTCGCCACCGACCCGGGCGACCTTGTCACGCCCGTTCAGGTAGAGGCTGCGCAGCCGATTGGCAATCTCGGCGATAACCCGGTTACCGCCGGCGGCCCCCATGCCGTCGTTAACACTTTTGAGCCGGTCGAGATCGATCCAGATCAGGGCGAATCCCTCACCGGCGCGCTGCCGCATTTTCTGGATCAGGTGCAGCACACGCTCGCGAAAGGACTGCAGATTGGGCAGGCCGGTCAGACTGTCAAAGTGGGTCACGTAGGCGAGTTGCTTCTGGGAGCGGATCCACGCTTCGTGGGTATTGATCAGGCTGATGGTGTCGGCGATGGCGGTAGCGAATGAGATTTCGGGCAGGGTCCAGGTTCGTCGTCGAAGGGATTCCAGGCAAATCACCCCGCTGAGCCGGCCACCGTCGAAGATCGGTGCATCCAGTAGGGAATGAATCCCCAGCGGTTCAAAGTAGGTTTCGTTGAACGCGGCTGTGCGCGGGTCATTGTGGGCCTCGCTGGCATCAATGACACGTGCGGTCCTGAGTGCCCGGAAGTAAGCGGGGTTGTCGCTTTCCACCAACGCGATCGGCTGGTAGTCGTGACCGCCTTCCAGCCGGTACAGGGCCTCGCTGTCAATGCGGTCGCCCGTTGCATTCATCTGCCAGATACTGACCCGGTCGACCTGTAACAGCTGGCCGGCAAGGTCGCTGAGTGAAGCCAGCTTCCGGCTGCGGTTGTCGCCGATGAAGTCCGGACTGTGGCTGAGCTTCAACAGCGCTTCGTGAAATTCAATGAATGTTTTATTCTGGGACATCAATGCGTTACCAGCACCAGATTCTAAAAGCGGGCGTTATGGAGCCCTTTACTGACACACCGGCCTACGGGGTTCACAATTGTCCTAATAATGGCAACGCCCTCGCAGTCTGTCCAACCGGGGCGCTCAAGTCTCAAGTGTAGCCGTTCACAATACGTCAGGAGGTTTTATGGGCTGGCACCAGACCACCATCACGCTCGACCCGAAGCCACGCGGCTTTCATCTCGTGACCCACGATGTGTTGGCGCAGCTGCCGGCGCTGTCGGATTGCCGCATCGGCCTGCTGCACCTGTTTATCCAGCACACCTCGGCGTCGCTGGCGGTCAACGAAAACGCCGATCCGGACGTTCGCGGCGACCTGGAACGGCATTTCAACGTGATGGTCCCGGAGAACGCGCCGCACTACGAGCACACGATGGAAGGGCCCGATGACATGCCGGCCCATATCAAAAGCGTGCTGATCGGACCCTCCCTGACCCTGCCGGTCCGCGATGGCCGACCGATGCTGGGTACCTGGCAGGGCATCTATCTGTGTGAGCATCGGGACCACGGCGGTGCGCGCCGGATCGTGGCGACCCTGCAGGGGGAGTAAAAGCGGCCTCAGGAGGCCCATTTTGCGTTTGGTTGACGTTTCTGTTGTCCAATAAAACAACTTATTACAAAAACAAGCTATTTCAGATTGCCAGCTGATCCATACTAAGTCTGTAATAAAGCGCGTCGATCGCATAACAAGAATGACACAGGCGGCCTATGGTTCGTTGGCTTTTACTGATTGCACTTCTCGTGACCGGGACCGCATCTGCGGATCCGCTGATCCTGTCGCCCTTTACCCAGAAGGAAGACCTGGCCTCGAATGTGAGTTACTGGGCCGAAGGCCAGGACGAGGTGTCCCTACAGCAGGTGCTGGCACTGAGCGATGCCGACTGGACCCGGAACACCGGCGAAGACATCAACCTGGGCTATCAGGACCGTGCTTACTGGTTCCGCCTGACCATTGAGAATCCGCAGTTGCAGCCGGTGGATAACCTGCTCGAGATTGGCTATCCGGTGCTCGATGATATCGAGATCTACCAGATCACCGATGGCGTGGTGGGCCAATCCTGGTCGTTGGGGGACAAGCAGCCGTTCTACGCCCGCCCCATCCACAACCGGAATTTCCTGGTGCCGGTGGAGGTGCCGTCGCAGGGGGAAACCACCCTGTATCTGCGCGTGCGCACCACCAGTTCGCTGCAGTTGCCGATGACCTTTTGGACCCAGGACGCCTTCTACGCTTCCGAGCAGCCGCGACTGCTCCTGGAGGGCATCTACTACGGCATCGTCATGGTGATGATCCTGTACAACCTGTTCGTGTTCCTGGCCGTGGGGGAGCGCAGCTTCCTCTACTACGTGGGCTACATCACCGCGATGCCGCTGTTCCTGGCCAGCCTGCACGGCATGGCCTTCCAGTATCTCTGGCCGGAAGCGACCTGGTGGAACGACCAGGCCATCATCTTCTTTCTAAATTTGACCGTCACCTTTGGCGGCATCTTTGCCATGCGCTTTCTGTCGGTGCTGCCCCGGATTCATCCGGTGCTGGCCTGGGCAACGATCATCGTGTCGGCGTTGTCAGCGTTGTTTGCCCTGGCGGCGCTGGTGGTGCCGTATCAGTACATGATCCACCCGACGATCATCCTGGCCGCGATCGGGTGCGCCGGCATGGTGGTGCTGGGCGTGGTTCGCTGGCTGAAGCACGACCCCGCCGCCCGATACTTCGGAGTGGCCTGGTTCTTCATGCTGTTTGGTGGCGTGGTGCTGGCGTTGAACAAGTTCACCGTGTTGCCGCAGAACGTGTTCACCGAAAACGCCACCCAGGTGGGATCGGCCCTGGGCGTGATCCTGCTGTCCATTGCCCTGGCGGACCGGCTGAACAAGGAGAAGAAGCGGACGTTCGCCGCCCAGGAAAAGCTCTACCGGGAAGAACGCAAGGCCCGTCTGGCCCAGGAGAAGAGCCTGCAGGTCCAGCAGGAAGCCAATGCGCTGTTGGAGGAGCGGGTCCAGGAGCGTACCCGGGATCTGGAAGACCTCAACGTGCGCCTGATGGAGCTCAGTGCCACCGACGCCTTAACCGGCCTCAAGAATCGCGGTCACTTCGATCGCGCGTTCCAGTCGGCCTGCGTCAAGGCGTATCGCTTTGGCCAGCCCCTGTCGCTGCTGGTGGTGGATATCGATCACTTCAAACAGTTCAATGACAAGTACGGCCACCTGGTCGGGGACGACTGTTTGCAGATGGTGACGCAGGGTATTCGCCAGTTCGTCACGCGTCCGCAGGATCTGGCGGCCCGTTATGGCGGTGAGGAGTTTGTGGTTCTACTGCCCGATACGCCGGAAGAGGGCGCGGTGCAGGTCGCCGAGAAGATTCGCAGGGACATCGCGTCCACCGATTTCCGGGTCTCGGACGAGATGTTGCGTCTGACGGTCAGCATCGGTGTCTGTACCCTGGTGCCGGAGCAGGCGGATGCCACCAAGCAACTCTTCACCCGCGCCGACGAAGCCCTCTACGAAGCCAAGGGCGCCGGTCGCAACCGGGTGTCGGTCTATCGGCCGGATGAGGCGACGGCACTAAGCCCGGTCTGACAATAAAGGCCAGGGGGCAATCGCTTCCAGTTCGAACGCCAACTCCAGCAGGTCACGCTCGCAACCGTGCCGGGCCGACAGATGCACGGCCACCGGCAGATTGTCGACCGTCTGGCCACCGGGCAGGCTGATGGCCGGCGCCCCTGTGGCGTTGGCCAGTGGTGTAAAGGCCACGTAGCGGCGCAGCCGGGCAAACAGTTCCTCGAAAGACAGTTCCGGGCTCAGGTAGCCCAGCTTCGGCGTGGTGTGGGCCAGCGCCGGAGACAGCACGACATCCACGCCCATCTTTTTCAACCCCTCCGCATACTGTATCTGGCTACGCTGCAGCCGCCAAAGCGCGCCTGGCGTGCGGTGCAGGTTACGGCGGAAACGATCGGCCAGACCCCGGGTCAGGCCGTCAACGCGTTGCGGGTCGAAATCCCGGTCCAGGATGCGATGGCCAAAGCGGGCCATCAGGAACGCCAGGCAGGACCAATAGTGCGCAAAGTCGTCGGCGAAGCGAGCGGCGACGGGGATATCGATCGGCATCACGGTATGGCCCTGCTCGGCCAGACGCCTGGCGGTCGTCTCGACCACGTTGCGGGTGGTGGCGTCGGTCGCGTCGCCGGTAATGGAATCCAGCACCAGACCAACCCGCAACCGCCGTTTGCCCGGGCCCAGCACCTCGCCGATGGGCGGTAACCGTTTATTCAGGTGATAGCGTTCCGCGCCGGCCAGGAAGTGGGCTGTGTCCCGCACACTGCGGGTGACCACGCCTTCGCCGATGATATTGATCGGCAGGGACCGCGCCGCCTCGCTATCGACCAGCCGACCGCGCGTCGGCTTGAGCCCCACCAGTCCGCAACAGGCCGCCGGAATACGAATCGAACCGCCGCCGTCGTTGGCGTGGGCAATGGGCACCACGCCGGCTGCCACCATCGCGGCCGACCCACCGCTGGAGGCGCCGCAGGAATAGGCCGGGTTCCAGGGGTTGCGGGTGGCGTCGGCATGGGCCGGCTCGGTAGACGCGTTGAAGCCGAACTCCGGCAGGGTGCTCTTGCCGATACTGATCAGGCCCTGGGCCAGGTACTGTGCCGCAAAGGCGTTGGTGTGCGTCGCCGGTTTGGGCGGCACGGCCAGGGAGCCGTGTCCGGTGGGCAACCCTTTGACATCCGTGTTGTCCTTGATCAGGGTTGGCACCCCGGCAAAAACGCCATCACCGGGATGAGCGGCCTGTCGCAGGGCGTTCTCGTAGTCGGGGTTTGCGATGCCGTGCAGCCGCGTTGCCATGGCGCGTGCCCGCTGGATCGATGCGCTCACGGCGTCGCGCGCACTGATCTCGCCTTGTCGGATCAGACGGGCGAGGGCGGTGGCATCGTGGCGCCCGAGGGCGTCGTCGGTGAAGGCATGGATTGGCACGGGGCGTTCGTAGGCGGTCATGGCTGGTCCGGTGATCGAGTGTTTTCTGAACTCTAGCCGATCCCGGAACGTGACTGAATGTCCTATCAGGAAACATGTGGCGTCATTCCGGTTTCAGGCGGCCGCGTTTCTCGCTAAGCTCTTATTCTTTCAGTTCAAAGCATGCGTCGTCAGTGGGAGAAAAGTCCGGGATGAGTTCGGTTGAGTTGCTGGTGAAACACTTCCTGGGAATCTATTTCCTCATGATCGGCCTGCACTACACGAGCCGCAGTTTGGGGCTGTTCGAACGCATGCGGTTCTCCCACATCCACTACGGTGCCCGGGGCAGTCACACCTGGTGGCACCGGCATATCTTCAACCTCTTTCGTGCCAGTATCCTGGCCATCTGCGTGGCGCGCATTGTGGTCGATATCGATCCCTGGCTCGGTGTGTTCCCGATGCTCTACCAGCCGGCTATCCTCGCCGCCGGGGCGATCCTGCTGCTGGCCTCTTTCTCGTTGATCGATTACGTGCAGGCGTACATGCACGAAGACTGGCGCTCGGGCATCGACAGCCAGCACCGGGGGCACCTGATTACCAGCGGTCCTTTCCGCCGCTCGCGCAATCCGCTGTTCATGGCCATCATCCTGGGCCAACTGGGTTTCTTCCTTGCGTTGCCCAGTGTGTTCTCACTGGTTTGCCTGATCGTGGGCGTGGTCGTGATCATCCGCCAGGCGAGGGCCGAGGAAGACGCGCTGGCCCGTCTCTACGGTGATGCCTACCGGGAATACCAGGCCCGGGTACCGCGTTGGTTATGATCCCGCGGCGCATTGTATTCAGCCGCAAGGGTTTCGATTCCAGTTCCGGCGGTTGTCCCAGTCCCATCCTGCCTGACGGGCGGCTGCTGTCGTTGCCGATTCCGGATGCACGCTCGACCGTGTCTTTCGGCGATATCCTCCTTCACGGGCAGTCCCTGGGCGACACCGTCGGCCCGTTGACCCGGCAACGCCTGTCGGCCACCAGTGGCGCGCATATCGACCCGGATCTCAACGCCGAAGCATTGCCTCGCCAGGCCGGCTGGCGGCCGATTTTCGGGCAGAGTGGGGCGGCACAGGGCCATCTCAAGAATCAGGGCGTGGCGGAAGGCGACCTGTTTGTTTTCTTCGGCCTGTTTCGACCGGTGATTGAAACGGCCAACGGCTGGCGCTTCGATCCCGCCGAACCGGCCCGGCACGTGATCTGGGGATGGCTGCAGATCGGTGCGATCCAGCCCGTGGACGCACTGGAGGCCGGCGACATGGCTTGGGCGCGCTACCATCCGCATTTCCGCTGGCAGGACGATCCGAGCAATACCCTCTATCTGGCGTCGGATCACCTGTCGCTGGGTGACCACCCGCCGACGCTGCCCGGAGCGGGATGGTTTGAGCGGCACCGGGCCTCGTTGCAGCTGACGGATCGCCGGGCTAGCCGGCCGGGCGTCTGGGCGTTGCCGCGCTGGTTCTATCCCCGTGACGGGCACGTGCCCCTGACGTACCACGCCAAACCCGAACGCTGGCAGCGGGAAACCCACCGGGTGGTGCTGCAGGCTGTCGCCCGCGGACAGGAATTTGTGTTGAAGGCTGCCGATTATCCCGAGGCGCTACCCTGGATTCGCTGCATCATTCATTCGAATGCCGGCGTCCCCTGCGACTGATACGGCGCGCCTTCGGCAAGTACCTATACGTTCTCGAGACGGGTTTCATTAGCTTGCTTTGATGAATAATTCATCCTCTTCAGCGGTTTATCGCCTTGATCCGGCCCGGGTGCGCGGGGAATTCCTGCGGCTGCTGCCGATATCCCTGTTCGTCATTGCTTTTGGCACGGCGTTTGGTCTGGCCGCTGTGCAGAAGGGTATCCTGCCGCTGGAAGCGACGTTCATGAGCGTGCTGGTGTTCGCTGGCGCCTCCCAGTTTGCGGCCCTGGAACTTTGGGGCGATCAGGTGGCCCTGCTGCCGTTGATGGCCATTACCTTTGCCATCAACTCCCGGCATATCCTGATGGGCGCCTCCCTCTACCCGATGTTGCGGGATATGAAGACGTCACAGCGGTACGGACTGCTGCTGGTACTGACCGATGCCAACTGGGCGATCGCCGCACAGGATTACCAGAACGGCCGACGTAACCTGGAGGTGATTCTGGGTGGCGGCATCGTACTTTGGCTGGCCTGGTTGATCGGGACGTTGCTGGGTGTCTACTTTGGCGGGCTGTTGGCGCATCCGGAGAAGTTTGGGCTGGACATGGTGCTGGGCTGTTTCCTGCTGGCCATGGCCCTGGGCGGGCGCAAGAACCCGCGGGTCCTGCTGGCCTGGATCGTGGCCGCGGCGGCGGCCATGGCCGCGTACTGGTGGTTGCCGCCGCATACCCATGTCGTGGTGGGGGCACTGGCTGGCGGTGTGGTGGGCTTCTTCTGGCTGGAGCGCAAGACCGATGAGCATTGAAACATCGCCGCTGGGCGTGCTGGCCATTATTGCCGTCATGGCGCTGGTCACCCTGGCAACCCGCTGGGGCGGGCCGTTTTTGATGTCCTACGTGACCATCAATCCCCGCATCGAGAGCTTCATCAACACCATGGCCAGTTCCGTGCTGATCGCCATCCTCACCCCGATGGCGATCACCGGCGATCTTGGGGCCCGGGTGGCGTTGGGAACGACAGGCCTAATGATGCTCGTCCTGCACAAGCCGCTGCCGTCGATTGCCGCGGGGATTGCGGCGGCGGCAGCGGCCCGTTACGTCTTCTGAATCGACGGTGACCGGAGGGATCAGGCCGCCCGGGCTGACTTGACCACGTCGTAGGCGTTGCTGATTTCCCGGGTCTTCTCTTCGGCCATTTCCCGCATGCTTTCGGGTAGACCGCGTCCGGCCAGCTTATCCGGATGGTTTTCGCTCATCAGCTTGCGGTAGGCGCGTTTGACCTCGGCATCGCTGGATTCCTCGGAAACCCCGAGAACCTTGTAGGCATCGGCCAGCTTCTGGCCGCTGGTCGGTCCGGCGCCCGCTGATCCGCCAGCGCCGCTGTAGGCACCACGCATCATGGCTTCAAGCTGATCGATTTGCGATTCCGGCAGGCCCAACTTGCGGGCGATGCGCAACAGCATCTCGTGTTCGGCCGGGTGAATGGCGCCGTCGGCCGCCACGGCGGAGACTTGTACCTGGAGGAACATCTGCAACAGTGCCCGGTTGCCGCGGGTGACGCGCAGCAACTGCTCCAGTTCCGCATCCAGGTCGAAGTCCGCTTCCTTGCCGCGCCGGAACGCCGCCTTGGCCGTTTCGCGCTGCTGACCGGAGAGGTGCAGGCGGTTGAACAACGTTTCCGCCACCTGGATTTCATCCTCGGTGACCACGCCGTCGGCCTTGCACATGGCGCCCATAACGGCAAACGTGCTCTCCAGGAACTGGGACTGGATATTGAAAATGCCGGAACGCAACTTGCTGCGCAGGGCGTTGATGAGGAAGTAGCCGACAGCGGCACCAATGATCAGGCCCGGCAAGCGGCCAATCTGGTAGCCGATCAGGGCCCCGAAGAAGATTGCGAAAAACATGCACTGAATCCTATCGTGTTTTTTGCCATGCCGGGAGTTACGATACGTTTATCTGCAGGCAGATGCAGGTGTTGTTCAACGGCGATGCCGTATGAGGTCACACAGGGTCGGCTTTCCGGTCTGGAATGGCTTTATATTGGCACCGTGTAGCGAATTTCAAGGATGATGAACATGCGCAAGCTCATGACCCTGGCCACACTGGCGCTGGCTGCGATGCCGTTGCAGGCCGAAGTGTACCAGTGGACAGACGCCCAGGGGCAGGTCCATTTTGGCGACCGGCCGCCCGCCAACGCCCAGGCCCGCGAAAAACAGATTCAGTCGCCACAGCCTCTCAATGGCGAAGGTGAAGACAACGCCACCCGCCTCGAGGAACTGGACGAGTTCTTCCAGCGTCGGCAGCAGGAACGGCAGGCAGAAGAGCAGGCGGCCGCCAAGCGTGAAGCCGCCCGGGAAAAACGCGATGCGGCCTGTCGCAAGATGCTCGCCGAACTCAATCACATGAAGTCCATCACCCGCTTCTACCGCCTCAACGATCAGGGGGAAACGGTTTTCCTGAGCGATGAGGAAGGCGATCGCATGCGCAAGAAATACCGGCGAACCTACGAAGAGCGCTGCGGCGACCGTTAAGTAGCGCGCCGTGACGGGCCCCCTTTAGTCCGGGTTCCGCAGGTAGTGCTCGATGCCAAACACGTGGGCGTCCTCGTCCGCCAGTTCCCGCAGGGAATCGGCCAGGCGCAGCAGGTATTCGTCGTTGGGGCCGCTGGGCCCATGGGCGTCGGCGATCTGGCGGGCGATGTCGCGTTCGTGGGCCGGGCCGAGGAACGCCGTGTTTTCCGGTGTGGCAATGTACACCAGACCTTCCACCTGCTCACCGCTATCGAACGTCAGCGGCGTCGTGAAGCGCAGGTAGCCGTTCTTTTCCCGCACATCCAGGTGATCGAACACCTCGGGTGAGATCCGGTAGGCCATGCCCCGGCAGGTCACGCCCGGCTGCTCGATCAGGGTGACGACCCGACCCGGCGACTCCACGGTGCCGCGATGGTCGTGGGAGCCCTGCCAGAAACGCCGCGCCCAGCCCTCGATCGACGCAGGGCGGCGTTCGAGGTAGGGGAAATCGGCTTTGAAAATCAGCGAGCCGTAACCGAACAACCAGACGGATTCGCGACCGTCGAAGCGGTGTCGCTGGCGATTGATCTCAATGGTATTGGCGGACATGGCGTGACGTCAGTTCTGGAATTCAGAGTCCACTATATCATGCCGTTCAGGGGTGGCTGGTTGTCCGGCGGTCTGGATGTTGAAACGGCAATGGCGGGCGATTTCTGCGGTCTTCTGGTTCAGGGGCCGGGGTAGTGGTTGCACCGGTTGCAGCTGGCTGACGATGCCGTTGGCGCGCAGTTGGCGAAGGCCGTCATTGAAGGCGGCCATACGGCCCCGGTTGCCGGGGAGGGAACGCGTCAGCAGCAGGTGCAGGTAAGCGGCGTGGACCACGCGGGGATGATAGGTAATCTGTCGGGCTTCCTCTGGCGTGAACTCGTTTTTCAGCATTTGCAGTCCGACGCGGACATCAATGGGGAACAGGTCGATGCGACCGGCCAGCAGCTTACGGAAATTCAGCGCATCGGAGGTGGTCGTGTCGGTTTCGATCCAACCCTGATCCCGGGCCTGCTGGATGACGTCGCCGTAGGCGTAGTCCTGGGTGAGCCCCACCCGCAGGCCGCGCAGGTCATCGGCGTGCTGCCAGTCGAAGGTGCGATCGGCCCGGTGGAAGAACACGTACCGGATGGGGGTGATCGGGGCGCTGTAATAGAAACTGGCGGCCCGGTCGGGCGAACAGGACCAGGCTGCGGTGCCGTCCCAGTGGCCGTCCCGGGCGAGCCGGTAGGATCGGGACCAGGGGAAGAATCCCCATTCGACGTCAATGCCTTCCAGCGCAAAGGCGCGGCGGATGATATCGCTGACGAATCCGTGCGGCGGTTGTTCTGACAGGTACGGAAGCCAGTTGCCGTTGGTCAGGCGGACGGTTTCGGCGCTGCCTGCAGCACTCCACAGCAGGATCAGAAGGGCTACCGTGCCGCACAGATTTTGGCTGACATGTGATCGCAAATCCGGGCGAAACATGACGTATGTCGCTTCCTTGCCGTAATGTGTCTGCGGTCGTCCACCACGGGCGGCGCAGGTCCGCCAGAACGATAACAGCTCTCCGCAGGGGCGGCATCCTTCAGCGTACAACCGTTACATCATTTAACTATTCTATAAAGGTCAGTCTGGCATCTTCCCGCTTTCGATACGCCGGAGTATGCTCAGAAATGGGCAACCTGAGTGAGCAGCCATGGGCGACGTTATTCCGTTCCGAAAACCTGCGGGTAAAGTGACCCGTAAAGGCCTTTGCCAGCATGACATCCATAAATGGGTGGTGTGTAAAGGCAAACAGTTCGATGTGAAATCGGGCAAGCTGATCACGATCTACCGCTGCGAGCGCTGCGGCAAGCAGAAAGTGAAAGGGCACTGATTATCACGCCTGTTCCCCGACCAGGTAGCGGTCGATATCCACCTCGTCGATCTGCTGCGGGGCGAGGAAGCGCCGGGCGTAATCCAGATACACGCCCGAGCGCAGGAACAGGTTGAACACGTCCGGATCCACGTGCCCTTCGAGTGCCATTCGGTGCAGGATATCGAGGGATTGGGTCAGGGTTTTTCCTTCCTTGTAGGGACGGTCGACCGCCGTCAGCGCCTCGAAGATATCGGCAATGCTCATCGCTTTTTCCGGGATGCTCAACGCTTCTCCGGTCAGGCGACGGGGATAACCGGTGCCGTCCATTTTTTCGTGATGGGTGCCGGCGAACCGGGGCACCTGGGCCAGGCGGTCGGGCAGCGGCAGGGCGTCCAGCATGATGATGGTCTGCACGATGTGCTCGTTGATCTTGAAACGTTCCTCCGGCGTCAGGGTGCCGCGTCGGATGGACAGGTTGTAGCGCTCGCCATAGTCGTAGGCCACATCCGGCAGGACCATATCGAAGCCCCAGCGATTACGCGGGTCGTCCTGAGTCACTGGAGGCCGGCGTCCCGCTGCCCAGGGCAGCTGATGTTCCGGCTTGTCGTCCAGCAGTTTCTCCTCCACCGGCAGCTCGGGCTCGGGGCGTCCTTCGAAGCGCAGCGCCTCATCATGGGACAGTCCCAGGCGATCACTGAAATGCCGCTGCCAGAGCCGGTCGCCGATGTCGTCGAGCCGCGCGATGTCGGCATCGGCCATGAACTCGCCGCCCTGGTTGCACTGGGCGATGAAGGCAAACTCCTCCTGCAACGCGGCCTGTGTGGCGTCCCGCTGCCTGCGAGCCTCGGCTTCGTCCGCGCCGGCGATGCGTGCATCGAGATAGCGGATCTCGGCGTCCCGATGCAGCACTTCGAAGCGGGTACGAATTTCGTGGATGCGGTTGTAGATGGTTTCCAGCTTGGTGGCCTTGTCCACCACGTTTTCGGGACTGGTGATCTTGCCGCAGTCGTGGAGCCAGGCGCCGATGTGGAATTCGTACCGCTCCCGCTCGTTCATGCTGAAATCGGCGAAGGGCGGTTCCCGGGAGCGCTCGGCCTGGTCCACCAGCATCTTGGCCAGCTGCGGCACCCGCTCACAATGGCCGCTGGTGTAAGGGGATTTGGCGTCGATGGCATCGGCGATCAGGCGGATGACACCTTCGATCAGGCTCTGCTGGCTTTCGATCAGTTGGCGGGTCTCGATGGCCACGGCGGCGGAGCCGGCGATTTCGTGGACGAAGCGGATCAGGTGATCGTCCATGGCCTCAAAATGCACGTCGTCCAGGTCAATCATCAGTACGCCGACCAGTGCCTGCTCCCGATTTCGCAGCACTGCATAGACCGCGTGGTCGGTGACCGTATGGCGTAGAGTGCGGATGATGTCGTGATCCGACTGTTCGGGCTGGATGTTGTCGATGCGCTGCAGCTCGCTCGGGCCCACGGCGGCCGCTATCTCCAGTTCATGGGTCGGCTCCCGGTACAGGAAAATGCGGCCGTGCTTCTCGTTCAGGATGCTGATCAGCTCGTTCAGGATGCCGTTCAACAGGCTCGACAGATCCCGTGCCCGGTTCAGTGTCAATGAGATGGACTGGAAGCTGCGGATGGTGCCCGACATGTCGGTCAGGGCAGAACCCAGCTTGTGGGCCTCGTGAATGCGGGAGCCGCTGCTGATCGGCGTATCGAAATGGAATCGGGACAGCGCTTCGACCTCGCCGGCCAGGCGCTTTAACGGACGACCCAGCTGGCGGCCCAGCAGGGCACCCAGCACCAGCAATACCAGAACGATAATGAGGGCAATGAACAGCTGATCCCGCACCAGCTGCCAGACGTCGGCCATCAACTCGTCGGCGGGGATGGCGATCAGCATGCGCAGCCCCGAGGTGTGGATCGACCGCAAGTCCGCCGAAATTCCGAACCACTCGCTACCCTGGCTGGTGAACTGGCGGGCCTGCGTGCTGACCGGCATCGACTCGACCTGATCCAGGGCGGGCACCGACAGGTCGCTGAGCCGGGCCAGGTCCGGTGCGTCTGCACTGCCGACAACCATGCGATCCTGATCGGGATAGGCCACCACCTGCCCCTTATGGTCGACGATGGCAATTTCGGTGTGCGGCGTGAGCTTGAGGTCTTCGAGCTGGTGGCTGAGCGCTGAGACGGTGACATCGATGCCGACCACCGCATCGCCGTTGGACGCCGCCTGGGCCAGGGTCATGCCGATGGCGTGGGTGGTGTAGAACACGTAGGGCCGGGTCAGGGTCATGCCGTCCGTGGCCAGGGCCCGCTGATACCAGCCCCGGGTGCGGGGATCGTAGTCCTGGTCCGGGTTGGGGCGCTGGTCCAGCAGGCGCAGGTGCTCGTTGTAGTAACGAAGATCCGCCTGACGCTGACCGCCGGCGTCCACGGACACCGTCTGCAGGATGTACCGGGTGGTTTTCGGCAGGTCCACCGGCAGGCTGCCATGATCGTTCGGCACCCGCCGAAGCAGGAAGAAATCGCCGTCCGGGTAGCCTACATAGACGGCATCCACGATGGCATTGACCCGCAGCACATCGGCCAGGACCGACAGTCGCCCCAGTCGCTCCTCCAGTGTGCGCTCCGCGGTCAGCGAGCTGTCCCGCAACACCAGCAGGGCTGTCATCGGCGGCGTGGTGATGGCGTGAATCCGGTCGTTGACCGCATGGACCAGTTCTTCGGCCGAATCCGACGTCGCCGCGAGCTTGGCGGACTCCATTCCCCGGTGCGCCTGGAAGATCAGCGTCGCGGTCAACACCAGCATGCCCAGTGTCACCACGAGTGAGATCAGCAGCGCCAGGGAAAAACGCCTGGGGGTGCGTGTCATCTGTCAGATCCTTCTGAAACCGGCTACGGAAGTGGGTCTCTCTGCTTAAGGGTAGCCGGTGGGAGTGACATTGCGAGGCGACACCGTTTCAAATCGGGATTAAGATAAGGCCTGAACGGCTGTTCATAACTTAACGCTGACAACAACGATACAAAGGCGATTTCCGTGCATCTGCTGACCGGCTTCGGCCTTGGCTGCCTTTCTCTGCTGTGTGTAATCCTCGTTCGCGACTTCCGGCATTCCCGGATGGGGCGCGTGTTCCTGATGATCGTGCTGACCTCGTTTGCCTTCCTGATCGACCCGCTGATGCCGCGCGGCTGGCACTGGCTCACGTCCGACCTGCAGACGGCGTTGCCGGGTCTGTTCTGGCTGCTCTGCGAAACGACGTTTGCCCGGCGCCCGCGACTGGTCAGCCCCTGGTCGGCGATGGCGCTGTATACGTTTCTGGCGCCGGCCATTGCCCGGCCGTTCGTGACACCGGACGCGCCGATGGGGCCGGCGGTATTCTTTGGCTGGACGCTGGGGCGCTATCTGGAGTACGTCATCGTGTTGCGGGGGTTCTGGCATGTCGTGTCCCACTGGCGCGACGATCTGGTGGAAGCCCGCCGACGGGCACGGCTGTTGGTCCTGCTGGTGGTGGGCGGTGCCGTGGGTTGGGCTGCGGTATCCATGAATACCGGGCTTTCCAGCGAGCTGACGCCGGGACTGGTCACCGGTGTGGCAGCGTTCCTGACCGCCGTCTGCCTGATCCACGGACGCCAGGGTGTACTGGAAGTGGCCAGCGGAGAGACCGAGCCAACAACGCCTGTGTCGATTGAGGCCGTGCCGGCAAAGCCGGAGGATCCGGAGCAGGACGCCGACGCCACCGTTCTGGCCCAAACCATGGCCGCCGGCTATTACTGCACCGAGCGGCTGACGTTGGCGATGCTGTCGGCCGAGGCGGGTATCCCCGAATATCGGCTGCGGCGAGTGATCAACCGCACGCTCGGCTATCGCAATTTCAACGATTACATCAATCAGCTACGGATCGCGGAGGCCGCCAGCCGCTTGCGGGATGAACCGGACACCCCGGTGCTCAATATTTCCCTCGATGTGGGTTACCGGACGCTGAGCTCCTTTAATCGGGCATTCCGGGAAATCCAGGGCGTGACCCCGACTGCCTATCGTCAGGGTGAGGCCGGCGACAGCCTCAACAACACGCTCGATCCCGCCTGAGTCATTCCTTTAATTCCAGGAATTGCACATCGATTTCCGACCCGCGCCTGGGCTGCTGTAGTCCTTGGCGCGCAAGCGATTTCAGGAATTGCACAGTCGCTCACGCGATCTGCACGCTGCTTCTGCTCGCTCACGATCCAGCCCGTTCCTTATGGTGATGCCATCCCGACCTTCCAAGTGACGGGATGGCGCGAACCGCCCGCCCGATAAAACGAGATAGGGGTCGGTTCCACGACGATAACAATAAGGAGTGGGTAACAATGACAGGACAACACTGGCTGAAGTCAGGGCTGGCTGCCGGCGCGCTGATGGCGACGATGGCGCTGACCGGCTGCGGAGGTGGCGGTGACGGCTCGGACGAGGGCTCCGACCAGGCTGTGGGCCCGCAGTTTCCCGCCGGCGCCAAGATGCTGGCCGCCGACAACCTGACCCAGGATGCGAAAGAGGCCTTTATC
Organism: Marinobacter sp. NFXS9; assembly: GCF_040148665.1. Lineage (NCBI taxonomy): Bacteria > Pseudomonadati > Pseudomonadota > Gammaproteobacteria > Pseudomonadales > Marinobacteraceae > Marinobacter > Marinobacter sp. NFXS9. The sequence continues at coordinate 56,339 of NZ_JAGDDW010000012.1, read as the reverse complement.
AACGCCCAATCCGGCGACGTGATCGTGTTCCCGGAAGGCCGCTTCAAGATTTCCGACAAATTGACCTTTGATGCGGATTCCGACGGCGACGGTGAGTCGGTCAAGAACATCACCATCATGGGTTACGGCAAGGGCAAGACCATCCTGGATTTCTCCGAAGCCACCGGCGGTGACGGGATCCTGGTCGAGAACGGCGTCGACATCACCATCAAGGACATCGGTGTTTACGAGGCGGCCAACAACGCGATCAAGCTGAAAGATACCAACGGGATCCACATCCAGTCGGTCGCCACCGTCTGGGAAGGCGTGCTGGACAAGGACAACGGCGCCTACGGCCTGTATCCGGTGGAGTGTGAGAACATCCTGATCGAAGATTCCTACGTACGCGGCGCGGCGGATGCCGGGGTCTACGTCGGCCAGTCGAAAAACATCGTGGTGCGGCGCAACACGGCCGAGGAAAATGTCGCCGGCATCGAGATCGAAAACTCCATGCACGCCGACGTCTATGACAACGTCGCCACCGGCAACACCGGCGGGATTCTGGTGTTCGACCTGCCGATCGGCAACGGCCATTACGGCTCCACCGTGCGGGTCTTCGATAACGACGTCAGCAACAACAACCAGGAAAACTTCGCCAACGCCAGCTCCAACCTGGCGGGCGTGCACATCGTCCCGCCAGGCACCGGCGTCATTGTGCTGTCGACCAACGATGTCGAGATTTACAACAACGACATCAGCGACCACAACACCACGTCGGTGGCGATCAGTTCGTTCTATCTCGCGGATGATTCGCTGACTTACAGCTCTTATCAAAACATCATTGATGACGGCTGGAACCCGGTTCCCCGCAATATCCACATTCACGACAACGCCATCAGCAGCTCAGGTGCCGCGCCTGAAGGCTCTCTGATTGAGGAAATCATTACCGGATACGTTGACAACTACAGCGTCTTCCCAGCGGTTCTTTACGACGGGCTTGGTGAACTGCTGGCGAATGCCGCTGCCGACTCCATGGCAACCGGCGCTCCGTTTTCGGCGGAAGACATGATCTGTGCAGAGAACAACAGTGATGTCAGCTTTGGCCAGGTGTATGGCACGAGTGCAACCGATCCGGACAACTTCGATGGATCGATGATGCCCAAGGCCAGGCTGCTTTTCGAAGCCAGCCAAAGCACGCTCCTCAACTGCGCAACGCCACTCGACCGTCTGACGGCGGCCACTGCCACGATCAATGGCGAAGCCTACGGCTGTGACTCGGGCGAGTCCGGCGATGCCAGCGCGGCGTCCTGCGCGCTCTGATCGTTCGCTAAGACAAGGCCCGTTCCCACGGCGGGACCGGGCCCCAGGAGTATGACGAAATGAAGCGTTTTAAATTCGATCTGAAACTGTTGGGGCTGGCGCTGTGTGTCTCTGGGATTGCGGCCTGTGGCGGCGGAGGAGGCGGAGGCAGTTCCGATGAGGGCCGTCAGGCCAGCACCAGCAAGGAGTCCGGAGTGTGCGGTGACACCGCCGGCGCCATCAACCAGGCGGCCCTCGAGGACGCCGACTGCAAATACTTGAGCAGCTACCGCCTGTTTGCGGATGCGTCCAACCCCACCGACAACCCGAACGGACGCGGCGTGATCTATGACCTGACCACGCCGCTGTTCTCGGACTACGCCAGCAAGTACCGGTTTGTCTTTGTCCCGGACGGCGAGGCGGCGGCCTACACCGAGCACGAAGTGTTCGACTTTCCTGTCGGCACGGTGCTGGTCAAGACGTTCTCGATGCCGGCGGATACTGCCTTCCGGGGCTACGATGCGGAAGCACAGGACGAGCGCCTGATCGAGACCCGACTGCTGATCCATCGGGAGAAAGGCTGGGTGGGCCTGCCTTACGTCTGGAACGACGATTTCTCGGATGCCGAGCTGCAGATTGCGGGGGGTGTGGTTCCGGTGACCACCGTCCATAACGGCGTCCAGCTGGACATCGACTACCGCGTCCCGGACAAGAACCAGTGCAAACAATGCCATCAGTACAAGGCTTCGGGCAGCGACGTGAGTGCCATCTCGCCCATCGGACCCAAAGCCCGGCTGCTGAACCGGTCGCTGGATTATGCGTCCGGGTCCGAGAACGAATTGTCGCACTGGATTTCGAAGGGCATCCTGACCGGGGTTCCCTCGGATCTGAACACAATCCAGACGGTCCCGTCCTACCACGACAGTGACGCCTCATTGCTGGCCGGCAAGTCGGATGCAGAACTGACCGAGCTGGCGACGGGCTATCTGGACATCAATTGCTCCCACTGCCACCGACCGGAAGGCAGCGCCAGCAACACCGGGCTGTATATGGAGTTCTGGCGGGACATCCAGGACGAACCGATCCATCGGGGGCTTTGCAAACAACCGACCACCTACGCGCTGAGCGGCTTGCCCTATGACATTGTCCCGGGTGACATAGAGAATTCGATACTGCGCTACCGAATGGCCTCAACGAAGCCCGGCGACATCATGCCCGAGCTGGGGCGGAGCGTTGTGCATGATGAAGGCCTGGCGCTGGTCTCGGCGTGGATCAAAAGTCTGGATACACCGACCTGTCCGTCGCCCTGATACGACAGGGTGTGTCAGGATCGCTTTGTTCGGGTTACTGGATGCCGCTCGTTTCGGTTGGGTTGACCGGTGCGGGTGTCGACGCCCGGACAAAGTCGCATTCGGCTGGGTCCGGGCCGTCGCCGTAAAGCGTGACGGGGTAGGGCAAGTCCTTGGCGGCCTCAGCCATGATGGCGTCCACCCGGCCCCGGGCGTTCAAACGTTGCAGTCCCAGATTGAACTGCTTCATCCGTTCCTCGTTGCCCGGGATCTGGCGCGACAGCATCAGGCGCAGCTGGGTGGCGTAGACAACGCGGGGATGCACCGCCAGTTGCTCGATGTCCTCCTGGCTGAACGTCTCAACCAGCAGCCGGCGACCGACGGCCACATCAATGGGAAACAGGTCGATGCGACCGGCCAGCAGTTTACGGAAGTTGATGACGTCGGACCGCGCCATGTCCGGTTCCAGGATGCCGTCGGCGATCGCCTGGTTGATGGTGTCACCGTAATAATAGTCCCGTGAAAGGCCGATGCGCAGGCCTCGCAGATCGTCGAGGGTCGTCCAGTCGATTGGCTTGTCACGGCGGTGAAAGAAGGCCAGCCTGACCGGGATGATGGGATCGCTGAAGTAAAAGAAGGGGGCCCGTTCGGGGGTGCAGGCCCAGGCGGCGGATCCATCCCAGAGCCCTTTTTGGGCCAGCCTGTAGGAACGCGCCCAGGGGAAAAATCCCCAGTGAACGGTCACGTTTTCCTCGGCGAACGCTTCATCGATGATGTGCCCGATAATGCCTCGTGACGGCGTATCCTCAAGATAGGGCGCCCACGTGCCGCTGGTCAGCTTTATAGTCGATGGGCTGGCAGCACCGCAGGTGGCCAGCGACATCAACGCCCATACCAGGGCAGTTTTCCGTAACAGCATACGGAATGGCAGCATCAACGACATAGGGTCGAACGTTTCAGTCGAACGTCCTTGTGTGAGTGGGGAAATCCCTGTCGCCTAAGCTATCAGGCGCCATTGAGTATGGCACCTTGTTTTGGGTGAATAATTGCATTGTTTAACGATTTGCAGGACGAATTTTAAAACCGTCCCGGAGCGATCCCCATGAGAGTGCGGGAGATTCCCGCACTCTCATGATACCTACGCCTCCAGCACCATCAGTGCCTGCCCGGCGTTGATCTGTTGTCCTTCGGCCCGTGCAATGGCCAGGACCGTGCCATCCGCCGGCGCGTGAATCTCGATCTCCATCTTCATGGATTCCAGAATCGCCAGCGTCTGGCCCTCGGTCACCGAATCGCCCTCGGCCACGCACAGCTTCCACAGACTGCCCGCTACCGGCGATTCCACCGGGGTGCCCTCCGGCAGGCCGTCGCTGTCGTGTTCCGCCAGATCCTGCTGGGACTCGAAGTGGATCTGGCCGCTGGCGACCCAGCGTTCCAGTTCTTCTTCGAAAGCCGCGTTTCGATCAGCCGTGAACGCGTCGATATCCGCGGCGTTCTCCTCGAGAAACGCCTGGTAGTCGTTGAGACTGAACGTGGTCTCCTCGACCTGGAACGGGTAGTCGCCCTTGGGGAAGTCCCGGCGGATCTGCACCAGTTCCTCGGCGCTGACCTCGTAGAAGCGGATCTGATCGAAGAAGCGCAGCAGGTAGGGCTGGGTGAAGGCCTCCGTGGTGCGGTATCGGTTCCACATCTGCATCGTCCGACCCACAAACTGGTAGCCGCCCGGGCCTTCCATCCCGTAAACGCAGAGGTAGGAACCGCCGATGCCGACGGAGTTTTCCGCGGTCCAGGTGCGGGCCGGGTTGTACTTGGTGGTCACCAGCCGGTGGCGGGGATCGTAGGGCGTGGCCACCGGTGCGCCCAGGTACACGTCTCCCAGACCCATCACCACGTAACTGGCCTCGAACAGGATGCGCTTGACCTCGTCGATACTCTCCAGCCCGTTGATCCGACGAATGAACTCGATGTTGCTCGGGCACCAGGGAGCGTCCTTGCGCACCGACTGCATGTACTTCTCGATTGCCAGCCGGCAGGCTTCGTCGTCCCAGGACAGGGGCAGGTGGACGATGCGGGACGGCACTTCCAGGTCTTTCTGCTGTTGCAGGTGTTCCTCTGCCGCTTCCAGTGTCGCCAGCAGCTTGGCCCGGGGCAGTAAGGCGGGATCGAAATGCACCTGCAGCGAACGGATGCCCGGCGTCAGCTCGAGGATACCGTCCAGCGCCTGGTCCTCCAGCCACAGCATCAGCGCGTGGGCACGGAAGCGCAGGCGCAGGTCCAGTTCCAGCGGGCCGTATTCGATCAGCAGGTAGCGGTCGCCGGCCGGGCGATACACCACGTCGACCCCCGCCTGCTCGGCATCGAGCCGCTTGAGGACCGGGGTTGCCGGTCGGTGATCGCTCACCTCTGTCGTCGCCGGCGCCAGGTTGTCGATGGCATGATCTTGCTCGACCGCCAACCGGTCGGCGTCATCCAGACTGACCGGTTGGAAGCGGATGCGGTCGCCCGCCTTGAGCTGACCCAGCTTCCACAGATCCGCCTTGATGGTGGTCACCGGGCACACGAAACCGCCCAGTGACGGCCCATCCGGCCCAAGGATCACTGGCATGTCCCCGGTGAAATCGACAGTGCCGATGGCGTAGGCATTATCGTGGATGTTGGACGGGTGCATGCCCGCTTCGCCCCCGTCCCGCCGCGCCCATTCCGGCTTGGGGCCGACCAGTCGGATGCCGGTTCGGCTGGAGTTGTAATGCACCTGCCAGTCGGTGGCGAAGAAGGTCCCGATGTCGTCTTCGGTGAAGAAGTCGGGGGCGCCGTGGGGGCCGTAGGTCACCCGGATGGTCCAGTGATCGCTCAGGGCCGGGCGGGCCGATTCGGGCAGGGCGCCGCCTGAAACGGTCTGGTCCGGCAGCAGGTGAAGCACGTCGCCGGTGCGCAGGGCCCGGCCGCCGTGGCCGCCGAACTGTCCCAGGGTAAAGGTGCTGCGTGAACCCAGGTACGGCTCGCACTGAATGCCACCGGCGATGGCCAGGTAGGCACGGGCACCCTGACCCTGCACCTTGCCCAGTTTGAGGATCTGGCCGGCGCTGACGGCCACCGGAACGAAACGCTCAACCGGCGCGCCGTCCAGTGTCGCCTGCATGTCGGCGCCGGTGAGCGCGATCTCGGTGCCGGTGTTGAAGCGCAGGGTCGGGCCGTTCAGGGTGAATTCGAGACCGGCCGCGGTGCTGTCATTACCCAGCAGCCGATTGCCCACCCGGAAGCTGAGGCTGTCGAAGGGGCCTGAGGGCGGCACGCCGACCGGCCAGTAGCCGGAGCGGCCCGGATAGTCCTGAATGGTGGTCATGGTACCGGCGGCCAGTACATCCAGCGTGGCCGGTTTGAACAGGAAGTCGTTAAGGTAGCGGGTGGTCATCAGGCCGTTGGTGAACGCGTCATCGGCCAGCACGTCACGGACATAGTCCCGGTTGGTCTCGATGCCTTCGATGACGGTCTCCGAGAGTGCCTGATCCAGCGCAGACAGCGCCTGATTGCGGTCCGCGGCGTGAACGATCACTTTCGCCAGCATCGGGTCGTAGAGCGGGGAGACTTCCAGACCGGCCTCGATCCAGTGGTCGATGCGGGTGGCGTGTCCGTCCGCGTCCGGGAAGCGCACGGTGGTGAGCAAACCGGCGCAGGGCTGGAAGTCCTTGTTGGCGTCTTCAGCATAGACACGCACCTGGATGGCATGGCCTTTTGGCGTCAATCCGCAGGCGAGTTCCGTCAGGTTTGTGAGCTCGCCAGCGGCCAGTTTGACCATCCATGCCACGAGGTCGACGCCGAAGACCTGCTCGGTCACGCCGTGTTCCACCTGTAAGCGGGTATTCACCTCCAGAAAGTAGAAGGCATTGGTGGCCTGGTCGACAATGAACTCCACGGTGCCCGCGTTGCGGTAATTCACCGAGGCCATCAGCCGCTCGGCGGTATCGTGCAGGGTCGCGCGCACGTCGTCCGGCAGGTTGGGGGCCGGGGTTTCCTCGATGACTTTCTGGTGGCGGCGCTGGGCGGAACAGTCCCGTTCGGCCAGGGCGATGGCCTGGCCCTCGCCGTCGCCGAAGATCTGCACTTCGATGTGGCGGGCCTTCTCGATGTATTTCTCCAGGAACACGCCGTCGTTGGCAAAGTTGTTGGCACTGAGCCGGCGCACGCTGTCCCAGGCTTTGGTCAGGGCCCCGGCATCGGCGCACACCTGCATACCGATGCCGCCCCCGCCGGCCGTGCTCTTGAGCATCACCGGGTAACCGATGCGGTCGGCTTCTGACAGGGCGTGATCGCAATCGCTCAGCAGGCCGGTGCCGGGGAGCAGGGGCACGTCGGCCGCTTCCGCCAGTTGGCGGGCGGTGTGCTTCAGGCCGAAGTCCCGCATCTGGTCCGGCGTGGGGCCGATAAAGGCGATGCCTTCGGCCTGGCAGCGTTCTACGAACTCCGGGTTCTCACTGAGGAACCCGTAGCCGGGATGCACGGCATCCACGCCTGCCTCACGCATGATGGCGAACAGTTTGTCCTGGTCCAGGTAGGTCTGGCTGGCGTTGCCGGTGCCCAGCGGGTAGGCCTCGTCGGCCTGGCGCACGTGCAGGGAATCGGCGTCCGCGTCGGCGTAGACGGCCACGCTGGTGAGATTCAGGGCCTTCAGGGTGCGGATGATGCGGGTGGCGATGGCCCCCCGGTTGGCAATCAATACCTTGTTGAACATGGTGGTGATCCTGAACGGGCGGGTCGTCCCGCCTGGATGTTCCTGCCGTCAGGGTCGTCCCTCACGGGGCTCGTCGGGAGCCGGGTCAGTGGTCGTCAGGCGGACCAGATGGCCACTTCGATCGGCGTCGGGTTGTAGCCGTTGCAGGGGTTGTTGAGCTGCGGGCAGTTGGAGATGAGCACCGTGACGTCCATTTTCGCTTCCAGCTCCACGTACTTCCCGGCACCTGAAATGCCGTCCTCGAAGGTCAGCCCGCCGCTGGCCGTAACTGGCACGTTCATGAAGAAGTTAATGTTGTGGGTGATGTCCTGTTTGGCCAGGCCAAATTCTTCATGGCGGTTGATGGCGAGCATCCAGCTGTCCCGGCAGGAGTGCATGCAGCGCTTGTCCAGCGCGTAGCGCACGGTGTTGCTCTCGCTGGCGCAGGCGCCGCCGAGGGTGTCGTGACGACCGCAGGTGTCGGCGACGATTTCCAGCAGCGGGTTGCCCCGGTTGGACATCAGCACGGTGCCGGCCGTCAGGTAGACGTTGCCCTGTTCGCGGGTGGTGTCCATGAAGCTGTAGCGTTCGGCCGGATCGTCGGCGTTGAAGAACAGCGTGTCCGCCGCCTGGTTGCCTTCCAGGTCCAGAATGCGGAACGTTTCGCCGGCCTTGATCCGGTGGATGAAGTAATCGCCCGCCGGCACCACCTGGCGGAAGTGGGTGTCGTCCATCTGGCGTTGGCTTTCTCGAATCATCAGACGGTCTCCTCAGGCGTTGTCCAGGCTCTGGATCGGGTCCAGGTAGTACAGTCGGGTGTTTTCCAGGGCGCGGCGGTTTTCCGGGCGGTGATTCAGGCAAATGTCGTCCGCCGTCATCGGCTCGCCGGTGAGGAACTCGACGCGCACCGGGTGCCGGGGGTAGTCGCTCGCTGGGTTGAGCGGGTGCGGGCAGGTGTGCAGCAGCACCAGCGTGTCCATGTCGAAGCGCAGGGTCACCTGGGCACCGGCTTCGGAGGCGGACGGGTCGTAGGCCAGGTTGCCGGCGTCGTCGGTGTACACCTTCGAGAACAGGTTCAGGTTGGCGGCCATGTCCCGCTCGGTCAGGCCGTACTTGGCCAGCTCGGTCAGGAAGCTGTGTTCGCCGCTGAGGAACCAGTCGTTGCGGTTGTCCTGGTAGCCGTGCTCGCCGTACTTTTTCAGGCAGCCGGCGTCGCTCAGGTTGCCGCAGACGGTCTCGTGCCAGCCAAAGCTGTCCTCAACGATGGAGGCCATGCTGCGGCCCATGTCCGAGTACAGGCAGTTGCCCCGGGTCAGCTTGAAGGTGTGCTGACCCTTGAGGGTGTCCGGCGCGTTGTAGCGCTCCAGCAGGTTCTCCGGGTTGTAGAACAGCAGGGCCACGTTGGCGCCGCCGTCCAGATCGGTGAGGCGCAGGCGGGTGCCGCGGCGCATGCGGAAGGACCAGTGATGGCCCCCCGGCAGCGTGGTGTCGTAGATCAGCGCGTTGCTCATCGTGTCTCTCCTCGTGCGTGATCAGTCGTTCAGGGCCCGGGCGGTGGAATCCACCCGGTCCGCAATCGAATCCAGTGTGTCGGCGTCGTCCCGACCCACCGGCAGGTCGTAGGTGATGCGGGCGCCATAGGCTCCCGGCGCCTGTGGGTCGAGGCGATCCTTGTCGAACACCCACAGTCGCGTGCCGAGGAAGAAGCCTTCCTCCAGGTCGTGGGTAATCATGAACACGGTCAGGTTCTGTTCCCGCCACAGCTTGAGCACCAGCTTGTGCATGTCCCGGCGGATGCCGGGGTCCAGGGCGCCGAAGGGCTCGTCCAGTAGCAGGATGCGGGGCTTCTTCATCAGCGCCTGGGCGATGGCCAGCCGCTGCTGCATGCCGCCGGACAGTTCGTGCGGGTACTTGTGCATGGCGTAGCCGAGGCCCACGTCCTCGAGCATCTGGCGGGCCTCGTTGCGCAGGGCCAGGCGCATCCGGCCAAAGGTGTGGCCCAGGAAACGGCTGGATTCCAGCTCGCCGGCCAGCATCACGTTGCGCTCGGCGGTCAGGTGGGGCAGCACGGAATAGCGCTGGAACACGATGCCCCGGGTCTCGTCCGGCTCGTCCGGAATCGGTTGGCCATCGAGCAAGAGCTCGCCGCGGGTCGGGGACTCAGTGCCCAGCAGGAGCTTCAGGAACGTGGTCTTGCCGCATCCGGAGGCGCCGACGATGGTGACGAACTCGCCCGTTTCCACCGTGGCGTTGAGGCGTTCGAGCACCACGTCGTCGCCGTATTCCTTCCAGAGGTTTTTCAGTTCAAGCGTTGCCATCGTTGTCCTCCTCAGGCGGTGCGGCCGTGGAACCAGGGGTAGCGCCAGGCGGAGTAGCGGCGCAGCACCAGGTCGATGACGAACGCCAGCAGCGTGATCCAGACCACGTAGGGCAGGATCACGTCCATGGCGAGATAACGCCGCACTAGGAAGATCCGGTAGCCCAGCCCGTCGGTGGCCGCGATGGCTTCGGCGGCGATCAGGAACAGCCACGCCGAGCCCAGCGACAGGCGCACGGCGGCGATCAGGCGGGGCATGATCTGCGGCCAGACCAGACGCACGATGATCTGCCAGGTGTTGGCGCCGAGCGTCTGCATCTTGATGATCTGCTCTTCCGGGATTTCCTCGGTGCGCTGTTGCAGGTCGCGGATCAGGAAGGGCGTGATGCCGATGAAGATCAGCATGACCTTGGCCAGCTCTTCCAGGCCGAAGGCGATAAACAGGATGGGTAACATCGCCATGGGCGGCACCAGCGATATCCCGGTGATCAACGGCGACAGGCCGGCCCGGAACAGGGGAATGGCCCCGTTGGCGATCCCGAATACCAGACCCACCAGCGCCGCCAGACCCACGCCGATGGCCAGGCGTTGCAGGCTGGCGGCAGTGTCGGTCCAGAGCAGGTAGTCACCGGTCCGCTTGCTGGGCTCGAAGGCCATCCGTTGCATGGCGTCGGCCATGGCGCTGGCCGATGGGAGCAGCTTGTCGTTGGGATTCTCTTCCAGTCGTGCGGTCGAGGCGGCGGTGTAGATCACCGCGATCAGCAGGAAGGGCAGCAATCCCAGCGCCCAGCGGCTCACGATGCCCGGATGTCGGTTGATCAGTTTCTTCATGGGACAGGTTCCGGCGTCGGGTTCATGACGGCCGGTCCCGAGGGACCGGCCGGTTTATCAACTCGCTTCCGGCGATCAGAGGTCGCCGTCGGCCGCCATCTTCATGTAGTCCGGTGTGAAGCGCAGTTGGGTGTTGCCGCTGTTGCCATAGGTGCCGGCCGGCGTTTCCACGCCGATGAACGTGGCATCCGGCGCGCCTTCACCCAGCAGGCCGTGCTCGAAGGAGAATTCCGCCACTTTCTGCATGGTGTCCTTCAGCTCCGAGCCGTTGACGAAGTCCACCGCCGTGGCCGGGTCATAGAACATGCGGGTGCTGTCCAACTGGCTGTCGTACCCGGCCAGGTCCGTGCCGGACGCGTCGGCCAGGGCCTTGCGGATCTTGATGGCCTCATCGCCGTCGCCCTGCATCTTGCTCATGATTTCGTACCAGGCGCCGGTCAGGGCCTTGCCCAGCTTGGGGTTCTCCTTGAGCACGTCGGTGTTCACCACCATCAGGTCGATGATCTCGCCCGGGATCCTGGACGAGTCGAACACCAGGTGGCTGTCCGGCATGGCCTTGATTTCGCTGAGCAGCGGGTTCCAGGTGGCGACCGCGGTGACGTCGTCGCTGGTGTAGGCGGAGACCATGTCCGCGTCGGAGGTGTTGACCACGGTGAGGTCACGTTCGGTCATGCCGACGGTTTCCAGGGCCCGGGCGAGCATGTAGTGGGAGACGGACAGCTCCACCAGGTTGACCTTCTGACCCTTGATGGCCTCGAGCGTGTCCTTGCCCTTGAGCACGATGCCGTCGTTGCCGTTGGAGAAATCGCCCACGATCAGGGCGGTGGAGTCGACGCCACCGGCGGCGGGGATGGTCAGCGCGTCCATGTTGGTCATGGAACAGGCGTCGTACTGGCCGGCGGTGTACTGGTTGATGGATTCGATGTAGTCGTTGATCTGCACGACATTGATGTCGATGCCGTACTTGTCCGCCCATTTGTCGATGATGCCGGAGTCCTCGGCATAGCCCCAGGGCATCCAGCCGACATAGATCGACCAGCAGACGTTGAAGGAGTCCTTGGCGAACGCCACGGGAGTGAACGCGAGAGAGAAGAGCAGGGTGATCGTTGTGTACAGCTTACGGGTCATCGTGACCTCCTTGGCAAGCGGGTGTCGAGTGATTCGTAAAGCAGCGAGAGGAATCAGATGGCGAGCGCGCCATTGATTGTCCTCCCGGGCTTTTGTCCCGCCGTGTAACCTTGCAAGAAGGTCGACCGCTCTCGGACCAGGCATCGGCTTGTGGCCGACCGGAACCCTAGCTGTCTATTGGTGTTGCGTCAGATTGTCGTGAATCGGGGACGCTGCCGCCTCCTACAATGGCGACTGGCCATTTGATTCCTCACACTCACGAGAGAGCAAAGTGAGTGCCAACCTCATCCAAATGCCCGCAGGCCGCCTTGCCCGTTGAGGTCAGCGGCTGGATTCCGGCTGGCCTGACGGTCATATATGCACTGGTTTGGTGCGTAAGTGGGCATCGTTGACCGTCCTGGTGCGGTGCCAACCTGTCAGGTTCAATGACTGACGCCGGATACGGCACTGTTTTTGCGGGGGACGGCTTGGGTATTCTTTGTGTTTTGCGAACTATGGCAGGAAGCGGTCGCCATCGGATTGTCATTCTTCGAGCGTAAGTTCGGCCTCGAATAAAAGACTTCACAATAAACAGACTCCACTACAAAAGGATTTGTCATGAAGCGTTTGACCCGTCGCGAGTTCCTGCGCGTTTCGGCCCTGAGTGCCGGCGCGGTTGCGGTATCCACTGGATTGTCGGGCTGCCTGTCCGGGTCCACCGAAGAGGATCGTGAACGCGCGATCAGTTTCAACCACGGCGTGGCCAGCGGCGACCCGCTGCAGGACCGCGTGATGCTCTGGACCCGCCTGACCCCGAACGATGGCAACACCAGTGCCATGTCCGTAGGCTGGGAAGTGGCCGAGGACGAGGACTTCAACCAACTGGTGCATTCCGGCACCACGACGACCACGGCAGACAACGACTTCACCGTGAAAGTGGACGTGCTGAACCTGTCTGCCGGCACCACCTATTTCTATCGTTTCAAGTCCAATGACGCCGGTACGTCGCCGGTGGGACAGACCAAAACCTTGCCGGAAGGCGTCGTCGACCAGGCGGCGTTTGCCGTCGTTTCCTGCGCCAACTACCCGGCGGGCTATTTCAACGTGTACGCGGAAATTGCCAAGGAAACCGATCTCGATGCGGTCCTTCACCTGGGCGACTTTATCTACGAGTACGGCGAGGGCCAGTACGGCACCGACGGAGCGGAAGCCATCGGCCGCGCGCTGCCCGACAGCAGCAACACGGAGACGATCACCCTGGACGAGTACCGGGCTCGCTACGCGCTTTACCGGGCCGACAGCGACTGCCAGGCCATGCATGCTCGCTGGCCGCTCATCGCGGTCTGGGACGACCACGAAGTGGCCAACGACGCCTGGGAGAACGGGGCCGAAAACCACCAGCCCTCCACGGAAGGTGACTACCAGGATCGTAAGATGCAGGCGCTCCAGGCCTATTTCGAGTGGATGCCGGTGCGCCCGGCCAGTGCGGATAACACCGAAACCATTTATCGCAGCTTTGAATTTGGCGACCTCGCCAGCCTCTACATGCTTGATACTCGTTTGATTGCCCGGGATGAGCAGCTGGACTACGACGACTATCTGGACGATGCAGGCAACATCAATGAAGCGAACTTTGAGGCTGATGTTACTGATCCGAACCGGGAGATGATTGGTTCGGAGCAATTCAATTGGTTGGATAATAAAGTGCAGTTGTCCAATGCGACTTGGCAGGTTCTGGGCCAGCAGGTTCTTATGGGGCGGATGATGTTTCCAGCCGAGTTGCTGGTAGCTTATGAAAGTGGGGATACCGCATCCATTATTACCGCCATCACAGAGTTGGTGGCAATCAAGGCGGCGATCGACAGCGGAGCGACGGTACCCGATGATGACCGGGCACGGGTGGAAAACACGTTGCCCTACAACCTCGACGCCTGGGACGGCTATTACTACGAGCGGGAGCAGGTGCTCAAGATCTTCAAAGAGGCCAACAAGAATCTGGTCGTCCTGGCGGGGGACACCCACAACGCCTGGGCCAACAACCTGCACCTGGACAACAGTAATGGCGGCACAGCTGTAGGCGTGGAGTTCGCGACGGCGTCTGTCAGCTCGCCAGGGCTGGAGACGTATCTGCAAGTGCCGTCGGACAGCATCGCCCAGGTCGAAGAAGCTTTGGTCACCCTGATCGACGACCTTGAATACAGCAACGCCAACCAGCGCGGCTACCTCAAACTCACCCTGACCCAGGACGAGGCCCGTTCCGACTGGCGCTTTGTCGACACGGTGAAAGCCGACAGCTACACCATCGATGCCGACAGCAACACGGCGTTCAAAACCACACCATCAAACCGGGTTCTCCAGCCCGTCAGTTGACGGACTGGATTGATGGGGCCAGCGTTACTCGGTCACCGTGATGGTGATCTTCTTCGAGACCACCGGTGGATCGAAGGGAATGTGATTCTGGTCGCCCATCAATAACTGGAGCGTGTGTTGGCCGGGTGAGAGGTCCAGTTGGGTTTCGGTCTGACCGCCGCCGAAGTGCTTGTGGTGGTCATCGGAGGGGATCGGCTGGCCTTTCGGAGGCAGGCCGCCCGCATCAATCAGCAGGTGGTGGTGGCCGGTGTCCGCCTTGTCGGTGCCCGCCGGCGCCACGCCCATGCCTGTCAGTCCGAACCGCACGGTGACGGGGGAGCTGACCGTCGCGCCATCCTCGGGCGTGATGAAATAGACCGATGCATCGTCGGGTGCCGGCGTTGCCTGGGCCAGTCCGGATGCCATCACCAGCGCGAATGCGGGTAACCACTTGGGTTGAACGCCCATTCTGCAATCTCCTTTTTGCTGAGGGTTCAACCCTCAGCATAGGAAGCCACCACGGAATTGAACATATCGATTTCCTGCACAGATCGAGCGCCCATCGGACGGCCGTCAAACGGCGACCGGAGGCCATGGGTTGAGACAGGGATCAATGCTATATTCAGACGACTCCAACAGCGGTCATGGATGGCGTTAGGCCTGTTGTCGGGGCTCACTCGGCAGATCAGAAACGGGAGGTCGTCATGCAACTGGTCATCGGCAACAAGAATTACTCATCCTGGTCCCTGCGACCCTGGCTCCTGATGTCGGCATTCGGTCTTGAATTTGAAGAGATCGAAGAGTCGCTCCAGCAGGATGGCCTGAAGGTTCGGCTCGGGCGTTATTCACCGACTTCCCGTGTGCCGGTCCTGATCGACGGCGGTCTGACCGTCTGGGATTCCCTGGCCATTTGCGAATACGTCTCCGAAGCTTACCTGGACGGTCGTGGCTGGCCGGCGGATTTGCGGGCCCGGGCCCATGCGCGGGCAATCTGTGCGGAAATGCATTCCGGCCTGTCGGCCCTGCGCACGGAAATGCCCATGAACTGCCGCGCCCGTCGCCTGATTGAACTGTCCGAAGCCGCCAAGGCAGATGTCGAGCGAGTGGATCGCATCTGGACCGATTGCACCACGCGTTACGGAGAGGACGGTCCCTGGCTGTTCGGTGACTTCTCCATCGCCGACTGCTTCTACGCGCCGGTGGCCTGGCGTTTCCTGACCTACGGCACGCCGCTGTCGGACGGGGCGCAACAGTATGCGGCGCGGCTACGCCATCACGAATCCATGGAACGCTGGCTGGCCGGCGCCCTGGCGGAAACCGAGATCGTTCCAGAGGACGAAGCCGGCAGCGATATCCCCGGCGCCCGGCTGTAACGCAGCGCGGATGGGCTCACGTTCAAGGGCATTCCATGTCCCGGGCGTCCGCGAACTGTTGGCGTATCGCGTCAATCATCCGGGATTGATCGACGTATTCCGGCGGCAGCGGGGCCTGCAGGTAGACGGCATCCCCGCCGCTCAGATCGTCGGCGTCGTAGGTGGGATGTGTCGGGTTACTCACCGTGACGGGTGTCAGCACCCGGATTTTGAGATCCGGATCCCGGGCCTGCAGCAACGCTACCGTGCCCAGCCGGTCCTCGCTGTGGAATACCCCCGTAACATGCAGCACCTGGGCGCCGGGATGGGCTTTCAGTGCCTGCAGGATGCGACTCGCCATGGTGTTGTCCCGCAGTAACTGCGCCTTGTAGCGGTTCTCCAACGGGTTGTCGCCACCGCTGCCACTGCCGTGGCCGCCCATGGCCGCGAAGAAACGCTCGCGATAATTCGGGTCGCTCAGGAAAGGCTGCTCCGGCAGCAGCGCCTGCAGGTCCGGATCCAGCCGGTCCAGCGCCGCCGGACCTTCCCGGCCCACGCAGCGAACGGCCAGCGTGGGCGCATTGGCGGCCACCACGGGCAGGCCCAGCTCCGCGGCGAAGGTCACCAGCGGCCGGTAGCCCGCCCGGTAGTTTTCCCACGCTTCGGCGTCCTCAACCATCTCCGCTTCGCCCAGCTTGCCGGCCAGGTATTGGTCCAGCTCCGGCTGGTGATCCACATTGAACGGCTCCAGCGACAACACCTGATCCGGATGCTCGGCGTAGAGGGCTGCCTGCATACGGGCCTCCAGCAGGTGCGCGCCGTTATGGCCGTGCAGCTCGCCAATCACCACCACGTCCGCATCCCGCCATTTGGCCGCCAACGCTTCCACGGTAATGGGCAGGCCCGTGTCACTGTCGATCACCGGCGTATTCAGGATGGAATGCATGGGAGGCAGGGAAGGCGGCGCGTCCGGCTCGGGCGTCCAGTTAGCACAACCGACAAGCAGAAGCGGGGCAAGGCCGCAGATCGGAAGCAGGCGATGGAACACGGGCAAACTCCTTGGCATGACGATGCGCACAGTGGGCACAAAACGGGGTCGGTTACCCGATGACTTTAGCGCAGTTCCAGCGACAGGCCGACTTGGGGGACAAAACGGCCGTCTTACGGTCTAACTATTGTCCTGCGTCAGTTAATACGTAAACGCCTATAGTTAGAGTACGGTTCTCGATTGAGCGAGGTACCCCTATGACCGATCGCACCGAATTCCTGACCGACCTGCGCCATGAACTCAAAGCGCGCATCGATAAGTATTCCGCCCACCAACACCGCGACGGTGGCCCCCTGGAAGCCGATTTCGCCGAGCAGGCCGTCCAGCGACAGAATGACGAAGTTGTCGACGGGCTGGATGTCGAGGCCCGTGAAGAATTGCGACAAGTGGAACGGGCGCTTCGTCGCATTGAAGAAGGTGAGGGCGACATCTGCGAATACTGCGGTGAGTTCATCAACCCCGAGCGAATCAAGATCCTGCCCCAGACCACCATTTGCGTGGAATGTGCCGAAGAACAGACGGGCTGAAGACAGGCCGCTGACTCCCGACGTGTGTGATGGCTTGACCCTGTAACCACTTCAGGGTTTTTAATGGCGTCAACTATAATCAAGGAGCCCGTTTCCATGTCTCACGCCCATCACCACCACGGCCACGCGCATCACGGTCATTCCCACGGGCACTCGCACGGAGTGGCCTACAACCGAGCGTTCGCCATCGGCATTCTGCTCAACGTGTTTTTCGTCGTGGTGGAAGCAGTGTACGGCGTACTGGCGGATTCCATGGCGTTGCTGGCGGATGCCGGGCACAACCTCAGTGATGTGCTGGGTCTGATCCTGGCCTGGGGCGCGGCCTGGCTGGCCCAACGAGAGGCCACCAAGTGGCGCACCTACGGACTGAAGAAAACCACCATCCTGGCGGCGCTGATCAACGCGCTGGTGCTGATGGTCGCCATCGGCGGCATCGCCTGGGAGTCCATCCGCCGCTTTTCCAATCCGCCGGAAGTGGCCGGCATGACCGTGATCGTCGTGGCGCTGATTGGTGTGGTGATCAACGCCGCGACCATGATGCTGTTCATGGCGGGTCAGAAAGAAGACCTGAACATCCGCGGTGCCTTCCTGCACATGGCGGCGGACGCCGGCGTGTCGCTGGGTGTTGCGGTGGCTGGCCTGGTGATCCTGTGGACCGGACAGACCTGGATTGACCCCGTCGTCAGTCTGGCCATCGTCGCCGTCATCCTGATCGGCACCTGGGGACTGCTCAAGGAATCCCTCAACCTCAGCCTGGACGCCGTACCCTCCGGGATCGACCCGGACGAGGTTCATGGCGTACTCAACGACCTGCCAGGGGTGGAAGGCGTCCACCACGTGCACATCTGGGCCATGAGCACCACCGAAAACGCGTTGACCGCCCATCTGGTCAAGCCGGACCCGGCCTCCGACGACGCCCTGCTGGAAACTCTGGAAGGCAAGCTGCGCCATGACTTCAACATCAACCACGTCACCATCCAGTGGGAGCGGGACAGCGACGCTTGTCCGGTGTCTCATCGCTGTTGACAGAGCCGGGTTGCTGATAGAACGGGTCCATGGTCTATAGTTCGGGATAACGGAATGGTTGTCCCGGCAAAAGGATGTTGGTCATGGGGTCCCGGAGATTCGTCGTCGCGATCGGTTTTTTATGCGCAATGCCTGGTCTGGTCAGTGCAGAGGTCTATCGCTGGGTGGATAAGGATGGCAACGTCCATTTCGGGGATCATATCCCGAAGGCCTACGAGGCGCAGGGCGAAACGCTTGATATCGATAGCGGTCATCCGTCGGCCAGCGAGCGGAAGTCGGCCGAGGCGATCGCCGAATCGGCTCGCGAGGCAGCCGACGCCGCGAGGGAATATCGGCACGAACAAGAGCAACGTGCCGAAGAAGCTGACGCAAAACCGGCTGAATTGAAGCCCCAACAAGCCGAGCCCCAGTCGCTCCCCGAATCGCCCGGTCCCGGCACCCGGCTGACCCATGAGCAACAGCAGGAACGCTATGAAGCCCAAATGAGACGCTACCGGGAAAGCCAGCGCTGCTTTGCCCCGTACAAGGTCGTGGGTGGAGGCACCAAGGGGGAGGCGTTCAAGCACTGCACGCCCGTGCCGCGGCCCAAATACCCCGGAGTGGATTAGTCCCGACGCCTGCCTACAACCACCGATCCCGTCCTGAGCCGGCCGACCGCTGCAGTGGCCGACTTGACCGGGGGGACCTCGTGGCGCAGTCATTCCCAACAGGACGCCGGGGCTCCCCGCTTCCTATACTGGCACCATCATTGAACGCCAGACCCCATCGCGCCCATGAGTCAGAACGAAGGCATCCCCCGCACCGACGCCGGCATCTTTCTGTGGATGACCTGGCAGGCCATGAAGAAGGCCGGTCTTGACTGCCAGGCCATCTTTGCCAGCGTCGGCATGCCCGACGCTCCACCAGATCGCAACCAGCGCCGCATCAATGCCCCGCAGCAGCAATTCTGGTCCACTGCAGAACAGGTGAGCGGCGACCCGGACATCGGCCTGCACATCGGTGATTTGATGCCGCCGTTCCGGGGGCAGGTGATGGAGTACCTGTTCCTCAGCAGCCCCACCTTCGGTGATGGTCTGCGTCGGGCGGTCCGTTACAACCGGCTTCTCACGGATGCGATCGAGCTGGCTTTCCGGATAGACGGCGACACAGCCGTTCTCCACAACCTCAATCATCCGGTGCGCCATTATCTGGAATGCGCGGTGGCCATCCAGTTGCGTTTCCTGGCACACGTCACCGATGGTGAATTCCAGCCCCGGGAGATCTGGCTGCCCCATACTGGCGGCGCATCGGCAGAAGAATACCAGCGGGTCTATGGTTGTCCGGTGCGGTTGGGGCAACCCGAGGGTGCCATCCTGTTTGATGCAGACCTTCTGAAACGCCCATCACCGGCGGCCGAACCGCAGTTGCTGGCCGTCCATGAGCAGCTGGCCCGACAACGGCTGGAGGATCTGGAACGGCGGGACCTGATCGCCCGCGTCGAGCGGGAGCTGGGCGACCTGCTGGAACGCGGCGAAGTGAGCCTGGAGGCGGTGGCGGAGCGCTTGAACCGGAATCCCCGCACCTTGAGGGCCGACCTGGCCCGGGGCGAGACCCACTTCAAGGCCGTGGTGGCCCGCTACCGGGAACGTCTGGCGCGACGCCTCCTGGCCCGCACCGACGAATCTATCGACCAGATCGTCTACCTTACCGGCTTTTCCGAACCGTCAGCCTTCACCCGGGCCTTCAAACGCTGGACCGGCGAGACGCCCACCGGCTACCGGCAACAGCGACGGGCCGACGACCGCGCTTGATCCGAGCGTCATCACCGTTCCGTTTACCGGTCAAAGGGAATGAACCACGCCCCGGCATACTGATCTCACCGCCATAAACAATGAGGTTGGCCCATGATCGGATTCCCCGTGGCCGTTGTATTTTCCAACGCCTTTGAGTGGTATGCCCACAGATACTGGCTGCACAAATACGCTCGCGAGCATCGCAATAGCCCGTTTTTTGCCCATATCCGGCATCACAAGCGGGTGCGTACCAACGACTTCGCGGACACCAGCTACACCGCGACCTTCCTGCAGAATGAGGACATCTACTTCGAGAAAAGCTCGCTTGTCGCCCTCTGTGCGGTGACGGGCGTTGTGGCGCCGGTCGCACCGTTCTTCACATTGGGCACCTGGTATTGCGCCTGGAATTACTATCGTCAGCACAGCCGCGCCCATCGCGATCCGGATTGGGCCCGGAAGCACCTGCCGTGGCACTACGACCACCACATGAACACGAACCAGGATGCTAACTGGTGTGTCACCCGACCGTGGTTCGACTACATCATGGGCACCCGGGTGAAGCCGGATCCGGCGGGCGGAGAGACCAATCCGCTGGGGCTTCGCCTGCCCGCAGTCGTCGAGCGGCCGGTCAACCGCCTGGCACGACGGCTGTTACCGCGCAGCTATGCGCGACTGGAGGTCATGGCCTGACCGTTCCGGCTCCATCCCCGAGTGGGGGAGTCAGGCTTTAGCTCTTGGTCTAAGTTGCCCGGTAAAAGCTCGTCATTCGGTCCGGAAGTTGAGACAGTAGTCTTCTAGTGAACACATTGAGTGGAGCCGGTATGCCGGGAACGGAACGACAGATCACATTGCGCTTTCTGGCTGAGCCCGGAGATCAGAATTTTGGCGGCAAGGTCCACGGCGGCGCCGTGATGCGCTGGATCGACCTCGCGGCTTATGCCTGTGCGGCCGGGTGGAGCGGCAAGTACTGCATCACCGCCTACGCCGGCGGGATCCGCTTCGTCAAACCGATCCTGGTAGGGCAACTGGTGGAGGTCGCCGCCAAGGTGATCATGACCGGCAACACCTCCATGCACATCGCCATGGAAGTGAGGGCCGGCTACCCGACCCGGGAAGAACGCAGCCTGACCACCCGCTGCACCGTCATCATGGTGGCGGTGGATGAAGAAGGAAATCCCACCCCGGTCCCGGAATGGGTGCCCAAGGAACCTCGCGATCTGAAGCTGCGGGATTCGGCCAAAAGGTTGATGGAGTTGCGCAAGCAGTTGAGCCAGGAAGAGGCGTATTTTCCCGAGCCCTGAGAGGGTGCGTGCGTTCTCTGGCAGCCTTGCAGGCTGCTCCGAAGCTAAAGCATCGGCTTCATTTTCAGTTAACCCGATCATGTAGCAGATGCATCGGAGGGAGTTGCAAAAGCTTTCGGGTAAAAGCCTCTCTCCCCTGGCGGGAGAGAGGTTTGGAGAGAGGGGGCGAGGCCAAAGCCTCACCGGACATGATCGCCTGCTTTTGAAGGGCGCCTGACGGCGCCTCCCCCTCTCCCCGGCCCTCTCCCTCGAGGGGAGAGGGAGTTTACGACGCCACTTTTGGATATACTGGGACTTTTGCAACGCTTTTTTCAGCTTCTGAGGCGCCGTCAGGCGCCCATATTTACTCGGGGCCGGAAGGCGACGCCGTGCGCGCCTCGCCACTCCGCAACCGCGCCAACACCGCTTTCGCATCATGCTTCCCGGTGCTGATCCCCGCACTCTCCAACTTGCGATCCAGATCCTGGCCTGCATCCTCCTCGGCCAACTCCCGCAAACTCTCATTCACATCCGCGTTCCGCGTCTGCTGTGATTTAATGCGGTCGGCGGAAGACGCCAGGTCACTCATCCGGCTGTTCAGTCCGGTGGTGTGACTGCCCAACTGCTTCAACACCTGCTCCGCGTTGCGGTTGGCTTTGGCCAGACTCAGCTCCCGTTTGTAGTGCTGCAGGCGTCGGGCCGCTGCGGAGAGTTGCTTGCGCAGAGTCTGCTCCTGCTGCGCCAGGTGTTGGGCTTGCTGGCGCTGTTCGGCCAGCGTGTTTTCATCTTCGGCGATGCGCTCGGCCAACTCGCCGGCTAACGCATCTTCGCCTTTATCGAGGGCTTCCCGCGCCTGATTCTCACGGCGGGTAATGGCGTCGGCCAGTTGCTCGTTGCTGCGGGCGAGTTGCTTGGATTCGGCCATCAGCCCGGCCAGTTCGCGCCGGGCGACAATCATGGCGTCTTCCGTCTCTCGAAGCTCCTGCGCCATGATGCGCAGGGCGTTGGCGTCTACCAGTCTCTCCGCCGGTTCGCAGGCGGAGGCGCGGAACAGTGTGCCGACTTTTCTCCAGATCATCATGATGATCACTCCCCGTATTCTTTCAGGATCTGCTGGGCCCGGGCCTCGGAGATCCGATTGTGGATGCGTTTGCCTTCGTGCTCGTCGCGCATGGTCTTGGACAGGGTGATGGTGGTGCTCACGAGGAACAGGGCGCAGATCGCCATGTAGCCTTTGACCAGCAGGTCGGTGGGGGTAAACACAATGCCCACCGCCGTGGCCACCAGGGCAATCGCGAACGATGCCTTCACAAAGAACAACCAGCCCGTCGAGTTGCTACTGAGTTCGTTATCCATACAGCCTCCGGTTCGTGCTTTCTTGTTGAATGCGGCGTGTGCCGCTGTTGGAGACACTGTGGTGGGATGGGGCGAGAGGGGCCAGAAAAAGCCAAAAAGTTGCACCGGGTTGGCTTATAGGTATCGTATAACGATACTATCGAGGCGGAGAAAGTACTCATGTCGTAGGTTGGGCTGACGCAGGAAGCCCAACAAGCATTGCCGTGTTTAACCGGCATGGAAGGGGTATCCGTACAGGACCGCGGGCGGGTCATCGTTGGGCTTCCTGCGTCAGCCCAACCCACGAACCACAGGCATGCGGGTATCTTTGAGCTGCCAACAACCACTCGCAATCCGGAGACCCAAACCCTATGGCCCAGACCACCGCCATCATCGACGCCCTCAAGAAAGTCCTGCGGGAGCACGGTCTCACTTATCAGCAGGTGGCCACCGAGCTGTCGTTGTCGGAAGCCAGTATCAAGCGCCTGTTTGCCGAGAAGCAGTTTTCCCTCAAGCGTCTTGACCAGATCTGCGCCCTGATGGGCATCGAGATCAGCGACCTGATGCGCCGCCTGGAGCCGGAGGCCCGGGTGGATGCGTTAACGACCGACCAGGAACAGCAACTGGTGTCGGATATCCCACTGCTCATCGTGGCGATCTGCGCGCTGAACCGGTGGCATTTCGAGCAGATCCTCGCGGCGTACGAACTCAGCGAGCACGACGTCATCAACCGTCTGGCCCAGCTGGACCGCATGGGGTTGATCGAGCTGCTGCCGGGTAATCGCATCAAGCCGCTGATCACCCACGATTTCCACTGGCAGAAGAACGGCCCGATCCAGCGTTTCTTTGAGGACCAGGTCCAGGGGGACTTCTTCCACTGCCGCTTTAACCGGCCCGGCGAGCTGCGGCTATTCCTCAACGGCATGCTGTCGCCCCGTTCGAACGACATCATGCAACAGAAGCTGCGTCGCCTGGCGCTGGACTTCCGCCACTGTCATCAGGAAGATTTATCGTTGCCTCTGGACGAGCGCTACGGCATGAGCCTGATGTTGGCGATTCGCCCCTGGGAGATTGGTGTGTTCCGCGACTATCGACGCCCCGATGCGGAAAAAGTTTACCCGGGACATGCCATTCGCTGATCCGCCCTTGCGATCCGGGGGGCATTTCATTTCCCATGGCGGGCTTGATGAACAGGCACTGAAAGGGAGGAAACCATGAGAGTTCTGATCACACTGCTGCTACTGGGGGCCTCCAGCCTTGCGCTGGCCGCCGGCGACGACTGCAAGAACCCGGTCTCCACGATGGACATCGAGCTGTGCAACGCCAAGGCGGTGGACCAGGCGGAAGGGGAGATGGACAAGTACCTCGAGGCCAGCCTGCAGCGCAACAAGGACGAAGAGTCCACGATCCGCCTGATCAACGAATCCCAGGAAGCCTGGGAAGGCTATCGCACCAAGCACTGCGACACCGTCTTCCACCGGTGGGGCGACGACACCATCCGGGTGCAAAAGCGCGGTGAGTGCAAGCTTCGCCTGACCAAGGCGCGCACCCATGAAATCTGGAGATCGTTCCTGACCGACGACGACAATACCTCGCCCGACCTGCCGGAGCCCAAGTAAAGGCCCCGGCAGGGTGCAAGCCTACTTCTGCACCCAGTCCGGCAGCGGCTTCTCGCGGAAGCCCTTGGGCACGTTGAAGACGCTGTCATGGACCTGCGCGATGCTGGCACTTTGCACGTCATAACGGTAGCTGAAGATCGGGGCGCCTTCGTCGGCGGCGAACTGGTCTTTCACCGCATCGCCCACCACGTTGCTGGCCATGTCCTTGAGCGCGCCCAGCGGATCGCTGGCACTGTCCGATGAGGCCGTTTGCGGCGCTGCTTCCTCGCAGGCATGGGCTTCCAGATACCAGTCCAGCTCAATACTCAGCGGGTAGCCCTGGATGGTGGCCAGTTTCCGGGTCACTTCGTTGTGCCATTGCTGGGTACTGCTGTCGGTATCGCCACTAAAGGCCGACACGGCGCGGAAGACGTCTTCCGGCAGGAACCGGGCCAGTGGATTGTGGTCCAGGTCGGCCTGCTCGACATAGGCATCCGTCGCCTTCTGGTGAATCGCCCAGATCTGCTTCATCTCGCCGGTGGGCGGGGTGGTCCAGAATTCGATCACCAGCTTGTTGGTGTTCTGCTGGCGGTTGTCGTCTTCGTAGATCAGGTCCCAGGTGGCCTGGTAGAGATGCGCCGGGTAACCGTGCAGCGTCTTGCTCTGGCCGGTATCCACCACATTGAATTCATGCTCGACCAGCTGCAGCGGGCAGGCTTCGGAGCCTTCCGGATCGTAGGTGTCTTCTCCCTTGTCCGCGCTCTCGTTGCTGGCGGCGTTGAGCATGTTGATTACGCTCGGGCACTGGCTGATGCCACACTCATAGTAAGTCTGGTTGTTGTAGTTGACCTTCATCGCGCGGTTCTGGTCCATGCGGAACATGTCGGCGGTGTGCAGGTCGTCCATCATCATCTTGGCCCACCAGGAATCCACCTTGGATTCGTTGTCGATGGTGCGCCGGTCCGCCCGGGTGTAGGCGGTTTCCGTGCCGTGGAAATTGGGCAGGATACTGCCTTCAATGCGGGACGTGGCATGGATGACGGCGGTGGTGTGGGTGGGGGTGTTGTCGACTTTGGGTGGCTGGTAACCGGAATCGGTGGATGCACAACCAGCGAGGGCGACGGCGGACATTGCCAGCAGCCCCAGACGGCGGGTCTTCATACCCTGAACTCCTTGTCGGGAAGGGAAGGTCCATTTCCGGACCGGAATAGGGCCGCAGCGGCCCGGTTGAGCTGATCATTCCACAGCCTGTGGTTGGTCGCAAAATGATCATGCCTTAGGTCATCTTGGCCCTGTGACGCGGTCTGTATGACAAGACGGCAAGCGAATCAGGGGGCGGATTGCGTTATCCTCCCGGCATCTTTCAACCGACCCGCTAACCGAGAGCGCAGTGACCCACATTCGCCCCCAAATCGCCGGCCTGCTCGTAGCCGCCACGTTGCTCATCACCGGCTGCAGCAAGCCCACCCCGGATTTCGATCTCCAACTCACGGATGCCCAACTCGAGCGGGTCGGGCAGCAGATCTTTCGCAATGAGTGCGCCGCGAAGGTCGAGTGCCTGGTGCACTGGAACGAAGGGGAGGCGTTTCCATCCCTGGGGATCGGGCACTTCATCTGGTACCCGGCGGATGTGGAAGGGCTGTTCGTGGAGAGCTTCCCGCAACTGGTCCAGTACATGGACGAGCAGGGCGTGACCCTGCCGGACTGGCTGGCGGAGGGCGACCCCGAAGACGCCCCCTGGCCAAACCGGAAGGCCTACCTGGCACAGCAGGACAGCGAGCGGGTCGAATCCCTGCGCCAGTTCCTCAACCGCACCCAGGATGTCCAGGCCGCCTTCATGTTCAAGCGGGCCCAGTCCGCGCTGGCGCGTGTGGTCGACGCCGCCCCGGAAGCCCGCCGTGGCACCATCAGCCAGCACATCAAGAACCTCAGTGCGACGCCGGGCGGTGCTTACGCGCTGATCGACTACGTCAACTTCAAGGGCGAAGGCCTGTCTCCATCCGAGCGCTACCAGGGGCAGGGTTGGGGCCTGTTGCAGGTGCTCGAACGCATGAGCCGCGTGGACGGCGACACGCCCCTCGACCAGTTCCGCAACGCAGCGGCCGAGGTGCTGACCCTGCGCGCGAAGAACGCGCCCAAAAAGATCGAACGGGAACGCTGGCTGCCCGGCTGGTTGAAGCGTCTGGATACCTACCACGAGTTCGATTGAGTCTCGTCGCGGCATTGGCCTGAACGACCCTTCAGGAAAGTCCCCGCCTTGTGCACGATCCTCCTGTACAGATTCCCGGTTTGCACCTTTTAAGCCCCTCGCCCCTGGCGGGAGAGGGGTTTGGGGAGAGGGGGCTGGAGCCCTACGTCATCCCCATCATCCCTCCATATCCCCCAACCCCTCCCAACGGTTAGACTTTCCTCCAACAGGATTCCCCATCCAACCGTGCCAACATCGCTTGAGCGTGGAAAAGGATTGCAGACAACAGGAGAACAATAATGATGAAGGTCATCGCCTTCGGTGAAGCCCTGATCGACATGCTGGCCCTGCCCGAAGCCGGCCAACGCAAGTTCCTCGAACAGCCTGGCGGCGCGCCCGCCAACGTCGCGGTCGGCGTCGCCAAGCTCGGTGGCAACGCGATGTTTGTGGGTCAGGTGGGCAAGGACATGTTCGGCGACCTGCTGGTGCGCTCAATGAGCGGTTACGGCGTGGATACCTCCGCCCTGCACCAGACGCCAGCCGCCATGACGGCGCTGGCCTTCGTCAGCCTCGACCCCGACGGCGAGCGCAGCTTTGCGTTTTACCGCAATCGCAGCGCCGACCTGCTGTATCGTGTGGAGTACCTGCCGGACACCGTGTTCGACAGCCCCGCCATCTTCCACTGCGGCTCCAACACCCTGACCGACGACGAAATCCTCAACACCACCCTCGACCTCATGCAACAGGCCCGTGAGGCCGGCTGCCTGGTGAGTTTCGACGTCAACTACCGCCACAACCTCTGGCCCAACGGCACCACCCCGGCCGAACCCATCTGGGACGCCATGGTCGCCTCCGACCTGGTCAAACTCAGCCGGGAAGAACTCGAAGCCCTTTACGGCGACGAGAAAACACTGGTCCAACAACTGCTGGACGCCGGCGTCAAACTCGTCCTCATCACCGACGGCGGCAATCCCCTCAACGCCTACTGGGCCGACGGCAATGCCCAGGTCGCCCCCATCGCCGCCGACATGATCGACAGCACCGCCGCCGGCGATGCTTTTGTTGCCGGCCTGTTGCATCAGATGGCTGCGCAGGGAATCGCCCGAGACAAGCTCGAAAATTGGGTGAACGACCAGAAGTTCGAAGAGGCGCTGACCTACGCCTGCCGCTGTGGGGCGGTGGCGGTATCCCGGTACGGGGCGTTTGATGCGTTGCCGACGGTAGAGGATCTTTGATCTGGATTATTAATCCCAGTCAGCTGAATGTGTAAAAAATTGTCACACATCATGAAAGCTCCCCGTCGGAACGCTACACTTTTCTGGCGGGGCTTTTTGTCCCTGTATTGATTTGGCGTTGGGATGTCGCCAATAGCGGAGCAATAAATCAGGGACGAAGATTGTGTACGGCTTTTCCATTTCTAAATCCGGCGTTCTGCCTCCTTTCCAGTCTGCTTACTGGTTAACCGGAATAACTCCGTCCGATACTTTGCCTACTCCCGGCGCAACGGCCGATTGCCGCAGCATTGCGGTAGGTTGGGCTGACGCAGGAAGCCCAACATCCCCATCCTCGCCAGGCCTCTTTCATCAACACCGGTCACGCCATAACCAATGGGTAACTCCTCACAGATTGAGAGTTCTCCTTTGTTGGGCCTCCTGCGTCAGCCCAAACCTACGATTCCCTGCCATTCGGACTCGATCAATTGAAGGCGAACTACGACACTAGGGGACAATAACATGGACATTTTTACGCGCTTTAACCGCAAGAACATCCAGGACCGACAGATCGATACTCTCATTGGTTTAAGTAAAGGCATAGCCGCCGACAGCGCTGTGAATCAGCAAGAAGCCGAGTTTCTGAGAGATTGGCTCATTCAGAACCGGCACAGCGACAACCCTTTGATCATTAACCTGCTTGAGAAAGTCAGCGGAATGCTGGAAGACAACGTGCTCGATTCTGACGAATCTTCCGAATTGTTGTCGATCCTGCGGCAGATTTCAGGTGAACCGTCGGAAATTGGGGAGCTGGCCAAGAGCAGCTCCTTGCCGATTAACGATCCCCTTCCATCTCTTGTGTTTGAAGGCAGTAAATTCCTGTTCACCGGTACCTGTGCCTTTGGAACCCGGAAGCAATGCCAGGCTGCGATTGAAGACTTGGGTGGTGTGAATGTCGGTGGCGTTACCAAATCATTGGATTATTTGGTGCTAGGGAAGGTCTGAATAACCGCCGATTTTCACCAGTATCGATTTGAGCCGGTCAAAACCCGGAAATTCAGACATCAATCTCCCGTTACTTGTATGTTTTTTGCCCATTCTCCGCCAGCTTGGCGGAAAACAGGCGCACTGGCCCTACGCCAGCACGTATTTTTCACCCATCAGCAAGTTGCTGAACGCTGCCAGTAAGTGCAGCCGGTTGGTATTTTTGGCCAGGCCGCGATAGCGGACCTTGCTGTAACCAAAGACCTGCTTGATGTACCGGAAGGGATGCTCCACCTTGGCGCGAACACTGGCTTTGATTCTCTCGGCTTTCAGTTTGTTGGCAGTCAGCTTCTTCCGGGTGCCGGGCCGTTTGGCGATGAACCAGGAGACGTTGTCACGGTACTTATGCTCGTCCCGCTTTTGAATCCCAAGATAGCCGGCATCACCAAAGACGCGTTGTTCTTCACCGTGCAGCAGCTTACCGGTAGGCACGATGTCGTGGACGTTGGCGGCGGTGGTCTCAATGCTGTGAATCAGCCCCAGCGTGTCGTCGACACCGATGTGCATTTTCATCCCGAAATGCCACTCGTTGCCCTTCTTGGTCTGGTGCATTTCCGGATCGCGCTTGCCCGTGCCGTTCTTGGTGGAGCTGGGTGCGGAGATAATGGTAGCGTCAACAATGCTGCCTTCACGCAGCATCAGGCCATTTTTTTCCAAGTGCTTGTTCACTTCCTTAAACAGGACCTTGCCAAGGCCGTGGCGCTCCAGGAAATGTCGGAAGTTGAGAATCGTGGTCTCGTCTGGCAGCCGGTCCGCAAGTCTCAGCCCGGCAAAGCGCCGCATGGATTCAATCTCGTACAAGGCATCTTCCATGGCCGGATCGCTCAGGTTATAGAACAACTGCATGCAGTGGACGCGGAGCATGGCAGACAGCGGATAGGGAGGCCGGCCGTTCTGGCCCTTGGGGTAATAGCGGGCTACCTTCTTCTCCAACTGCTTCCAGGGAATCAGCTGATCCATCCGTTCCAGAAAGATCTCGCGGCGAGTCTTGCGCTTCTTGTTCTGGTACTCGGCTTCGGAGAAGGTCATCTGATCCATGGTGGCAACGAATCCTACGCGGTTGACGATGGCCGTATTATCGCCGATTTCGGGGACTTATTCAGAGTCTCCCTAGGAACCTATGTCACCGATAGCTGGGCGCATGAGAGTTATGGCCGGAAGATTGAGAAGGCAGTTGATTATCGGAGCTCGGGTGTGCCGCTTGCGATTGTTAGTGAAGAGCATTGGTTGGTGCAGGCGGGTTTATAAAATAAATCTGTCCCCGTTTTCGTTATAGAAAATGGCTTTAGGGGAAGTGCCTGCGCTGGCGATTTAGTATGGCGAGGAGCCGGATTTTATATTTAAAGGAGTAGATGTGATAAGTATACAAAGGTTAATTTTAATGTTTGTTATGATGATAATTCCGGTAGTTTGCCATGGTCAGATTTTTAAATGTAAAGATCGATCGGGAAATATAAAATACCAGCAAGTTCAATGTTTGCCTGGGGAGGATTCTGATACCATGAAAATTCAAGTGAGAGAGGCCTCAGGAGCTAGTGAGCAAGAACTGCGTGAAGCCAATGAGCAATCACAACAGTCAGCTTTACAATCGCTAGAGAAATCGGAAGAAAAACCAATCGATATAGCTACCGCCAAAGAAAGAGTTAAGCTTATTCTTTTATTTCCTGAGTCAGCTAACTTTGGACCGTCGCGAATCATAAAGGGGCCTAATGGTAAGGTGGTGTGTGGTACCGTAGATGCCAAGACTTTAGGTGGCGGAGTTGAGAAGAATAAAATGTTTGCTGTTAGCAACACGAAGTTGTTAATTACGCCGGCACATTCCAGAGAGAAAATTGCCGAAATTGGATGTAAGAACTAATATATAAATAATTTGTGTTTTTGTGTTCTTTTAAATAGATTTTTTATAACTTGTTATATTTAAAAAGAAAACGACCAAGGTGCGAGGGAGTAGATGAAGGCTCTGTTATTAATCTTTTTGGGAATTTTAAGCGCCTCTGCTTATTCAGCGGATTTAACAATCAACACTCTAGAAGGAAAATGGAGGGTTATTCCGCAGAGTGATGAGGAGGCGAGTATGGGAGAAGACCACTGGGTTTTCAGGGAAGGGAAATTTCAAGTTTATTCTTCTGGTAAAAAGGTTGGAACGGCGGACCCATATAGGATAGAAGGCTCCAAAATAATCTATGGCGCCAAGCCATGGGAAGTAACGATTAAGGTGAAATCCTTCAGTAATGAAGAAATGAAAGTCAATACCAGTGGGATTGCACAGCAATTAGAAAAAGTGGAATAAATATAACGTACCTGAGTACGTCCAATACCTAGTCAATGACTTTGTCCGGCAGTACAGACACGATTACGATTGCCGTCGACGGATCACTCACAGGCAGTGACACAAGCGGCTGCGTATATAACGAACTTTTGACCATCCCCGATACGGAGTACAACGTCTTCGAAGTGTCGTTCAAAGCTTCGAATTACGGCAGTTCGGACGGCGAACTGCGTGATGGTCAATACAGTGGCTTGGGCGCTTATGACTCGAAAAAGGACGAAGTGCAGTTCCTGGGCTCCGAAGGTGAAGTGGCTGCTGCCTTCGTAGTAACGCGGACATAGGTTGGTTGGTCAGGACGCTTCGGAGAGGGCGTCCAGCTCATTGAATCCTAAAGACCCGAACTCGAAATATCAGCATGAGAACGCTGGAGCACCCGTCCGGGAGATTGTTCGGTAGGCGGGTGTCTCCTTCGTGTGTCTAAACAATCAAATTCAAAAGGGGGCGATTAAAGGGACTGAAAATATAAACCGATCGATCCGCAGAGCGCTGGAGCCGCCTGCACCATCGAATTCAAAACGAAGAATACTAAAAACGATTGCTGAAGTATTTATTAAGGAAGCGCTGTATGAAAAATGCATTTGCATTGGTAACCCTGGTGAGTCTGCTGACCGGTTGCGCCGGATTCCAATCGAATAACCTGCCCACACTGTCTGAATCCGATATGGATTTCGTGACGAAAGAAGACAAAATGGTGGTGTTTTCCAAGTTCGAGGTCGACACCAGCAGTGCGATTGTTGATAAGGACGTCGCCGCGTCCATTCAGAAGAAGAAGTTTGATGAGGCGCTGGTGAATACCGGTTGCTGTGAGGTGTCGGACGATTCATCTAAGGCGAATCTGATGCTGTCGGTCAAATCCATCGACCACAGCGACTCCGCGGCGCTTATTCCTGCATTCATCACGGGCTTGTCCCTGTATACCATTCCGTCCTGGGTCACGGAGACCCGGGATCTGGAGGTTCAGGTAAACGATAAAATGGGCAAAACAGAAACTTACCGCCTGAAGGACTCCTTCGTGCTGGTGCAATGGCTGCCCATGATATTCGCCTATCCGTTCAAGGGTGGTCCCCTGGCGAATAGTGAAGATCTGACTCAGAACGTTGTCAGACACTTGGTTGTGGATATGGAAAAGGATGATTTTCTGACCGTTCCACAAAAGACCACCAATATGGCGCAGTCCTCAGAGTAAACGGCTTTTTAATGGGCTGATTGGACACTGCCCGGCCGGGCGGCAATAGCGCTGGCCCGGCCAGGCGGTTGTGTGGAAAACCCAGAGGCAGTTCGGGTTCATTCTCAGGAGCGCCAAGCCTGATAAAATGTTGTTCCCGACACATCCGTGAAGCTCTGCATTGCGACCGATCCCCTCAATCACCCGGTCGCCTTCAATTCTCAATCCAATGACGACCGCCGCGGAAAGGGCAGGATGCGCGCGCTCTCCGTGGCTACCTGCGCATAGGGGGACTGCTGAAACATCAGGGCGTATTGCAGGCCGAGAAGCGAGTCGTACATCATGGCCTGGAGATCCAGTAAGGCGGCCATCGGACTCCGGGCGATGCGTCGCCTGGCGTCAATCACAAACTGAAGGCCCCGCAGCCGGCGGTGATTGCGCGTCGAACTTCGGCGAATGCAGTCGTCGATTAGCTTCGCGCGTAAGGCCTCAAAGCCTTCCGGGTCACGTTCAGCCAGATCCCTGAGCGCATCGAACGAGGGGATGTCCACAACGTTCCTCCTTTCCCGGATTCAAGTAATCAGCATGTCCTCTCGACGGTACTGAGCCTTTGAGCCAAACTCCGGGACTTCTCTATTTTTACCTGAAATAGCGATGGAAGGGCTACCGAATTGGTTAGGTCGGATGGATCGGCAAGTCGCGAATGACCTGTGATCAGTGATGCTTCGCGAAAACGGCATCGATTTTTTCTAATATAATCAACCATAGCCACCGCTGAGATGTATCCATGACGCCCACCAACTTCTCCTTCCTGGACGCCTTCCTGATCGTATTCTCGGTGGCCATCGCCTTCATCATGCTTCGCCGTAGTGTCCGTGATGCGCCTTTCTGGCGAGCCACCGTCACGCCACTGGCGTCCATCATTGGCAGCGGTTTCCTCGTCGTGGTGCCACTGCTGGCAGGCGTCACAGGGCCGTTATCCGTCTTTGCCATTATCGGGATTGTCCTTCTGTCCCTGTGGATCGGCGGCGCCGTGCGCTTCACCATCCTGCATAACGAACCGGTCGGCTCGTCGGCGAAGACCACCGCGCCGATGCTGGAACGCCTGTCCGATATCTCGCTGGCGTTTGCCTATGTGATCTCGATTACCTTCTACATCCGCCTGATGTGCGGTTTTGTTCTGACGGGCGTGGACGTCTACTCGCCGTTCAATGCCGATGTGCTGGCGACGGGCGTGCTGCTGTTCATCGGGCTCTATGGCTGGCGGCGAGGGCTACATGGGCTGGAACGGTTGGAGGAATACTCGGTCACCATCAAGCTGGCCATTATCGCCTCGTTGCTGGCGGGGCTGATCTACAACGACGGTAGCCATGGGTATGACCTGTCGGACCTGCCGTTGCCGGCAACCAGCGTGTGGGAAGCGCTCCGCCAGTTAGCCGGCATGCTGCTGATTGTGCAGGGATTCGAAACCTCGAAGTATCTGGCCTCCACCTACAAGGCGGCTCTGCGCAGCCGCTCCATGCTGTTTGCGCAGATTCTGGCAGGCGTGATCTATGTGGTGTTTGTCGCGTTGTCGATGCCGCTGATGGGGCAATTTGCCGGCGGCTCGCCGAACGAAACGGCCATCATCGACCTGTCCCGGGACATTACTTTGATCCTGCCGCTGATGCTGGTGGTGGCCGCCGCCATGAGTCAGTTCAGTGCGGCCATCGCCGATACCATCGGAGCCGGCGGCGTTGCCGAAGAAGAATCCCGGGGCCGCTTGCCCGCTCGGGTCAGTTATCTCGCCATCGCCATCTTCGCCGTGGCGCTGATCTGGAACAGCAACATCTTTGAAGTGGTTGCGCTCGCGTCCCGTGCCTTTGCGTTCTACTACATGCTGCAGGCCATATCCGCGGCGGTGCTGGCGGCCAAGGTGGCCAGTGGACGTCGGCGTCAGTTTCTGATGGTCTCGTACGGCGCCCAGGCGCTGGTGCTGTTCCTGATCGTGCTGTTTGCGATGCCGGTGGAAGGGTGAGTGAACAGGACTTTCCACCGGTCATAATCAAGGGGTGACCGACGTCATTGACTGCATTTGCACACGATTCCCGATTTTATTACCTTGCCGTGATTCCTGCCCGACCGCGGATCGGTTCACCAGTACAGGCAGGATTTCGCGCAACGGATTTGCGCTGACTCAGCACCCAAGGGAATGGACATGCAGATTAAACGCCCCCGGGATCTCGAACTCAGGGATCTCCTCCGTATTGAATCGCCAACGTTTGCCCCGAGCAATCTTCCACTCGACACCGGTATTGCCAGCCCCAGCCTGCACAGGGCGCTCGACTTGGCTGACGACTTCATCGGTAGCCCCTATCGATCTGACAGTGAGCGAATGGATCGACTCAAGGGTAAGTTGCGGGACGGCTCCCTGGTCCTGGTCAAAGGCACCACCGATACCCCGCCCTTCAGCCCATTAATCGCCTGGGAGGAAGATGGCGTTCTGCCGGGTCGTTGGAAAGTCGTGAAAGACGTCCACGGCCTGAACCTCGCTTCCTGGGTTGCCCGCATGAACGACTGGCAGATCACGCCGGAGCAGGTCGAACGCCTGGGACCCGGAAGCGTGGGGCACCTTTCAGCGGATTCATTCGACAGCGATCTCCGGGAGCAGCGGGCCGCCGAACGAGAGCGGGTTCAGCGGGACTCGCAGAAGAATCTTTCGTTGCCGGTGGGGGCGGCTGCGGGTGTAGCGCCTTTGGTGGCCCAAGCATCCAGTACGTCAAAGGAGGAGTCGGTTGAGAAAAAGCTGCATATTGAGGTGGGGATTTTTACTGATGGAACCCTAAATAATTCAAATAACATTGAACTATTTCACGAGCAGGTACAGGAAACTTGCCTATCACCTCACCGCAAAGGGGAGATTAGCGACGAGGAATGCCAGCATCGTCTTGCGCTGATGATGGGAACCAGCTACGCCAATGGCGAAACCAACGTTTCTAAATTATTCCGGCTCTATAACGAGAGCCGGGAAGACTCAGAAACTGTGAGTCTTCAACGCTTCCGTGTGTATAGCCCCGGTGTAGGCACCGAAACAGGTGAAGCGGACTCACTCTCCAGCTCAGTTTCGGGCCTTGGCGACTTCGGAATCATTAATCAACTTAGGGACGCATTTGATGAGGTCGCTGATTTGATATCAGGGCCAGCAGGCAGCAAGACTGTTAGTCGTTTAACTATTGATATCTTCGGGTTCAGCCGCGGTGCTGCTGCGGCCAGGCATGCGGCATCTGAAATTTCCAAAGGTTCAACAGGAATGTTGGGGGCAGCCTTTAAAACACACAAGGTAGACTGGCCCCAACAAGTACGCATTCGCTTTGTTGGCTTGTTCGATACGGTTGCCGGCATCGTTAATATCTCCAACGGAGACTGGTCTCCTGGCGATGAAAGAACGGCTCCCATAAACGTGTATCTTGACCACAACAAAGTTGAGAAAGCCGTTCAATTCTTCGCAGCAGACGAATGCAGGTCTGCCTTTTCGCTTGTGAGTTTGCGCAGTCCAAGCGGCCAGCTACCTGACAACTTTGTTGAAGTTGGTCTCCCTGGTGCTCATTCCGATGTAGGTGGTGGATATCACAAATACGAAATTGAAACGGTCCAATTAGCACGTACGCGGACGATATCAGATCACCGCGCAGAGTGGCCGCAGCAAACAATGGAGTGGGATAATCTGGTTGCCCTTAAAGAAGCCACCTTCAATCAACATTGGATGGGCGGCCAGTCTCTGGAGGATGCTTCCGCTGGCACGCCCTACCTTGACATAAGGCAATCCAAGCGAGCTGACCCGCCCCCCTATGGCCAAGTTGATCTCACGCTCGAAATGAAGAGAGCATTACGCGGCGAGTATGCCCATATCCCATTGAATCTAATGCATTCTGAAGCCATCAAGGATGGTGTGCCGTTCAGGGAAGTTGAACTATTGAAAGATGATGGTTCCGTGCCAGATGAGCTGTCTTCTATCCATGAAAAAATGTCAGATGCATTGGAGTCAGGCAGCCTTGATCTGGCTCTTTCCGAAGCAGACGAAGTGTTTCTGAAACAACGCTACATTCATCATTCAGACAACTTCAATACCATGGAATTCATGGTTGGCGGAATGCCATCCAAACTCGAAATTCCCTGGGATTTAGCCATGCCTTCGGTACCAGCAACGGATCGCCACCGTACAGTTCACCCCAACAAACAGGAACAAAAATGAACCTGTCATATAAGATGCTCATTGCATGCTTGCTATGCGTGCTCACTCTTGTTTCGGGGTGTGCCACGACCTCCGATCCGTCAAATCGCTATTATTTCTCACTCGCGGCACCTGAACATTACGACGTCATGGTTGAGCACTTGGAGTTCGAAAAGCCTGGGGTCCGGCACTGGCGTTGGCCGGCAGGCTATGTGTCTTGCTGCTGGAAGGGGCCTAATGGCCCCATGGGTTCAGGTGGGACAATGGAACCGCTCCCCAAATACATAGGCATTCAGTGGTTCTCTTTTGCAGAACAGAAATACTATCAGCGCCTGATCGCCCTCCCAGAAGACATTGCGGATAAGATGGCGAAACAGGCGAAATACACAACCAGCAAAGGTACATTCACAGGTCCTCGGGATAGGCTAGTCATCGGTCTTGCCCCCAAAGGAACCGTCGTCCTGTGGATCCAGAACCAAATCGGCAACGAGATTGAAGTCGCCCGAATGAAGGCGAACGAAATCGAGGGCGATCCCAACGATTATCGTGCGGCCACAAAGCGATACCTTGAAGAGAATGCCGACTACCTCAAGCAACATGGTGTCCCGACAACGGGCTGGTAGTCACCATATCTCTCGAAGTGGCAGGGTGACAGTGTAAACCGTATTGCCGGGTTGTCCGGTTTCCTTCGTCAGGCTGGATGAAATAGGACATCGACATGCGATTCAGAGGCGTCCACCACGTTGAATTTTCAGTACCGAACTACGAATCATCGGTCCGGTTCTACGACCGGATGTTCGGCTGGTTGGGCTACAAGAGTTTCTGGACGCTGAACGTCGGCTACACCTCGACCTATTACATGGCCCGTTTCCCGATGCCCCACAGCTACATCGGGATACAGCCGGCCGACGAGGACCGGACGCTGGATCACACAGCACACCAGGTGGGCATCCACCACATTGCCCTGTGGGCCCGCAGCCGGAAAGAGGTGTGGCAGTTTTATGAGGATTTTCTGATCCCAGAGGGCGTAGAGGTTACCGATCAGCCGACGGAATATCCCATCTATGCGCCGGGCTATGTCGCCGTGTTTTTCCTGGACCCCAATGGCATTCGCTGGGAGTTGGCGTTTACGCCCCGCATACCGACGCCAGGCAACGTGTTGAGAACGCTGAAGGCTGTCCGCGAGCTGCGTAAAGCGCACCCGGAATGGACCGAGCATCCGGCCAAGGCGATGATGCGGACGCTGCCATCCCGTACACATAGGAAAGACAACCGTTGAATCGGTGTCACAGGTGGGACTTCACCCACCTCAACCCCCAACCTTGAGAACCCGCCCACCCTCATCTTGAATAAAGCATTCCAACCCCGCGGCCAGGCCGCCTGACGGGCGCGATCGCGCGTCGCCAACAAGGACAGCAACGATGACCAGTCGATACGGATATTGGGCCCTGTGTGTATCCCTTTTTGCTTTCTCGCTCTCGGCCCAGGCCGCCGATGCTTTCAAGCCGGCGCCGGACGATGCCTGGCAGAAGATTTCCGACGCGCTGGGCATGCAGGTGGGCGGCGATGGCACGGTGTCGGCCAGTATCCAGGTGGTGTTCGATGCCAACTCGCCCTACGGCGCCAAGCTCTTCAAGCGCTGGGAAGCGACGGCGCCGGACACACCGGTGCGCTGGGTGCCGATTGCCTACCTGGGCAAGGACAGCGCTGGTCGGGCGATGGCGATTCTGGGAGCGAAGGACTCGACGGCCGCGTTGCGGGAAAACGCCGAGCATTACGACAATCAGGCGCACAAAGGCGGCTATCCGGTGCCTTCGGCGTTTGCCGACTTCCCGGCGAAATCCCTGCAGGAAGAGCTACGTCCATATTGGATCAACACCCTGGGCGGCTACACGCCGGTGACGGTGTTCAAAGCCGCGGACGGTCGAGTGCTCAAGGCGGATGGGCTGCTGAGTGAGGCCCAGATTCGGCAGATGGTGAGTCAGGCGGCGATTCAGCAACCGCCGGGCGAAGCATCAGACGGTCAATCCGACGCCGATGTGGCCGCGATGCAGAAGGCGCTGGGCGATGACGTCACCGAGCTGACCAACGTGACCGTGACGGCGGCCGCGGCCCAGCCCATGCCATCGGGCAAGACGGATTCGAACGGCGCCCAGTATCTGGCCTACATCGCGGAAAATGCACGGATCGGCGATGTTACGGTGAATCAGGCAATGCTGGGCACGGATCAGGTCATCCGCAACATGGTGTCGCTGATGGGGGATAACAACACGCCTTCACTGAAAGGACGATGCAAATCCGTATCCCTGCATCGGACGGGGCAGGGGACGGAGAGCCCGACGGTGGTGGCCTACGGCAAACACTGCACGTTTGAAACGGGCGAACAGTAGAGGGCAGCGTCGATGATCCCGACATCAGCGGTGTTGCGAGTCGCGCGGCCGACCGATCGGTTGCAGGCGATTACCGATATGTACGTGGCCGGGCTGGGCTTCCAGCTCTTGGGTTCGTTCCGTGACCACGACGGCTTCGACGGCGCAATCATCGGACATCCCGGGCACGCCTATCACCTGGAATTCACCCACCATCGGGGCACGACCGTGGGGCAGGCGCCCACGCGGGACAACCTGCTGGTGTTCTATGTGCCTGAGCGTTCGGCTTGGGAATCGAACTGCCAGCGGATGCTGGAGGCCGGCTTCGTGTCGGTCGACGCCTACAACCCGTATTGGGATGTGTCCGGCCGGACGTTTGAGGACATTGATGGCTATCGCGTCGTTCTGCAGAACCGCGCCTGGTCGTAGTGCTTTCTGCCCGGGCTCCGCCCATCGGTGATGCATTTGAGCCGCGGCCGCTGCGCTGCGATTGGCGTCGAATGTCGCCGGGATACGTACATCTCCCCATGTGGCTTGTGCTGCTCTCAAACCATTGTCGTGCTGCTCTGGCGCTGGCGTAGCGTTATCCTGACCGACCCGATATGCAGGGTTTTTCGACGCACTTCCGGGCACCGCAGGGAACGTTTCTTGCTGTCCGTTTCTCGCTGTCGCCGTGCCCCAGGTGTCTTTCACAGACGCTGCAAACGCCTATCGCCTCTCATTCGCTGTTGACCCTGACCAAGGAGTACATGAATGGCAACACCCTCCCAACACGATCTCCGCAAGGAT
The DNA here is from genome assembly GCF_040148665.1 of Marinobacter sp. NFXS9. NCBI lineage: Bacteria > Pseudomonadati > Pseudomonadota > Gammaproteobacteria > Pseudomonadales > Marinobacteraceae > Marinobacter > Marinobacter sp. NFXS9. The sequence goes on along the minus strand of NZ_JAGDDW010000012.1, from coordinate 17,217 downwards.
TTCCGTGCGCTGCTGGAAAGCAACCAGTGCTATTACACCGCGTCGACGTTCGATCCCATGTCGGCCCGCATTGCCGAGGATCTGGGCTTTGAAGTCGGGATTCTCGGCGGCTCTGTGGCGTCACTTCAGGTATTGGCCGCGCCGGATTTTGCGCTCATCACCTTAAGTGAATTTACCGAGCAGGCGACGCGGATCGGGAGGGTGGCAAGATTGCCGATTATCGCGGACGCGGACCACGGCTACGGCAATGCGCTGAACGTGATTCGGACGATTACCGAACTGGAGCGGGCCGGTGTGGCCGCGCTGACCATCGAAGACACGCTGCTGCCGCCCAAGTACGGCCGCAAGTCCACCGACCTGGTGCCGGTCGAGGAAGCGGTCGGCAAGATCGAAGCCGCGCTGGAAGCCCGTATCGATCCGGCCATGGCGATCTTTGCGCGCACCAACGCGGCCCAGCTCAGCGTCGAAGAGACGATCGAGCGGGTGAAGGCCTATGAGGCAGCCGGTGCCGACGGTATCTGCATGGTGGGCATTCGCGATTTCACGCATCTGGAAGCGATCAGCCAGCACGTCGATGTACCGTTGATGCTGGTCACCTACGACAACCCCGAGCTGAACGATCGCGAACGCCTGGTGGACAACGGCGTGCGCATCGTCGTCAACGGCCACGCCGCTTATTTTGCGGCGATCAAGGCGACCTACGACTGCCTGCGTGAGCAGCGCGGCATTGCGGAGGGCACCCTGACGGCCAGTGAGTTGTCCACGCGCTACTCCACCGTCGACGAGAACGTCGAGTGGGCGCGTCGGTTCATGGACGTCCACGAGTAACATTCCGCATCCCGGCCGGAATTCTGCCGGGGAATGGAACCACGTTGGGGGGCGATTCCGGATCGGCCGGATCACTCCACCAATGAGGTTCCCGAAGGCCTGCCCGGTTCTGCCTGGACCGCGGTGCTGATGCCCACCAGCACGACCTTTTTCACCATTTTGCCTCGCGTGACTGCCGTTTCCGGCAAAGACAGATTATGCTGAACACTGAAGTATCGCTGTCAGGTTGTTGAAACGCCGCATGTCTGTTGATCTCGCATCGCTGTCGCCCAAGTTGGTCCACCTGCTGCTGGACCCGGTTTTCGTGGTTGATGAGGACGGCCTGATTGTCTTTGTCAGTGACGCCTGCGAGTCGTTGTTAGGGTACTCGCCGAAGGAGATGGTGGGCACGCCGATCGCCGGCTACGTTCATCCGGAGGACCGGGAGCGAACGTTGAACGCCGCCGGGCGCGTGATGGAGGGGCAGCCCCACATCGATTTCGAGAACCGCTACCTGCACAAGGATGGGCGTGCGGTGCACATCCTGTGGTCGGCGCGCTGGTACGAGGCCGAGCGGGTTCGAATCGCCGTTGCCCGGGACGTGACCTCGTTGCGCGAGGCCGACCAGAAGCGGGACATCCTGTACCGGGTGTCGCAGGCGGCGCATTCGGCTGAGGATGCCCGAAGCCTGTGTGAAGCGATTGACCACATCCTCAGTGATTTCCTCGCCACGGACCGTCTTTACGTCGCCCTGTACGACGATGATCAGGGCACCTCGTCCTATCCCCGCGCAAGCGGTGACGGCAGCGACTGGGTAGATATGCCGCTAGTGGAGGGTTCGGCGATCGTCGACGCGCTCGGCAGCGGTCAGGCCCTGTTGGCCACGCGGGATCAGTCTCGCCCCGGCGTCGGGCTGAATCGCATCGCACGGCCGGGTGACTGCGTCTGGCTGGGCGTGCCGGTGGTGTCCCGGGATCAGGTGTTCGGGATCGTGATTATCGAGAGCCAATCGCCCAAGGTGCACTATTCGACAGATGACCTCGACCTGCTGCAGTTCATCGCCACGCAGATGGCGGCGGTCATGGAGCGCAAGCAGGCGGAAGACAACCTGCGTTTCCTGGCCCATCACGATCCGCTGACCGGGTTGACCAATCGCACGCTGTTCTACGACCGGCTGGAAACGGCGTTGCGGATGACCCGTCGCTCCGGCGAAAAGCTGGCGTTGTTGTACCTGGACCTGAACGGGTTCAAGCAGATCAATGACAAAATGGGACACGAAGCGGGCGATCAGGTGTTGTGCGAGGTGGCCGGTCGCCTGATGGCCTGTACCCGCGAGTCGGACACGGTGGCACGCATGGGCGGTGACGAGTTCACCATTTTACTCACCGGCGTCCACGATGCCGCCTCCGTTGAGGCGCAGGTCGACAAGATTTGCGCGGCCATGGCGGCGCCAATGCGCCTGGGGGACGACACGGTGGCCATCTCCACCAGCATCGGCAGCGCCGTATTCCCCGGCGACGGCGACGATGCCGCTCAACTGCTGCGTGGCGCGGATGCCAGCATGTATGTGGTGAAACGGGCGTCCGCCGGATAAATCCGCCTACCGGGCACCGGCCTGTTTCCTGCCGTTACTGATCCGGAGCCAGCGGTTCGCTGGTTTCACAGCTGTAAGCGGTGATCGCCCCCTTCGACAACACCGTCGTACCTTCCTCCAGCCTCACATAGTGTGCTGTCGGCCCGTAGTCCGCCTGACATGCCCGGTCATAGAACGCGTTGACCTGCGCTTCCGGTTCCAGTGCCACCAGCGTGTAGCTGCCATCCGGATTCGGATCGAGAACCTGCACGGCCTCCATGGATTCGCCTGTCGGACTTTGAAGCGTCAGTGACTGGCGGATGGTGTTTGTACCGGGCGTCTGGCAGCCGGCCAGAGCCGCGGCTAATGCAATCGGGGGGATGCTGTGGCGGTGGTTTCTCATCCTGAGACTCCTGTGTGACTAGTGAAGGCAATGTAGCCCGTTTGCCGGCTGATGTCAGCGGCAACGCTTGGTTATGGTGATCTCACGCATCCATCACCCGCCAACGCCCGTAATTACAAGCTGACCGGGCACGGTTGCCGGTAGACGATCACGGACGCGGAGGATGAATGCGAGGAGTCATGATGTCCCTGTTGGGTGTTTTGCTGGGTGGTTGCGCGACACACCTGAACGCGCCGGACCAGACGGTGCCAGTGGCGGAGCTGAATTGGACAGTCGAGGAGGGCGTGGTTTTTACCCCCGCCGACTGGCCTGAGCCGCTGGTGGCCGATGTGTATCAGCCGCGGTCGGACGGGCGGCACCCGGCGGTCCTGATCGTCCACGGTGGCGGCTGGCAGGGGCGTTCCCGGGACGACATGGCAAGCACCGCCGAGAATTTGGCCGAAGCCGGGTTCGTGGTCATGAACGTGGCATACCGCTTCGCCCCGGACTATGAGTTTCCCGCCCAGCTTCACGATCTGCAGCAGGCCATGCATTGGCTCCATGACAACGCCGACCGGCTGTCCGTGGATACAGACAGGATTGCCGGCTGGGGATATTCGTCCGGTGCGCATCTGGTGAGTCTGCTGGCGCTGGTGGCCAGCCAGGGCGGTGATTTGGACAGGCCCTACGGTGGCCCGGACACGAAGCTGGCGGCCGTGGTGTCCGGCGGTACGCCCAGCGACCTGCGCAAGTTCGGATCGGGAAAGCTGGTGGAGCAGTTTCTCGGCGGCACTGTAAAACAGGTGCCGGATCGCTACGCCGCGGCTTCGCCGGTGACCCACATCACGTCGGATGCGCCGCCGTTCTTTCTGTATCACGGCACCTGGGACAGCCTGGTGCCCGTCGACCATGCTACCGACTTCCAGGCGGACCTGGCCGCGGCGGGTGTTCCCACCGAGATGCTGCTCCTGCGCTGGCGTGGGCACATCGCCACCTTCCTGACGGATCAGGCGGTGGAAGACGATGCCATCCAATTCCTCTATCGCACCCTTGATGTCCATGCGCGATTGGCCTGGGGCAATCCCCAGACCGATCCCTGATCAGGTTTCGTCGGTCAGCCTCGCGAACAGGGGCATGAGCAGGGCGAAGAGTTCCGCCTGCGAGGAGATCCCGCACTTGGCGTAGAGCTGGCGGCGGAACACCTTCACGGTCTGCGGGCTGACGTCCAGGTGCAGGCCGATCGACAGGGACGAATGCCCCCGCAATATGAACAGCGCCACCTCGGCCTGGCGGGGGCTCAGCCTGATGTCGTGCTGTCGCTTCAGCGCCTCCCGCAGCCGGTCGCCCAGCGGGGCCGGCGTGTGCGGACGGCTGTCGCCGGGTTCGAAATCCTGCCAGTGCTTTTCGGCCAGGGCGCTCAGGGTGTCTTCATGATCGTGCAGCGCCTGGATTTCCCGCTTGCTGAACGGCGCGCCGCTGGAACGGTCCCGGCCGAGACAGGCGGTGAGGGTGACCGTCTCGGAGACGGTGGCGAACACGGCCATCTCGTCGAGCAGGGTGGTCTGCTGGTAATAGGTCTTGTAGTACTGGGTGCGGCGGAAGTGGTCCGGGGCGATGTCCCGCAGCCGAATGATGCCGTGGGTGTCGCCCTTGCGATGCTGGTGATAGAACGGATCCAGCAGGTACGCGCTGCCCAGGTATTCGCTGTCCATGGGCTGGTAGACGATCGGGTCGGTGTATTCCCGGTACAGCACCGTAGGGCGCTTTTCGCCGTTGTAGGCAATGATGATCAGGTTGTCGAAGGTGCAATAGCAGCGCAGCAAGGCCGCGTAGGCGCCTGCAAAATCCGGGGTTCCCAGCGCCTGGATGGCGTGCGCCAGAGTACGATCCGTCTCTCTGTTTTTCACTGGCTCCCGCCTTCCAATACATACCACACTGGGGTTATATGCGCCCCCGCGTCGTCTCGTTACCGTTTAAAGACACTGTGATGACTACGTATTGCAGTCTAGCGGTGTCGCTGCTCAAGCCGCAATGCGCGGACTTGCGGTGGATTCATAACGAGAAAAGACGTGCCAGTGAAGCTCCCATTCAGCCGGTGCGTCATCTATAAAAAGGGCGCATGGACCAGATCGGCTCTCGGTCCAGTGGAGCGCCCAGACCGATTGTGGAGACGGGTTATGTCAGAAGACAGCATTAAACTGGAGAGAACCTTATCGCTACGGGCCGTGGTGTTGTTCGGCCTGGCGTATATGACGCCGCTGATTGTCCTCGGGACGTTCGGCGTGGTGGCCAGCACCACCAACGGATCGGTGCCGACTGCTTACATCATCACCACCATCGCCATGCTGTTCACGGCCTACAGCTACGGCATCATGTCCCGCGCCTTCCCGGTATCGGGCTCGGCCTACACCTACGTGCGCAAGACCATCGACTCGCGCGTCGGCTTCATGGTCGGCTGGGGCGTGCTGCTCGATTACTTCTTCCTGCCCATGGTGATCTGGCTGATCGGCGCGGCATACCTGCACGCGCGCTTCCCGGACGTGCCGAGCTGGGTGTTCCTGCTGGGCTTCATCGGCATCACCACGGTGCTGAACGTCTACGGCATCAAACTGGCGGCGAAGGTCAACTCGCTGCTGATGGCGTTCCAGGTGCTGGTGATCGTCTTTTTCGTGGTGCTGTCCTTGCGCCATGTGTTCGCCGAGGGCGGCACGGATGCCCTGTTCAGCCTGGCGCCGTTTATTAATGCGGATTCCAGCTTTACCACCATTGCTGCCGGCGCGGCGGTCGCGGCCTATTCGTTCCTGGGTTTCGATGCGGTGACCACGCTCACCGAGGAAACCATCAACCCACGCCGTAACATCCCCCGGGCGATCATCCTGACGGCGCTGATCGGTGGTGGCATCTACGTGCTGGTGGGCTACACCACACAGCTCGTGCATCCGGGTGCGGTGTTCAACGATGCGGATTCCGCCGCCTTCGAGATCGCCAAGACCATCGGCGCGGACCTGTTTGGCGCCATCTTCCTGGCCGGCATGGTGCTGGCGCAGTTCACCTCCGGCATCGCGGCCCAGGCCAGCGCCTCGCGTCTGCTGTTCGCTATGGGGCGTGACTCGGTGTTGCCGCGCAAGCTCTTCGGTGCGCTGCATCCGCGGTTCCACACGCCGGTGTTCAGCATCGTACTGACGGGGCTGATCGGCGTGGTGGCGCTGTTCCTGGATGTGCTGTCGGCAGCGTCCTTCATCAACTTCGGTGCCTTCATCGCTTTCACCATGGTCAACGTGTCGGTGATTGTCATGTACTTCCGGGACGCCCGGATGCGTGGTGAGTACAACGCCCTGAAAGGCATCGTCGTGCCCGCGATTGGCGCGGTGGTCAACCTGTGGCTGATGACCAAACTGGATATCCACGCCGTGGTGCTGGGACTGGTATGGCTGGCGATTGGCCTGGTTCACCTGGCCTACCTGACCCGCTTCTTCTCGCGTCAGCCGCCGGAAGTGGATTTCAGTGAGGACGACGCCGAGACCAACACCCACGCCGCTGAACCGGTCTAACGACGAGTGAGGAAAACCATGTCCCGATATCTGCCCCTCCTGCTGGCCCAGGCGCCGGCCCGCCGCCCGGGTGACGACCCCGGGCTGGAGGGCTTCGAGCACGAAGTCGCCACCTACCTGAGCGACTTCGGCCCGGACTTCACGCAAGCCCGCATGGTGGTCTATCCGGAGCTGCATTTATGCAGCGCCGAGGGCACGCCGGACGAGCGGACGGCCCAGTTGGAGGCGGCAGCCGAACCAATGTCCGGCCCGCGTATCCGACGGCTGGGCGAGATCGCCCGCAAGCTCGGCGTCTGGCTGCTGCCGGGTACGGTGTGCGAGCGCGGTGAAGACGGCCATCTGTACAACACCGCGCCGGTCTTCTCGCCGGACGGCGAGCTGGTAGCCGCCTACCGGAAATGTTTCCCTTGGCGGCCGTTCGAGCCGTACCGGCCGGGCAAGGCGTTTGTGGTGTTCGACGTGCCCGGCGTGGCCCGGGTCGGTTTGGCGGTGTGCTACGACATCTGGTTTCCCGAAGTGTCGCGCCAGCTGGCGTGGATGGGCGCCGAGGTGATCATCAACCAGGCCGCGACGACCACCTGCGACCGGGTTCAGGAGCAGATCCTGGTGCAGGCCAATGCGATCTTCAACCAGGTGTTTGTGGTCAGCGCCAACATGGCCGAGCCTGCCGGAATGGGGCAGAGTCTCATCGTGGATCCGGAAGGGCGCACGCGCACGGCCATGCCGGGGGCCTCGCCGGGCATCCTGACGGATGTCCTCAATCTCGGTGAAGTCGAGCGGGTGCGGCAGTTCGGCACGGCGGGACTGAACCGGATGTGGTCTCAATTCCGGGACGACGACCCGGTGATCGAGCTGCCGATGTACGAGGGGCGGCTGGACCCAAAGAAGTTCTGAGGCCGTTCCCTCCGGGCGCAGGCTGAACAAATGGCAAGGTGATCTTAATCCGGGGAACTGCCGGCGTTTGCTAGTGTTATCGAAGTAGACGACTTATCGCCTGACGCGACAGAGCTGTTGCGCAGCGGTTCCCATCACCTGCCAGAAGGAGTCCGGTATGACGATTCATCTTGAAGTGGCCCCGCTGATTACGCTGGGCGCGGGCCTGGCGATTCTGTTCTTCCCGCGGCTGCTCAACTACATCGTGGCGTTCTATCTCATCGCACTGGGTATTCTCGGTCTGCTTGGGCACGGCTTCTGACTGGCGGAGCTGCTGTCATCGTCTCGCGTGCACGTTGTATGAACATTTCGTGTCCGGGTGGGCCGGAAAGCGAGGCCCGCACGAATGACCCACTCACCGTAATGTCGGCGAACGGGTTGAGAAACGCTGGAATACCGTTCTGAAACCGCACGATATCCGAAGCAGTCGGCTAAGTCTGACTGCTTCCTCCCCGCCTTTTTGAAACAATTTGTTGCCTAAAACTCTTTGAGTTTCATATCTATTTCACAATTGAAGTGTTAGCTTGGCCTTTCCGCGCGACACTGGCGCCCGTTATAAGTGCCTGAAAAATGAATAATTAGAGGCAGGGTTCCGGTGTGTCGCGGACGGGGTAAGGCCGTTGCGTTCCTGCAAAAAATCAATCACACGGGACGTTCAAGACCTGTCTTATCACGGGCTGCCGGAGGAGGTGGTGGCCGGCACGCGTCTGCGCGGCGTGCCTTCGAAGGGAAATTTCAGGGGTACTTCAAGTTGTAAATCGTCATGACAAAAACAACGGCGTTGGCCGCCGAAAAGAAAGAGATTGTTGCGCGTTTTTCCACCAAAAGTAATGCCATCGCCGCCTTCCAACTGGCGTCCACCCTCATTCCTTACCTGGTTGCCTGGTATCTGGCCATTGCGAGCCTGACGGTGTCCCTGTGGCTGACGGCGGCCTGCACCGCCGCGATCTGCCTGTTGTTGCTGCGGGTGTTTGTCCTGATGCATGAATGCGGGCACAACTCGCTATTCGCCACACCCCGTTATAACAAGGTGGCCGGCTTTGTGCTGGGTGTCATCTGCGGCATGCCCCAGTATGTGTGGTCCCGCAATCACGCCTATCATCACGCCACCAACGGCAACTGGGACCTCTACCGCGGTCCGCTGGCCACGCTCTCGCTCGACGAGTTCAATGCGCTGTCTCCCCGACAGCAGACGCTTTATCGGGTCACCCGCCATATCGCGATGGCGCCGGTGGGCGGGTTCATGTACCTGATCTTCAACCCGCGTTTCACCTGGATCAAGGGCAGTCTGGCGCTGGCCAGCCACCTGCTGAAAGGCAAGTGGCGAGAGCCGCGTCGCTCCCTGCACAGCCTCGCGGCGGACTTCCAGACGCGTTACTGGAAGAACGGGAAAGAGTACCGCCACATCACCGGCAACAACCTGGTCCTGATCAGCCTCTGGGCCGGCATGAGCCTGGCAATCGGCCCGCTGGCCTTCTTCGCGATTTACCTGATCAGCCTGTCCCTGGCGGGTGCCGGCGGGATTATCCTGTTTACCGTTCAGCACAATTTTGAAGACGCCTGGGCCGCGGACGAACACCACTGGGATTACAACCGGGCGGCCGTCGAAGGCACCAGCTTCCTGGCGCTCCCCGGCTGGCTGAACTGGTTCACCGCCGACATCGCCTACCACCACATCCATCACCTCTCGGCATCGATTCCCAACTACCGGCTGGCGGAATGCCATCGCACTTACGCGCACCATTTCGCCGACGTCAAACGGATCTCCCTGCGCGACATCCCAGCGGCGCTGCGCAACAACCTGTGGGATGCCGACAACCACCGGATCACCTCCTACGCGGCTGTAAAAGCGCATAACGGACGCTGGAAACCCGTGCCGGAAACGTCCATCTGACACCTGCCACACCCGGGCCTTCTCCAATTCCCCGCCGCGAGGCCCCGAACTGACCGCCAGCGGTCAGTTCGGGGCGGTATCTTGGATGAGCTCTGCGCGAAATTCCCCTGATATCGGTTACACAGGCACGCCGTGGCAGGCCATACTTGTTAGATGGGCTCCCTGATTCCCTTCTGTGAGGCATCCGTTTATGAGTGACGGCTCGCTTTACCGCTACACCGCGTTCTCTCATAACCCCGAAGGCGGCAATCCTGCTGGCGTCTGGATCGGCGAGGACTTGCCAACCCCTGAAACCATGCAGCGGATCGCCGCCGACGTCGGTTTTTCGGAGACTGCCTTCATCGCACCGGCAACAGGAACGGATCGGATCGTGCGGTATTACAGCCCGGAGGCGGAAGTGTCTTTCTGCGGTCACGCGACGATCGCCGCCGGTGTCGTGCTGGGGGAACTGGAAGGCGAGGGCACTTATCAACTGGTGACCGTCGTCGGCAAGGTGCCGGTCGAGGTGCGTGCGCAGGACGGCCTGTTTGAAGCCGCCCTGACCTCGGTCGAGCCCAAATACGAGCCGGCGCCCAGCGAGCTTCTCAGTGATGCTCTGGACGCGCTCGGTTGGCAGTTGGGCGAGCTGGACGCATCACTGCCACCCGTGCGGGCCTACGCCGGAGCCTGGCACCTGGTGTTGGCCGTGCGTGATGAAAAGCGTCTGGCCACGCTGGATTATGATTTCGAACGGCTCAAGGCGCTGATGCTGAAGGACGGCCTCACCACGCTGCAGTTGATCTGGCGGGAGGCAGCCGATGTGTTCGTCTCCCGCAATCCGTTCCCAGTCGGCGGTGTGGTGGAGGATCCGGCCACCGGCGCCGCGGCCGCCGCCCTGGGCGGCTACCTTCGCAACGCGGGCATCGTACCGGTGCCCTACACCCTCCATATCCGCCAGGGCGAGGCAATGGGCCGCCCCAGCCGACTGACTGTACGTATTCCCGAGATGGGCGGCATTGTGGTGTCAGGCACGGCGGTGCCGATGGAGCGCGTTCAGGAAATCGATTGCTAGCTCGATTGTCAGGGAGCACCTTGGGCGAAGGCTTCGTCACTGGTCGGTCCCGGGTTTGTATGCTTTGATACTGGTTTGCGGCTCACGCGCACGAAGAGCCGTGGTGCGCCTTCCAATCCACGACACTGTCACACCGCAACAAGGAGCGTTGTTATGGCCCTTACTGAATCCCCCGACTGCGATCTGGTCTTCTACACCAACCCCATGTCCCGGGCCCGGATTGTCCGCTGGATGCTTGAAGAAACCGGCGTGCCTTACCGCCAGGAATTGCTGGAGTACGGCACAACCATGAAATCGCCCGAGTACCTGGCCATCAATCCGATGGGGAAGGTGCCGGCCATCGTTCACCAGGGGCAGATCGTGACCGAGTGTGCGGCGATTTGCGCCTACCTGGCCGAAGCATTTCCGGACGCCGGACTGGCGCCGCAGCCGTCGGAGCGGGCCGCCTATTATCGCTGGCTGTTTTTCGCCGCCGGACCGCTGGAGTCGGCGGTGATCAACCGGGTGCTGGGTGTGTCCATCAGTGATGAGCAACGACGCATGGTCGGCTATGGCGACTATGATCTGGCCGTCGACACCCTTGCGAAGGCACTTGCCGGGTCGTCGTACATCGCGGGTGAGCGGTTTACGGCGGCCGATGTGTACGTAGGCGCCCAGGTGATGTGGGGCATGCAGTTCGGGTCGCTGCCGAAGCGGCCGGAATTCGAGGCCTACGGCGCGCGTCTGGCCGACCGGCCGGCGCTGAAAACGGCCACGGCCATCGATGAAAAGCTGGGCGAGTCCGCCTGAGGCATCGCCGTTCCACCGGAATCATCGGAGAAGCGTCATGCTGAGAAGGGGATGTTGCATACTGGCCGTGATGGCATTGACGGCCTGCAGCGGCCAACCGACCGAATCCGCTACGTCGGGCAACGGCACGACGGGCGAACCGCCGTCCGGCGCGATGTCCGCGGCGCCGATCGACCGCAGTGTGAACGGCGCCATCAACGTCGTCCGGCGATACTACGCCGCGATAAACGCCGGCGATTACGACACCGCCTATGCCCAGTGGGGCGAATCCGGCCCACCGGGTCAGACCTACGACGATTTCGTGAGCGGCTTTGCGCAGACGGCCCGGGTGACGGTGGACGTCACGGGCACGGTGCGTCCCGAGGGCGCGGCCGGCTCCGTCTACGCCATGGTGCCGGTCAGCATCCACGCCCAGCGCACGGACGGCCGAACCCAGCAGTTTGACGGGCACTATGTGGTGCGCCGGGTCAACGACGTGCCCGGCGCCTCCCAGGCCCAATTGCACTGGCACCTGGACGGTGCGGACCTGCATGAGGTGCGATGACATGACACGCTTTGCGGCACTGGCCGCGATACTGGTACTGGCGTTATCCGGCTGCTCCAGCCGAGGTATGTACGAGTCCATCCAGAGCAGCGGCGAGCGGGAGTGTGGCACGCTGCCGCCGGAAGCCTATGAGCGTTGCATGGCCCGCTACGAGAAAAGCTATGACGAGTACGAGCGGGAGCGCGAATCGCTGTAGTGATCCCCGCGACGCCGATTACCTGCAATTGTTAACCGTACGCAATAAAACACGTCTCCCAAAGCCGCCGAACTTGCTCAAAACAAGGGGTTCCGGCGTTCAAGTGTAGGTCGTGGTAAAGGCTTTTTCTGATCACACAATGACCTACGGTGGCGGCCCATAATGACAAATCGATAAGCCGAATCCGGACCGTCTCTCGGGTATTCTGGGCGCCATTCAATCAGCGCTTGTGGACCCTTATCGTGAGACGTTTCCGTTCTCTATTCGCACTGCTATTGCTAACGGTTGCCCTGACCGTGTGTGGCGCCGCCCTGACCAAACCCGACGTGGAACTGAAGCTGTCTGACCAGCAGCTGTCCTGGATTGCCGGCAAAATCTACCAGAACGAATGCGCCGGCAAGGTGGATTGCCTGGTGCACTGGAGCGAGGGGGAGGATTTCCCGACCCTGGGCATCGGCCATTTCAAATGGTACCCGAAGGGCGTCGAAGCGCCCTACGCCGAGAGCTTTCCGGAACTGGTGCAGTACATGGCGTCAGAGTCCGTCGGCATGCCCGAATGGCTCGCCGATATGAACCCGATTGATGCGCCCTGGCCGGACCGGGAAACCTTCCTGCTGCATCAGCACGGCCCCCAGGTGGAATTCCTGCGCTGGTTCCTGGACGAGACCCGGCACATCCAGGCCCGCTTCATGTACGAGCGCACCCAGGATTCCCTGGACGAAATCCTCGATGCCACACCGAAGGCCGACCGGCCGGCCATGCGCGAGCGCATGGATGAGCTGCGCAGCACTCTGGGTGGCATCTACGCGCTGATCGACTACGTCAACTTCAAGGGAGAAGGGCTGTCCGATCGGGAGGCCTATCATGGCCAGGGCTGGGGCTTGCGGCAGGTGCTCCTGCGGATGGACGACATCGATCAGGGCACCGCGCTGGAACGTTTCCGCGTGGCCGCCGCCGACGTGCTCAAGCAGCGGGCCAACAACGCGCCTAACGCGGACGAGCGCAAGAAATGGCTGGCCGGCTGGTTAAACCGGGTGTCGACATACCGGGACTTGGGGCAGGTTTGAGGTCGGTCGGGACGTGTGCGCGTGATCGCGGAGCGTCTGTGGCTTCCCGATTTCCTCCCGGACATGTCGCCGAAAGCGGCCTGAATATTCATCCTCTGGTTTTATCGCTGATCCATCCGTAAGCTGTGGTCTGGTGCTGGACAGCACCGAGCTGAAAGACCACGGAGGGTACGGTTTTTCAGTCATCAACAACAAGGTGCCCCATGCAGAACGTACTGCAAGATCACGATTTTGTCAGGCTGGTCAGAGAAGAGATTACCCCGCAACACACGGTTTACCGCATCGAAGTCGAAGGTGAGGGCACACTGTACAGCTTCGACAGCCAGCACACCGCCGTACAATACCTCAACATGCTGTTGCATCCCCTGGACGTTCAACGGTCCCGCCGAGACCGGATCGTCTCCTCGGAACCCCTGCACGCCATGCCGCGGATCGTCGCATAGCCGGGCGCAGATTAGCCCGGCGCGATTCCCTTCTAACCCGTTTCCATTCAGGGTGCGATGGCGGGGCTGCTGTCATCAAACTGACTTTTGCCGGCACTACTCTGAAAACGTGCATTGGGGAAACCTACGTTGGATGAGACTCCATATTCTTCAGCCAGGCTAAGCCTGGCTTTTTTATGAATTAAAAATTTAAGGGGCGGTTATTCAGGGGCGGCATGCGAAAACACAGGCCTGATCCGGTGTGTGGTATCGCTGGAGTCGTGGCGACACAGTTTGTTACAGGTTGTCACCTATTTTCGCGAAACACGGAAAGGATTATTCTCAGCAATCGATTCGCCAGACGAAACATCTCAATGTCCGGAGGCAAAGATGATCGAACAGCATCTGCGCGAGTGCATCAGCATCCCCCATGGTTGCCATCTACGGCGCCTTCAGGAAGAACTCGATCCTGAACGAACGCCCTCCTGTCTCAAGGAAACCTTCCAGCTCCTGGACGAAGACGACAACCTCGTCACCAGCTATAAGGCGTGGCAGGTCGAGGACGACTTTTTCGGTTTCCTGCAGTACGACAGCGATAATTCACTGGTCGATCGCAAGACCATCATTCTCTAGTGTCCCGTGCCAACCCTCCGGCGTGGCGGCCCACCGCCGCGCCTGCTGCCTTTTTCTGACCAGAAAGACGGGCTTTCACACGGCTGTCATCTGACCGCGATTCAATACATCTGCTCTGGCGATCCTCCTGTTGGTCAGGGCGTGTTGCATTCGGTGCCGGATGGCACCTCACTGGACGGCCATGGACGGTACGGTTTTTTCAGTCAAAAAAAAGGTGCGCCATGCAGGACATACTGCAAGATCACACGTTCGTCAGACTCGTCAAAGAGCAGCTGTCACCGAAGCACACCATCTACCGGATCGAGCTGGACGGAGAGGGCACGCTCTACAGCTTCGACAGCCTCCATGCTGCTGCGCACTATATGGACATGTTGCTGCATCCGTTGCTGACCGAGCCGGCGGCCTGATGGGGCGTTTTGCTCATAGGGAAGGGGAACCGAGGCTGCGTAAACGTACAAAGCCTGTCAGAACAGGTGCTTGGTAAATCCGGAGAGTTCAAAAACAGGCAAAAAAGTACAGTGCGGTAGGCGATGGGGAAGTGGGTAATTTGCGCTTCATATAAAATTTTATATGATGCATGAGGCGCAAATTAGAAGAGGTGCATCATGGCTCTCAAATTCTATGACAGCCCGTTCCACGTCGCTCACGAGGCCGACGTTGCCAGCAAAATGGCCATGAAGATGGACCTATCGATCATGCTGACGAAGCTGATCGAAGAGAAAGGCTGGACCCAGGCACAGGCGGCTGAGAAGTTAAACGTCCACCAGTCACGGATTTCCGACCTGAAGAACGCCAAGCTCGACAAGTTCACCATCGACTCGATGTTCGACATGCTCGACGCGCTCGGTTTCCGTGCCACAACGACGGCGAGCTCGGCCCATGAAGCGTCCATTTTGATTAGCGACACTGCTTGGTAGCGTGACTTATCAAGGAAAGGGCTCGCGCCATCCTTTGAATCTTCACTCAGTTTTACATTTCCCCTCTCGCCGACCTCGGCAAAGTTTGTCTACTATCTAGTCATGTCCTACCCGCACCCAGTCAAAGGAGCTGACTGTGAGTTTCTGGAAAACTCTCATTGCCGTTGTCACTGGCAACCTCTTAACCGTCGCTATCGTTACTGGACTGGCGTTCACCTTTTTCACCCCTGCTGTCCGGTCTATTGAAACCGCCCTGGGTATCCAGCTCCCGACTGTCGATATTACGTTCGGCACCCCTTCGCAAGACCTGAACAATGCTGTTGTGACCCATACGGTCCGGCCGTCATACAGTCGACCCGTTAACCAGATACAGGCGCCTAGACAGGCTCAAAAACCACAGAGCGATCCTGAGGAAAATGCGGGAGCCATCCGTAGCTCAGCTCAGATGTGCCGGTTCTGGAATAAGGAATACGCCACGGATCGCACCAACAAGAATAAGAAGTTCCGGGAACAAGCCTGCAGTCGATATGAGCGCCTGAGCGGCCGATCACGCACGACACTCATTAGTTCCGCTTCTGTGCCAAGTACCCCGAACCGCCAAAGCGATCTGCTCGCCGCACGTCGAGCAGATGCCGCCAGGAAAAATAGGGAAGCTGAAGCTCTATCGCGCCGGTGCGAGCACATGAATCAGCGTTTGGACTACATTCAGGACAAACTGCGTGCAGGGTATACCGTTGGCGAGGGGAATAGATTAAGGGCAGAGCGAAGGAAACTAAGCCAGGAATATGCGTCGACTTGCCTTCGTGGACGATAGATAGATCTGTCCCTATTTTTGCGACGAAATGTGCCTTCGCTGATGACGAGGTGAAGGATTAAACCAAAGAACAAGGACTCTATTGATGTTTCCTGATGTACTAAGACATTCTCAAGTCAAAGCCAGTCTAGGAGCATTGGTAGGCTTGCTGAGAGTTTTTGTAGGGATGAGTTTTGCTTTCCTTTCAGCTACATCCATAGCAGGCGTGTACAAGTGTGAGGATTCGGCGGGGCAGATTGCATACCAGGCAACGCCTTGCGCAAATACTTCAAAGCAAAGCGAGATGGAAATAAGAGCTACTCGTCCAGATTACGCACAGAATGAAGCTCCGCGTCAAAATTCGTCTGGAACAGGTAGTCTAAAAAAGAGAGCTGAGCCCGAATACCCTTATGTTGGCTCTGGAGAGCCTCAAATAAACATCATTAATAAATACGGGGGCTGGGAACCAGTCAGTCTCTCCAAGGCGGAAGAAATGATCGCCCAATGGAAAAACATGTTGAAGCAAGCAACGGAGTGCGACGAGGAGCGAGAAAAACGGATCGATCAATGGGAGAAACGCAAACAAGAAAAAATCCAAGAGGCTATCGCCGAATGTAGGCGTAAAAGAAATTCCTATTGTGATACCAGAGATCCTGAAAAGATTCTCCGATTGTATACCTTACGAAACGACCCGCGGTTGGACGTGCCGAATAACCCCTTTGAGGCTAATAAAAGGATTGCTGAGGTAGAGTCAAGAAGGGAAATGGACGACAAGTTAACGCACATTGATATGTGTCCGGGGCAAGATAGCCGAGACGAGTGGCAGCGAAAAATAGAAAAATATGAAAAAGCAGTTGCAGAGGTGAAGCAAAAAGACTTTGTGCTGTAAATTTTGCCTATAAATTCGGCTTGCCGACAGCGAGGCTAATAGATTGAGGACAGTGAGGGCAGAGCGACGGGAATTAAGCCAAGAGTATGTGTCGACTTGCCTTAGAGGTCGATAAATAAATCTGTCCCTATTTTTTGTGGGAAGCGAAGAAAATGTGCGAGTACTGGGCGGCAGAGTTTCGGAAGGATAAGAGCACCAAGAGTGAAGCATATATGGATAATGCCTGTATGCGATGGCGTAGACTTTTGAAATTATCACCGTAAAAAGATTTACCCGCTTTACTTCGATATTTTGTAGAGGTTAGATCGTGCAAAAAATTAAGCCACTCTACTCAAAGACCAGAGTTAATAAGGCTGGTGATATTTTGAGGGCGGACTATATTTATATTGACGAATTATGGGGCGCGATGGATGTTTTGAGTAATTGGAGGGCTATACACTCATATCCGATAAATACTTTTCAAGCCACTCTTCGGGTAAAACTCTATACGATAGATCCTGACGCGATTGTTGCGCAAAGGCTCAAGCGTACGCCGTCAATAATTAGTAAGCTTCAGAAAAATCCAAGTATGAATTTGGCGAGAATGCAAGACATTGGTGGGCTTCGAGCTATCGTAAGGAACGTACATAAAGTTAGAAATCTTGAAGATAATTAGTCGCCCCTGCAAAAACGCCGTTTTCAGACAGCCAGCAATTTACCGGTCTCTGCCGATTCATCCGGCAACGCCGGGGTTGACCATAAAATAGCCAATATCAGGCGTAAATGCCGTCCGTTTT
>NZ_JAGDDW010000011.1:0-162875 GCF_040148665.1 Marinobacter sp. NFXS9 | reverse complement strand
ATCATCGGCCACCTGAAAAGCGACGGCCTGATGTATCGGAACTTCCTCAGAGGGTTTACCGGCGACACGATACACGCGGTTCTGTGCGGCGTTGGCCTGAACCTGAGGAAGGTTCTGAGGAAGCTCGCCGAGCTTCTTTGGCCTTATGAAGACGGACGGCATTTACGCCTGATATTGGCTATTTTATGGTCAATCCCGGCGTTGCCGGATGAATCGGCAGAGACCGGTAAATTGCTGGCTGTCTGAAAACGGCGTTTTGCAGGGGCGACTAATTCGCCCCTTGAGTTCTTCTGCTGCATCGATGGTAAATGTCACTGCGATTATTTCGCTGGGCAACAGCTCGCCGCGCTCTAGCTTTTCAGCAACATCGTTTTCGATACTGTAAGTCTTGCCGGAGCCAGCACTGGCTTGGGTGTAATTTAAGTTCATAATCAAAGCTCCTTGATGTTGCCGGTGAGGTTGCGCCAGGTGTCGACTGCCTTAAAGCTTGCTTTGTAAGACTGGGAGCTGCTCTTGTGCGCTTGCTCTTCCAAGGCAATTAGGTCGAGGGCATCGCCCGGGGGGAGTGAATTGCCATCAGGAGCGGCATCACCGTAGGTTTGTTCGATATGGCCGTTTTTGAGTTGCTCTACGCGCCATCGCAGGGTGTTCTCAAATTTCTGCCAGGTAAGTTGCAGTGATGTCGGTTGATCTGGTTCGACAGCTGTTGCGGTTGGGAATACGAGAGTGTCATTGCACAGTAGTTCGGCTCGGCTCAGTATGAAGTAACCGGCGTCAGCTAACTGCCCGCTATGATTGCCTTCGGCGATGTGAGCGTACGTCGCCAGTTGTAACGGACGGCCTGCTTTGAGTTCTTCTCTATACTTTTTATAGCCTCCCCATTTCATATCGATAATCGCGAATCGTCCGTCTTCAAATTCGCAGAAAATATCCATCGTGCCTTCTAGCTGGCTAAGAGTGTCGATGTGTTCGAAGCGACGTTCTGGCTGCAAGTTGGTGACTCCTGCGGCAACAAGCGCCTTTAGCAGTGCGTCCAAGGCGTCCAGCATTTTTTGTTGAAATCTCAGCTGCTCGACCTGCATGCCCGGTTGTGCCAATGGAAGTGCGACTTTCCGTTTCACTACCGGCAAGTTGGCATCCAGCCAAGAGCTGATGCTCATGCGATCAACCGGCTTGCCAGTCCAAGGGTGTTCTCTGATCCAGGCCTCGACCAAATGGTGCGCCAGGTTGCCTTTCAGTCGGGCATCAGCCGCGAGCGATTCGATTGCCCCCTCACGAATCTGAGCTGCATATTTAAGTGCATACTCATGAGGTCTAAGTGCCAGCGCCGCCAGACTGCTGTAGGACTCGGAATTGCGGGGGGCTGGAACGGCGCAGTCTGGGGTCCACCACCGCTGTGCTTGCGGCAAGGAAAACTCCTTAACGGGTTGCGCCGGAGCGTGAAGACCTTGGTTAGTAAGAATCGTCTGTTCCAGCGAAGGCCAAACCTTGGTGTCAGTCAGACTGCTTATCTGGAGCTGTAAAAGCTCCGGGGTGGAGTTGGTTGAGATCAGTGTTACGAATTCCTGGGCGGCCAGCAGCGGAGCGTATGCTCGTATTAATGCGAACTGCCTCAGGTGAGTCTGTTGTTCGGGACTAGGTGCCAAAGGAATGCCGCGAAGCTCCGCTTGTGAGAAGGGCGGCATTCCCACCAGCCTAGAAATCTGAGGGTTGATCCATAAGGTATGAGTGGTCGGTGCAGTCCGCAGCGGAACAACTTCTGGGCTGCTAACCACGTCAAACTCGGAAACTTCACGAGAATTACGAAGGCTGCTATTGCCGAGGCTTAAAACCATGGAGATCAAGCGGTTCAGCTGGGTCTTGCTTATATAGGTTTCTGGCCACTCCCTCAGTGCTTGGCAAACGGAATCTGCTGCGGCGTAAGCTGCAGAATAGATGGGTTTGGCTTGTTCACGTTCTGATGTGCTCAAACATGCATTCCAGTAGCTTGCGACACGGTCCGTCAATGACAACGCGAGCTCGATCCGCATTTTGTCATCGTAGGGGCAGATACATATAGGTAGCCATTCCTCAATGCCACGACGGAGAGCCGTCTCGTCCAGTTCAGGGGTGTCTTGGAGGGTTGCGTTGACGAAGGCATTGATCTCCGCCTCCCAATGTTCTCGATCAAATCCAGGCAGGTCGCGGAATCGTCGTGCCAGTGACCGGCGCAAGCGTTGAAAGCGTCCGGCGGGCAGCGAAAGAAATTGAAGTAGCGCATCGGCAGGCGGAGTGCGCCAGGCAGATTGGAGCATCAGAAGCAGTAGCTGGTTCGGGGCGCGGAATTTCGAGAGATCGCCGAGGCCGGAGTCATTGCCTCCCTGTTGGGCAATGACTGTTGCCAAGCTATGTTGTCCACTGGGGGCAATGATCAGAGTTTCATTGTTGGCTTCGTGTACCGCGTACTGAGCGGCCAGTCCTTCGCTGGCGCTAGAGAGCAGCCGTACTGTTCCGTCTTCCTGAAAGCGAACAGGACCATTGTTTTCGCTAACCAGGGCGCGCTGAAGTTGCCCTAGATCGCTGCTCGCCGGAGCCTGAGGTTGAATGGCTGTGGGTGCTTCCGTTACCGAAACACCGGTGCTTTCTAGCTGGTCAAAAAGGTGTTGATAGAGTGGGGGCCAGCTAGCGCGTGAGTGGTGAAGCTCTAAACATGAAACACTGGAGCCAAGAAGCGTGAGTCGCTGCAAGAGGGCGTAAATGCGTTCGCCGAGAGAAGTGCCATTTTTGGAAAAGCCGCTCTCGGCAGCGGCCAGATCGACCATGCGTCCGTGGTTCGTGCTGCGCGAATCATGGTTCCAGCCGTGGAGAATCGCCCAATCTCGCCATGCTAGAAGCGATTCGGCACTTGCGATCGGATCCACGGCTAATGATTCGCTATAGAAGCGGTTACCGTTGTCAGCAGCGGTGAGAGCATTGAGGTAAGCCACTGTACGGGTTGCTTGATTTTCATTAGGGGGGAGGGTGCCGGCGCGAAATTCAAGTGCGGCAATCAGGGTTTGCTCGCCGCAGAGCTGGCCACTGAATAGCTCGGGTAGTTGATTGGGGAGGCGGTCGTCGTAACCGATGCCTGCAATGATTTTCATGAAATGACTCCTGGGCTGGTTAGCTGGTTACGAGCAACTGCGTCCGTACTCGCATTGTCAATTCATCCTAGTCTGGCCACATGTACCTTATCAAGACAGGTTGAGTCGGTCTTGGACATAGCAAAAATTGAGGTGATCAATCATTCGAGCTGAGTATGTGCTAGGCTTCGATTGCAGCGATTCAGGCTCGTTATCCTCAAGCTAGGGCTCTCTCAATTGGAGAGCCTAAACCGCGCTTACGATGCAGCAGCTGGTTACCTTCGAGCCGCTCTAAGGGTGAGTCGAGACGATGAGAAACTTCATCAGAAGCGACAACAGTATGAACTTTTGGGGAGTGGTAGATGAGCCACGTTAAATCAAAAGTTTGTCCGTAAGAGGAGGGAAAAACTCAGGGGGATTCTAACCAATGAGCTATCGATTTTTGTACAACATTCTCCGGTATGAACTCTTGCTCCAATCTCCCCTTGTGCCGCTGAAGTAGCTCAAGGAAGAATGCTTGTTCCTCAAAAGTGAGCCCTGCTGCCGGGACAGTTTCAACTGGCTGTGGCTCTGGAACCGCTTTTTGTCTTGCAAAGGTATTGAAGATCTCTTCGTTCATTAACAATGGCCTTACCGATGGTTGGAACCCTCTGGCCCTAGCCAGCATGGTCAGTCCCCACGTGTCCATGTCTCCCCAATAGGCTAATTTCTTTTCGCTCAACCAAGAAGCGCTCATCCAAGATAAGTTTAGACCGGCCCCCAATATTGCAACCGTACCCGGAGCCATTGGTAACTGGTGAATGCATCTTTCGTTCTCGACGATTAGAATAGAGGCACCGGGCAGAGGTATCTCCGTAAGCTCCCGGGCGCGAACTCGAAGTTGTGAAAATGGGAGTAAGCCGCCGTCAAGGTCCATGATCAACAACCAATGGTGGCCTTCATCATCTGCACCGAGAAAGGCTTCTAGGCCAAGCTCACTGACTTGGCCTTCAAACAGGATATCCAACATCTGGATAAGCAACTGGCGGTTCCGTTCAAAAAACTTGCTGTCGATGCCTCCCACCGACAGAGCTCGAAGCGGTTTTCCTTCTGCCAAGCCCGGTGATAAGAGGAGCGCGACCTTGGCTGACTGAATAACTTCGTTTTCGGCCTTGTCTAGTACTAGACGGCGTTTTCGGATTAGTAAGCGATGAAAACGCTCATCAATTGCCGGTACTAAGCGACACAGAATTTGAAATTCGCCGCGAACCTCGTTGCTATTTGCTGCGTTAATCCATTCCGTTGGTGAGCTCAGAATCCAAAATTCTGGAATCTGGACGTCCTCGCTGGCACCACGAAATTTTTTGGGACTCCAGTCGACCCGTCCTATCGTCACATTGCGCCACTGATTTAAATGTTTGCGAACTCTTTCCAGGTCCTCGGATACAACGCGCCCAGAAGGTTTGCCAATTGGAATTCTGAGTGGCCAGCTATCTGGATGCAGGAGGCGTTGCTCTCGTATATCTGCGTTTTGCCATTGCTTGGCTAGCTTGAGTGCCAGATCAGCCGGGGATTTCATGAGGCTTCCGTATCATTTTCTCTGCGTGAGCTTCCAGTTCTTCCCAGCTCAGCGATGTCAGGGTAGCTCGGATGTCTTTGCGGTGGACTAGAATTGCCGACCGGGTGTGGTCTCTCAGCAATCTCATCTCTTTGTTTGGAGTTACAAACAGAGGGTGCAATCCAAACTCGTTAAGTGCGGAGATGATGCGGCCAGCGACTGCGTGAGAGCTTTTCGAGAATGCCTCATCAAGAACAATGGTGCCAAACAGCGGCTGTGTGGCTCCATCAGGGCAGAGTGCATAGCTCAGCGAAGCTGTCAGGATATAGCTGGCGATTATTTCTTTCTCGCCACCACTTCCGCCTTGGGAGCCGGTTCTGGTTTCGATGACCACTGCCGTTTCCTGGTCAATTACCGAAACCGCAAATTGCAGACGGTAGCGAGGGTCGAGTAGGGCGCGGGCACCGACTGTCCGTTTGTTGTCACTGGCATCTCGCAGCAGCTTAACGACGTTCTCAAGAGCTCGAAAATGGCTTTCACCCTGATCATCCTTCAAGGCATCTGCGCGTAATCGACGTTGCGCCTGTTCCAGTGTTCGCAGAGTTTCATGGGTAACGCGCCTCGGCTCAAGCTTGAGATATCGACCTGGCTGGAAGTCTACTCTTCGCAGGGTCCCATTAAGGTCCGCTATGCGCTCCTCAATCACGGCGACTTCATTCCGTATGTGGGCGAGGAGTTGAGTCACGCCCTGATCCGACGAATGGTTCAGGTAGTTCAGGAAACGGTCGAGCTTTTCCGGTAAGGCCTCTTCTTCAAGAATCCGCAGTCGTTCGAGGTATTCCGGTATATCGCGAATATCGCTACCCGTTTCTGCAAGCGCGCCAGTGTCAATTGTCTTGGCGTTCGCCATCTGTTGGGTTAGGTTTAGCTCGAACCCACTCATTTGCTGGGATAGAGTCTTGATCTCACGATCGAGTTCGTTTGATTGGTTCCGTTCTAGCTGATCGAGCTTGTCGTGTTGACCGGCCACCGGTGGACTGAAGTACTTGTTGGCTAGAGTCTGCTGTTCATCGGTCAGCCCCTCGCCGATTCGGTCCAACATCTCCGCAAGACGTTCAGTGGCTTGAGTGCGTTGAGTGCCCAGAATTCCCTGATGAGTGCGTTCTTCAGATAGTTTTCGCTGCGTATCCGATAGCTGACTGTCGACTTCTTCGAATTGCTGGCGGGCTCTCTCCACATCGGAGTCGGGGGCAGTCAGCGATTCAAGGCGCTCCTGGAGTATCTTTAGTTCAGATTCAGCACTCGGAAGGTCAATGTGCTCGAAGCTGATCCCTAAAAGGCTTGTGTATAGTTGATAGTTTGTTCGTGTATCGGCTAGCATCTTACGAGCTGCTTCGAGCTCCTCAAAGGCTTGGTCTGCCTTATTCTGAGCCTCCAAAAGCTCCTCGTTTAAAGCCGCTAAACGGTCCCGGTTGTCGAAACCGGTCATCCAATCTTGGTCCAGGCGCTGGTTGTCCCGCTTCTCGAAGAAGCCCCGCTGACCGGACATCAGCCCTTGCTCGGTCATGCCATGAGGAGTGTCGCGCAGTGCGTCTGGTGATTGGACACAGTGGCGGTCAATACCTGCCAGCAGTTTCTTCAGAGCTTCTCGGTGCGGGTGTTCCTTGAAATTCAACTTCCGGGTGAAGCCGTCTTCCATGAACTGAGCGTTGCTTTGTGGTGTCTCAGCTTCAAGCAGTCGAACGTAAAGGCGGTTGTTTCGATGGTTTACCCAGTCCAAGGCACTTTTCATGGCTGCGGGCGGCACCAATAGTCTTAAACGGTGCCCGCCAATGGCGCGCTCTATTGCTCCGCGCCAAGCCCTTTCCTCCGGCTTTACCTCCAACAACTCTGCCACAAACGGCACACTCTCCTCGTCAAGATTCAGCGCTGACGCCAATTCACTCCGGAACTCTTGAAAATGACCCGGTATATTTGATTTGGGGCGAGCCTCTATCCGCTGAACTTCTTCTTTGAGTTCCTGTATGGCCTCTTTGAATTTGCTATGGTTGACGCCCTGATCTAATACCTGTTGATCTTGGTCATCCTGTAATGCTGACAGCTCTCGTTGTTTCTCTTTACACACGTGTTGGTTGGAAATCAGAGTTGAACGAGTGAGCGTCTCATCCAGGCCGAGCTTCGTGGCCAGCTTGCGATAGTCACCAGAGTTTTGCCGCCGTTCATCGACCCAGCGTTCCTGCTGGGCAATCTGCTCCTTCAACTGTTCGATACTGGCGCCGCCGGCTTGCAAGTATATATCGTTGAGTGTGTTTGCTTTATTTCTCAGTGCTGATGCCGAAGTTTCCAGTGATTGAATAGTCGCACTGCTGTCTTTGATTTTCTCGTCAAGCCCATCGATTTGGTCGGTCCAAAGCTGGTATCCCGCCAGTGCGTACCATACGGGCAGTATTTCTTTGAGTGTTTGATTTTGATTCAGTGCTTTTTTTGTAGTTTGATGTTTTTTGAACGTCTCGGCGATCGGTAGTAGCGACTGATATTGTCTGCGTGCAGTTTCCAGTTCCCCGTGGATCGTCGCCAGGTCGTCGAATTCGCTGGCCACTTCGCCCGCCCTTTCAAAGGCGGAGTGATCATCAAGAACCAGTTCTCGGAATATCTCATCGATGCTGTTTAGCTGTTTGAGCCCGGCCGCTCGGTTGAGCAGGGTAAAGGCATTCTCGCCGACTTCGAAAAAGCGTCTTAGTTGCGCAAGGTATGCTTTTTTACTGTCGTTGATCTGGATGCCGGGAGTGTCTCGGCCATATTGCTTAATTTCTCGTGCTCTACCCTCATGATGGATCGCCAACCAGTCATCCAGACCTTGATCGTCTCGTTCTGAAAAAAGCCAAAGTCGTTTCAGGTCACTCACTGAAGAACTGCTGCCCTCGATCCAGAATATCGCGCCAATGCGTATAGCTTTATCACCATTTTTAAAGCGAGCGCTGACAGCCGTGATCGTCTTGCCGGGCCGAGCAACGTGGCTGTTATCTCCGGAATTGTTTCCGGCGCCGGCAACGCCACGAATGTAGGACATCAAGTCTCGATCGCTTTCATGGCCGCCCGTTGACGCAAGGTTGTATCGTGGCTGGTGGGTAAGCAGTGTCATGAGTGCATCGACCAGCGTTGTCTTTCCGCTGCCTGTCGGGCCAATAATTGCAGTACCCTTGGCATCAATTTCAGCGCAATGACGTCCTCCGAAAGGGCCCCAGTTGTAGAGATCCAAGTGCGTAAGAATGAATGCGGAGGAGGGAAGGATCTCTTGGGCGAAGAGATCCTCTTGGGAGCGTGTCATAATTTTTCCTCGTCAGCATCCGGTTCTTGACCTGCCAGCTTTCGGAAGTGCTGCAAGAGATTTTGGAGGTTCTCGGGATTGGCGAGATGGGTAATGATCGGTCTGATGATGACTTGGTCATTGGCATCAATTTCCGAGACAATGCCATGGTTCTTCAGATTTTCCAGTAAGTTGCGCAGCCGCTTCTGATCTCTCGCGTCGCTCCCGGTGTCTCCCAAGTATAGTTGCAGTTGGGGCAGCAACTCGTCCAGTTCAATCACCGCCTCAGCGGCTCCGAGCCCTGATTCCTGTTCGTGGGCAATGAAATGCTGGCGCAGAATGGCAATGAGCAGCGATTGTTCCAGATTCAGTCGCTGCCGGCGTATTAATGGATGGGACCAATCATCATCTTCCTCCGCAAACAGCTGAGACGATACAACCAGAAATGCCAGCCCCCGTATGTCGTCAATTTTGAGACGTAAGTCCAGGGGCTCCAGAATTTGATCGATCGCCGACGTTTGATTGATTGCGATCTGATAAAGGTTCGGCTTACGGTCCGCTTCGAGCAATCCATATTTCAAAAGTTCTTGCGTGGCCATTCTCAGATTTTTGGGCGTGTACCGGCCATCCTCACTGTCGCTGGACTTCGACACACCTTCAGAATTAGACGGTTCCGAATAGACGACCGGCTGTTCCTCTTCAAGAGGTGTGTCTTCTGTTTTGGCAGTCAAACGGTCGAAAAAGTTGGACATGGTGTTTCTAGAGCTCCCAATCGATGGACTTTACGGCGTCCACTGTCAGTGCCAGTTTCGGAACGTGAAAACGTATTGTTTTGCCGGTGGCATCGGTTATGTTAACGGCTTCCCGGTCTTCCGAAATGGTAACTTCAGCTTCACGGGCCATGCTCAGCCATAGTGCCAAGGATTCGAGGTCATGAGTCGGAGGAAGATGACTGGCAAGGTTGGCAATTGTCATGGGCTCCTTGGTCACCGAAAGCAGTTCCACGGTGTCGCGAAACAGGGCTTCGCGGTCGAGACCATCGAATGCCCGCCAAAACTCCTCATCGACATCTTCAAGGTCTACGCCCTGTTCGGCCAGTTCCAGTTCTTTAGATTTTTCGTCAGTGGCGGATTTGAATCTCAGCCGCTCCACCAATGGTAAGCTGGACGTGGCTACGGCAATAGGTGGTAGGGGTGCTTCACTTTTACGCACCTGGTGACTGGACCAGTCGATGGTAAGCGCTGTATTGAGTATGCCGTTCAATAACTCTCCAACCCTGTGATTCTCTGCTGCAAGGCCGGTTTTCAAAAAGCCTTTTACGTCCCGCTCACTGCGTGCGCGGGCCTTGATAACCGATGCCGACTCTTGAACCAGTCGGATCACTAGCCAGCGGAGGTCGTCCTGTTGCTGCCTGGTAAGCGCGTGCCGAGTTGAAGGATGGCGCAATATCGTGCGCAAGCGGTGTTTCATGTTGTCCAGTTCAGTCGAGCGCCCCAACTGCTCATGAAACCCATGAAAGACTTTTCCCTCGGCTGTTTCCAGCAGGCTGTCGTGCCCATCGAGCAGCCGATCAACGATTTCCCCGCGATGGTGTTGCTCGCTGATAATGGACTGACGAAGGCGTCGGTCTGCATCCCGGTATGAATCTTCGACACGCCTGAAGTCAGCTCGCAAACTGGTCGCGAGGTTGAATACCTCTCGTATGCCCTCGGCTGCTTCCCCGCCTTCCAGAACTTTGAATCGGCCCGCTTCAACTTCCACTAGTTCTGTTTCGAGGTCCTTTATTTTTCTCCGAATATGATCGGCACGGCTCTGGGCGTCTGGATTTAGGCGGGTTTCTAGGCTCTCAATCTCACGCTGCACGGTGGCCAGCCTTGAGGCAGTGGATGTCATAATTCGATCATCCAAACTCTCCACAAAGCCGAGAGCCTTTTGCAGGGCATCGGTCGCGATCAGTCGTCCCTCGCGTTCAACGATCAATCCGCGCCGAATCCAGGATCTCAGCTCGCGCCGTGCATCGCCTGCAGGGTCGTCGGTTTGTAGCTCGAATTCGTCGTTGTTGGCGTGCTCAATGAGGATGTCGGTCAGCATCTGTTGTGCGTCTTCGAACAGAATCTCATCTCGATTCTGTTCCATCAGTGCCTGAAGGCAACTCAGTACAAGTGGCCCCCGTGTTGCGGACAGTAGCTTCCAGGCCGGATGGTGATGCCGGGAGACAAGATAGGCCTGGGTTCGGATCTGAGTATCTTCTTTCATGTCGGCATCCTGCAGTCACTCTATAGTGTGCAGGTAACGTAATCTTTGGGGGAGCACCAGCTGCTGGTCCTCGGTGCCGGAGGGGCAGGAAAACAGGTCGACTCTGCCTAAAAAACTGATAATCGAGATGTACCGGTTCAGTGTCTTGGTTCGGCGTTCGAGGAAATTTTCTACATAGGAAGGGGGTGCTACAGCGTCCAAGCTAACCACTCCTTTGCAAAGCAACTTTATTGTATGGATATCCTACCCGCTTTTTATGCAATCAAGCGAAGTCTAAATATCACGAACATCGGCTATTGGTCACGGTAGTTTTCTACCATCTATTCTGTGCCTTGGAGTTCTGTGCCCGGAAACGGCTAATGGTCAGGTGGTACGCAACCTACAAATTGCCCCCGAAATCCCGGGCACGGCCAAGGCACCATTTGGGCACAGAGAGAAAATAACGTGAGAATTGAAGAGTGTGCCGAGAGCGACCAAAGGTCAAGATTTCGTGGCTGATGTAGCGACGTCGAAGTGGCAGCTAATAGGGAGCAGGTAAACGGAGATTGATTCTAAGTTGTTGAAATGACAAATTAATGGCCCGCCCGAGAGGATTCGAACCTCTGACCTCCGCCTCCGGAGGGCGGCGCTCTATCCAGCTGAGCTACGGGCGGTTTTCAACAAAGTTGGCATGTTTGACCGTTGCCTTCGGTTCCGGATTTTTTCTCTGACCCTTGCCTCCGGAGGGCAACGCTCTATCCAGCTGAGCTACGGGCGGTTATCAACTTATTCAGACTCCGAAAGATGAAGAGTCCGGCTCAGTTAGCGGTGCACTGGATAGAGCGTGTCACGCTCCCCTTTCGGGTCCAGTCCGCCGCGTTGCATCGCGGCGGCCGCTCCAGCGGGCGAAAGCTTCGCTTCCGCGTTATCCGCTTCCGCCCAGCTGAGCTACGGGCGGTAAACTTTTTGAACTCGAGCAACGCATTGACCGGTCGTGCTGTGCACGACTCAGCTGCACTGCTCGCTTTGCTCCCAGCTTAAAAGCTACGGGCAGAACGAAAAGCAGCGCGAGGCGCCGATTTCGAGTGCGCAATCTTACGTGTGAGTCGCCAGTCTGTCCAGCCCCGTGAGGCGGAATGCACCGGAAACACCCTACTGGTTATCCGTTACACAAAAATCAGGCAAAGGGGTTGAATTTTCATTCGCTAATAACAATAATTATCAACAACATTAACAGTGCCTATGAGTATCGCCTATATGTACGTATGTCTTTGTCATGGGGTGACCGACCGTCAGATTCGCAAGGCGGCCGAGGATGGATGTCGTTCCATGCGGCAGTTGGGCAAGGAAATGGGTGTCGGGCGTCAATGTGGGCGCTGTGCGGCAACGGCTCGTGAAATTTTGCGTGAGTGTCAGTCCGAAGATTATATGAACCTGGCTGCCATGCTGGCCCAGCCTGCCTGAGGATGCTTTTCTCAGGCAGTTCTCCGCGTTTCTCTCCATTGAAGGGCGCTGTCTGCGTCTGACTCTCCGCTAACACTGCGAATCATTATCCGCTGCGATTTTTTATTGCGGGAAATCCGTCTATCCTGTTGATTCCACGCATCAGGAAAGGAGTTCGCAGTCATGAAGGGTGATAAGAAGGTCATCCAGTACCTCAACAAGGTTCTCGCCAATGAACTGACGGCGATCAACCAGTACTTTCTCCATTCGCGGATGTACAAGGATTGGGGGATCACCCATCTGGCGGCGAAGGAGTACGAGGAATCCATCGACGAGATGAAACACGCCGATCAACTGATCGAGCGCATCCTGTTCCTCGAGGGACTGCCCAATCTGCAGGATCTCAACAAGCTGCTGATCGGCGAAGACGTCAAGGAAATGATCGAGTGCGACCTGAAGCTTGAGCAGATCGCCCACAAGGACCTCAAGGAAGCCATCGGCTACTGTGAGGATATCAAGGATTACACCAGCCGTGCGCTGTTCCGGTCGATCCTGGACAGTGAAGAAGAGCATATCGACTGGCTGGAAACCCAGCTGGACATGATCGACAAGATGGGTGTGCAGAACTACATCCAGCTGCAAAGCGCCCACGCCGATGGCTGATTAGCCATCCGGTTGATTACAAGGTGCCGCCCCTTCGGCGGTTACCTTGTGCCTTCCCTGCCGTTTCGATTCCCCGAATGATTCCCTGATTCCCGGCCACTTTTAGGGCCACTGCCCAGCCTTTGTGCTCTCCCCGCTTTCCCCAAAAGCCGCCGTGCCGGCATTGCCCGGTCTTTATCTCTTTTTAATGTTCGGTCAGGCCGTTGAATTCCTATGTATTATCGATGGGCGTTGTCGCCAGCAGGCCGTTTGGGCGGGCTGGAGGCACGGATATTGAATCGTTTCGTGATGAGGGGCTGGCGGGGCGCCGAATACGCGTCGCCCGCCAAACTCATGCCGCACCGATGGCATCGGGCTGTCACATGCCATTGGCAGTATGACCATCCTCGCGGCAGTCAGGAGGCGAGGTCGTTCAGGGAGGGCTACCCACATGATTCCTGTGATTCTATCCGGCGGCACCGGTTCACGCCTGTGGCCGCTGTCCCGCGAAGCATACCCCAAGCAGTTTCTGCAGTTGGCGGGTGAGCAGAGCCTGTTGCAGAAAACGTTGTCCCGCCTGCCCTCGGATGGCGTTTCGGCGCCGCTGATCGTGGCGGGTAACCAGCATCGATTCATTCTCAGTGAGCAGCTGTCCGCCATTGGCTGCGAGCCGTCGGCCATCCTGCTGGAGCCGTTTGGCCGCAATACCGCGCCGGCGATCGCCATGGCAGCGTTGCAGGTGGCGGCTTCGGATCCGGAGGCGATCATGCTGGTGCTGCCGGCGGATCACCACGTGAGCGATGAGCAGGCCTTCCGGGCGGCCCTGGCGCGCGGCGAGACGGCGGCCAAGGCCGGTTCGCTGGTGCTGTTCGGCGTGCTGCCGACGGGGCCGGAGACCGACTACGGCTACATCGGTGCCGAGCCGGACAAGGCGGTGGGCGAGGGCGTTTTTCGCGTCAGCCATTTCACCGAGAAGCCGAATCACGCCACCGCCGAGAGCCTGCTGGCCAACGGCGGCCATTTCTGGAACAGCGGCATGGTGATGTTCCGCGCCGACCGCTATCTCGATGAGCTGAAAATGCACAGTCCCGACATCTACGACACCTGCCAACTGGCGTTTCGTCACGTCTGGCAGGACCTGGAATTTTCCCGGATTCCGTCCGAGATCTTCGAGCATTGCCCGGATGACTCGGTGGATCGGGCCGTCCTGGAGAAAACGGACAGCGCCGTGGTGGTTCCGATGGATGCCGGCTGGCGCGATCTGGGCTCCTGGGCGGCTTACTGGGAATCCCAGGTGCAGGACGACCAGCAGAATGTGGTGGTCGGCGAGGCCTGCCTGGAGCAGTCGCAGGGCTGTCTGGTGCATTCGAAGGATCGCCTGGTGGCCATGCTGGGTGTGAACGATCTGGTGGTCATCGATACCCGGGACGCATTACTGGTCGCCCGGCGCCACCGGGTGCAGGACGTGAAGGCGATGGTGGAAAAGCTGCGGGCGGACAAACGCCCCGAAGTGGATGCCCATCGTGAGGTCTTCCGTCCCTGGGGCAGCTATGACAGCGTCGATGGCGGTCACCGGTTCCAGGTGAAACGGATCTCGGTGAAACCGGGTGAGCAGCTGTCGCTGCAGAAACACCATCACCGGGCCGAGCACTGGATCGTGGTGAGCGGTACGGCGGAGGTGACCCGGGACGACGACACCTTCCTAATGACCGAAAACGAGTCCACCTATATCCCGATCGGGGCCGTTCACCGGCTCGCGAACCCGGGCAAGATACCGCTCGAACTGATTGAGGTACAATCCGGCGCCTATCTCGGTGAGGACGATATCGAGCGCCTGCAGGACAACTACGGCCGCACCGCTACGGCGGGTGACGAGACGGCCACTCCGGCGTCCTCAGAGTCGATCTGAACGGCGCCGTCACAGCGATTTAACGATGCCAGTCAAAGGAGATATTGATGGCTTATTCATGCTTCAAGGCCTATGACATCCGGGGCCGTATTCCCGACCAACTCAATCCGGAACTGGCCGAGCGCATTGGACGCGCCTACGTGGCCGTGACCGGCGCGAAGAAAGTGATCGTCGGCTACGACATCCGCCTGTCCAGCCCGGAAATGGCCGAGGCACTCAGCAAAGGCCTGATGGCCGCCGGGGCAGACGTCTACGACATCGGCCTGTGCGGGACCGAGCAGGTCTACTTTGCCACCAGCCATTACAAGATGGACGGCGGCATCATGGTCACAGCCAGCCACAACCCGAAGGACTACAACGGGATGAAGCTGGTGCGGGAAGACTCCAAACCGATCAGCAACGACACTGGCCTGCGGGACATTCACGACCGCCTGGACGAGCCGTTCGAGGACGCCGGTCAGCACGGCACTTACCACAAGCTG
Source organism: Marinobacter sp. NFXS9 (assembly GCF_040148665.1). Lineage (NCBI taxonomy): Bacteria > Pseudomonadati > Pseudomonadota > Gammaproteobacteria > Pseudomonadales > Marinobacteraceae > Marinobacter > Marinobacter sp. NFXS9. The sequence continues at coordinate 148,219 of NZ_JAGDDW010000011.1, read as the reverse complement.
GCCGCGGAAGACGATTACATCGAGCACCTTCTGGGTTACGTCGATGTGACCAGCCTCAAGCCCCTGGCGATTACCGTCAACGCCGGCAACGGCGGGGCCGGTCGGGTCATCGACAAGTTGGAGAAGCGTCTGCCGTTCAGCTTCATCAAGCTGCAGAACGAACCGGACGGAAACTTTCCCAACGGCGTGCCCAACCCGATCCTGACCGAGAATCGCGCAGTGACCGAGCAGGCGGTCAAAGCCAACCAGGCGGATATGGGCATTGCGTGGGACGGTGACTACGACCGCTGTTTCTTCTGGGATGAGAACGGCCGCTTTATCGAGGGCTATTACATCGTTGGCCTGCTGGCGGACCAATTCCTGCACAAGCAGGGCGGGGGCGCCGTGATCCACGATCCGCGTCTGGTGTGGAACACCCAGGATCTGGTGGAAAAGGCCGGCGGCCGGGCGGTCGAGAGCAAGACCGGTCACGCCTTTATCAAGGAGCGTATGCGTGCCGAGGACGCCATATACGGCGGCGAGATGAGTGCGCACCACTATTTCCGTGACTTTGCCTACTGCGACAGCGGCATGATCCCCTGGCTGCTGCTGGCCGAGCGCATCAGCCAGTCCGGGCAGACCTTGTCTTCCCTGATCGACGAGCGGATTGACGCCTATCCGGCCAGTGGTGAGATCAACCGCACCATCGATAACCCGGCGGCGGTGATCAAGGCCATCGAAGACAAGTACAGCGCCGATGCGGAGTCGGTGAGTCATGTTGACGGCCTGAGCGTGGCGTTCAAGGACTGGCGCTTCAACCTGCGCATGTCCAACACCGAGCCCGTCGTGCGTCTGAACGTGGAATCCCGCGGCGACAAGGCGCTGATGGAAGCCAAGACCGAGCAGTTGCTCAAGGAAATGGAAGAGCTCAACGCTGCGAACGTCGCCTGATGCTCCCGGCTTCCTGATATGAAAAAGCCCCGCAGATGCGGGGCTTTTTTGTGGCTTCGAGGTCAGTGCAGCGTTACAGCCAGTCGTTCAGCATGATGCCGACACCGATCCGCTGGATGCGCTCGTTGTAGTCGATCAGGCTCTCGCCATAGCCGTTGTAGTACTGGATGAAGCCCTTGATGGTTTCGCCCACGGGGAAGCTGTAGCCCAGCTGGATGGACGTCTTGTTGTCGCTGGTGCGGAAATTGTTGCGCAGCTTGAGCGACAGGGTGCGGTCGTTGTCGATCTTGTAGACCGCCCAGTAGTCGCCGTAGCCCAGGTACTTGTCGATGTCCGGGTTGTCATCTTCCGAGGCTTTCTCGGGAATCCGGTACCACGGCTGCACGAAGAACAGCCAGCGGTCCCAGGTGTAGGCCACGCTACCCATGATCCGGTTCCAGCTGCGGGACTGGGGTTCGGACTGGCCGTTGGACTGATGGTTCAGGCCCAGCGTGACCGCTTCCAGTCGACCGGGGCCCACGTCCCACTGGGTGGCGTAACGGGCGAAGATTTCCGGCTCGTAGTTGGTCTCGCGGAAGGGCTTGGAGGCGTCGTTGTTGTAGACCTGCCAGAACGACAGCTGGGTGTAGCCAAACCACAGGGTCAGGCGTTTATCGAACATCCCCGTCAGCAGTGGCACCTTGAAGCTGATCTGGTACTTGGCTTCGTCGTAGTTCAGCGGCTTGTCGTAGTCGGTCGTGCCGTAGGTCGGGCTGTGCGGGTGCTGGTTCGGATGGTGCATGTAGGTGTACGGCAGGATGTACGTTGGCCGGTGGGTCACAAAACTGCCCGAGAACGAGAACAGCGCCTGCTCGGTGGCGAAGTAGCGATCGACCAGCGAATCCGCCGTGTCGCCTTTTTGGGCATCGACGCCTTTTTCATCGGCCGCAGCCTCGTTGCCGGTGTCGAACTGGAGATTCTCCGTCACCTCGTTGGCCCGGTCGATACGCTCTTCGCTGGCCCGTTCCCGCGCCTTTTCCGGGTCCGTGATGGCGTCGTAGCACGCCAGCCGCTGCACGCCGTTTGCGATCAGGGCGCAATCGTCCGAGGCAAACCCGGTGTAATCGGGTACAGCATCCTGGGCGGCCGCCAGAGGGGCGGTCAGGGCCAGGCAAAGCGCTGGAAGTCGTCGCATAGCGGGTTCCGTCCTTGTCCGTTGTCCTGTGAGAGATCAGAGGCTGAGCCAGGTGCGCGCGATGGCATACGCCCACACGCCCAACAGCGTTACGGTCAGCAGGCCGAAAACGATCTTGTGTTTAACGGCGGCGGTTTCTTCGACGTTGGCGACCCAGCGCAGGTACATCAGGCCGATAAAGCTGAGGAAGACCGCCAGGCTCGACAGCGCCGGGACCAGCAGCCAGAGCGGATCCACCTGGCCGTCGGGACCGGCCAGGCGGCCCATCAGGAGCATGGATCCCAGCAGGACAGCCAGTGCCGAGAATTCGATGGCGATCAGCGGGCGGCGCCACGGATGCGCCTTGGGGTAATGCTTGGGCATGGAAAACTCCTGTACAGTTGCTGCACATGATACCCATTACGCCCGCGTCAGGTCAGGTGATTAACTGAATTTTAAGGATTTGCGGGAAGCGGCTACGCTTGGAGGGAGTGGTCGGCTTGTTTGGTCGGACCCGGCAGCTATAATCCGGAACCATACGATAAATAAGAATCAGGTGGGGGACTCACTGTGAAAAGGATGAGAGTGCTGGCGGCGATCCTGTTGGTGATGGGCCTCGGCGGCGGTCCCGCGAATGCGGCCGTGGAAGACGAGATCAAGGCACGTATCCAGCCGGTTGGTGAGGTCTGCGTGGATGGCCAGGACTGCGGCGATGTGGTGACGTCCGCTGCGCCGGCCTCCGCTTCGTCGGGCCCGCGTTCGGGCGAGGAGGTCTACACCAACGTGTGTGCCGCCTGCCACGGTGCCGGGGTGATGGGCGCACCCAAGTTCGGGGACGCCGGTGCCTGGTCGCCGCGCGTCGACAAAGGGCTCGATACCCTGGTGAATCACGCCATCAACGGCTTCAATGCCATGCCGCCAAAAGGGGGGTGTGCCAATTGCCCCGACGAGGAAATCAAGGCGGCGGTCGAGCACATGGTCGAGGCGGCCAAGTAGGCTTCAATAGCCTGAGCCTCCCCGGGGCGCCGGGTATTCGCCCGGCGTTTTGCACGCCGACTTCAGGCGCCCAGGTCACCGAGCAAGGCGCTGAGGGTGGCCTTTCCCTTACGCTGGTTGGCCGCGGCGTCGGTATCCCCCAGACCTTCCCAGAGCACGTCGTCTTCCGGTAACTCATCGAGGAAGCGGCTGGGAATGGTCTCGATCTTCTCTCCGTACTGCTTGCGCTGGGCCGCGTAGGTCAGCGCCAGGGTTTGCCGGGCGCGGGTGATGCCCACGTACATCAGCCGGCGTTCTTCCTCGATGTTGTCTTCCTCGATGCTGGAGCGGTGGGGCAGGATTTCCTCCTCCAGGCCCATGATGAAGACGTGGGGAAATTCCAGACCCTTGGACGCGTGCAACGTCAGCAACTGAACCTTGTCGCTGTCGTCCTCTTCCTCACGCTGCTCCATCATGTCCCGCAGGATCAGGCGGCTGATGGCGTCTTCGATGCCAATTTCGTCCGCCGTGCCCTTGTCGTTGTCCAGCATGCGCTGGATGGAATCCACCAGGTACCAGATGTTCTCCATACGCCGCTCCGCCTGCTTGGGCGTGCCGGCGTGCTGGTGCAGCCATTCTTCGTACTCAATATCCGTGAACAGCTGCTTGATGACCGGGATCGGCTCCTCCTGGAACAGACGCTGGCTGGTGCGGTCGGTCCAGTGGGCGAAGCGGCGCAACTTGTCCAGGCCGCGCTCGGACACGTGCTCTTCGGCCCCCAGATTGTGCAGGGCCTTGAACATGCTGATCTGGCGCCCCCGGGAATAGTTGCCCAGTTGCTCCAGCGTGGTCGGACCGATCTCCCGGCGTGGCACGTTCACCACCCGCAGGAACGCCGCGTCGTCGTCCGGATTGATCATCAGACGCAGGTACGCCATGGCGTCCTTGATCTCGTTGCGGGAGAAGAACGACTGGCCGCCGGAGATCCGGTAGGGAATCTGGTAGGCCTGCAGCTTCATCTCCAGCAGGCGCGATTGGTGGTTGCCCCGATACAGCACAGCGAAATCCCGGAATTCGATGCCTTTTTTCAGCTTCTGGTCGAGGATCTCGGTGGCGATCCGCTCGGCCTCGGCGTCCTCGCTGCGGCAGCGAATGATGCGGATCTCGTCGCCGATGGCATGGTCACTCCAAAGCGCCTTCTCAAATACGTGCGGGTTATTGGCGATGACGGTGTTGGCGCAACGCAGGATACGCGAGGTGGAGCGGTAGTTCTGCTCCAGCTTGACGATCTTGAGGCTCGGGAAGTCGTCTTTCAGGGTGGCCAGGTTTTCCGGCCGGGCGCCGCGCCAGGCGTAGATGGACTGGTCGTCGTCGCCCACCACTGTAAATGCGGCCCGTTCGGCCACCAGCAGCTTGACCAGCTCGTACTGACACAGGTTGGTGTCCTGGTATTCGTCCACCAGCATGTAGCGGATCTTACGCCGCCACTTGTCCAGCACCTCCGGGTTGGTCTTGAACAGCTGCACCGGCAGCAGGATCAGGTCGTCGAAGTCCACCGCGTTATAGGCTTTCAGGTATTCCTGGTAGCGCTGGTAGATCAGGGCGATGCGCTGCTCCCGCTCGTCCGCCGCGCGGCTCAGGGCGTGGCCCGGCGCCCACATGGCGTTCTTCCAGTTGGAGATGGTCATCTGGATGTCGTTGAGCTCATCGCCGGCGTCAGCGCTGGCTTCGCGCAGCATCAGGTCCTGCAGCAGGGCCTTGGCATCCTCGGCGTCAAAAATGGAGAAGCCCGGGTGGTAGCCCAGGTGTGCGTGCTCCTCCTTGATCATGTTCAGGCCGAGGTTGTGGAAGGTGGACACGGTCAGGCCGCGGGTCAGCTTGCGATCCACCAGGCGGGTGACCCGCTCTTTCATCTCCCGCGCGGCCTTGTTGGTAAAGGTGAGGGCGGCGATATGACGGCCCGGAATGCCCACCTGTTCGATCAGGTAGGCCATCTTGCGGGTGATCACGCTGGTCTTGCCACTGCCGGCCCCGGCCAGAACCAGCATGGGGCCATCGACATAGCGAACCGCTTCTCGTTGACGGGGATTGAGCTGCGACACGGGTGTCCTGCCTGAAAAAATCGTTTACCCTTGGGCACTTGTCAGTGCGATCAGGGCAAGGCGCTGTGAAAGCCGGGCCGAATGGCCGGATCGAAGCTGGTTATTCTACATCAGGTGGCGGCCGGGGTTTACTCCATTCGGTAACGAAACGCGTACCGGCGTGCAGGGCCATCACCAACCGGTGTTGGCATAGAACGAAAATGACGCTGCAGTCAGCGGGCGGTTCGTCTATGCTTTCCCATGCCCCCTATGGAAAGGGCTTAGTCAATGAGATGCTGGATTGTCGGACCTGGTGCGCGGAACGTATACCGGCATCTGAGGTGTGATGCCGGTAGGATGCCGTACCTGCCAATCGATTGCATGGCACCGGATAAAAGGGAGTTGGCCGCCACCAATGAATGATGTGGATGATGCGTGGAATGCCACGGCTGTCCGATTACTGATTTTGACGCCGGAGCTGCAGGACTACCTGTGGTACGTCCATCTGTTGAAACAGAATCCGGAGCTGAAGGTCGAGCTGACCTGGTGTCCGGATCTGGCCGATTGTGAAGACCTGATCAGTCACACCCAGTTCGACGTGGTGCTGTGGGACAGCATCATGTTCGTCACCTCCCAGACCGCGTTCCTTCAGTACCTTGCCGTCGCCGGCGATGAAAAACCCGTGATTGCCCTCGGCGCCGAACCCGAGGCCATCGGCCTGCCTCCGGCCCGGGTCAATGGCGCGATCGACTACCTGTGCAAGGGCCATCTCGACTGTTGGAATCTGGGCCGCGCCCTGCTGTGCGCGCTGTTCCGCCACCGCGCCACCGCCAGCACCCGCACCGAGCTGGGCCGGGAAGTCGCCAGCGGCTTCATCAACCGGGACCTGTTCTTCGACCGGCTGCAGCAGGCTATCCTTCGGGCCGAGCGGCATAACCAGCGGCTGGCGCTGCTGCACATCAACCTGGACGAATTCCGTTCCGTCAACGACAGCCTCGGTTACCAGGCCGGGGATCAGTTGATCCTCAAGCTGGCCGAGCGCCTGCGCCAGAAACTGCGCCGGGTGGATTCGCTGATGCGGATTGGCGGCGATGAATTCGCGATCATTATTGAACGGGTCGAGAACTCCCTCGATGTCACCCAGGTGATCCGCAAGCTGGTGGCTTCCCTGAATGAGCCGGTGGTGGTTGAGGGTAAGAGTGTGGTGCTGACCGCGAGCGTCGGTATTGCCACCTACCCGGAAGCCGGCAACACGCCGGAAATGCTCCTGCGCCAGGCCAACCGAGCGATGTTTGAGGCCAAGCGCGACGCCGGCACCAGTTACCGGTTCTACAACCAGCAGCTGCACCTGACGGTCGGGCGCCAGCTGACTCTGGAGGCCGACCTGCGCAACGCGCTGCGGGGCAAGCAACTGGAGTTGTATTACCAGCCGCGCATCGACCTGGTCACCGAGGAAGTGCGCGGTGTGGAATGCCTGCTGCGCTGGAATCACCCCGATCGCGGTGTGGTCGGACCGGACGAATTCATTCCCGCCGCGGAACGCAGTGGATTGATCGTGCCCATCGGCTACTGGGTGCTGGAACAGGCCTGCGAACGACTGCGGGAAGCCAACGGTCTGGGCTACCCGGGCCTGGTGTTTGCCGTGAACCTGTCGTTCCGTCAGTTCCACGACCGCAAGATGACCGAAACCATCTTCCGCATCATCTACAACGCCAGTATCGATACCAGCCTGCTGGAACTGGAGCTGACGGAAAGTGCGATGATGCATGATCCGGACTACGCCCAGCGCTGCCTGCGGGAGCTGAATCAGTTGGGCATCAGCTTCGCGCTGGACGATTTCGGCACCGGGTTCTCATCGCTGTCCAACCTGCAGCACTTGCCCATTTCCCTGGTCAAGATCGACAAGTCGTTTGTCCAGCGCCTGGGGCAGAGCGGCGACGCCGAACACATCATCCGCGCCATCATCAGCCTGGCCCACAGCCTGCAGATGAGCGTGGTGGCCGAAGGCGTCGAGACTGAAGGCCAGCTGGACTTCCTGCGCCAGCAGCACTGCGACGAAGTGCAGGGCTACTATTATGCCCGCCCCATGCCCTGGGCCGACCTGCTGGTCTTCCTCGAAGAGCGTAACAGCCTCGCTTGTCTGGGCCAGTAGGCCTCTGTACCTTTCTCTCAACAATCATGTGGACTGCTGATGCCGACGTACCCGCTTGCCCAATCGGCGGTCGGTCCGCCGGGGATCGCCGAAGACCCCGCCATGGCGCTATAATGCGCGCCTTTCCTCCGGAGGTCTTTCGACCCACATCCGTCTATGTGCAACGCAAGTGAGGTGGCATGAACAGTATTTTCCAGCGGATCGCCGACGAACTGGGTGTCCGGCAACAACAGGTCAGCGCCACGGTTGGCCTGCTCGACGAAGGCGCCACGGTGCCGTTTATCGCCCGTTACCGGAAAGAGGTGACCGGCTCGCTGGATGACACCCAGCTGCGCACGCTCGAGGAGCGCCTGCGTTACCTGCGTGAACTGGAAGACCGTCGCGGCACCATCCTGGCCAGTATCGAAGAGCAGGGTAAACTGACCGACGAACTGCGTGAGGCTATCGAGACGGCGGATACCAAGAACCGCCTCGAAGACCTCTATCTGCCGTATAAGCCGAAGCGCCGCACCAAGGCCCAGATCGCCAAGGAGGCGGGGCTGGAACCGCTGGCGGACGCCCTCTACGACGATCCGACCCAAGATCCGGACACGCTGGCCGCCGAGTACCTCAACGCCGAAGCGGGCGTCGAGGATGCCAAGGCCGCACTGGACGGTGCCAAGTACATCCTGATGGAGCGTTTCGCTGAAGACGCGGAATTGCTCGGGCATCTGCGTGATTTCCTGTGGCAGGACGGCACGCTCAAAGTCAGCGTGGTGCCGGGCAAGGAAAACGAGGGCGCCAAGTTCCGCGACTATTTCGAACACAGCGAACCGCTCAAGAAAGTGCCGTCCCACCGTGCGCTGGCGATCCTGCGCGGCCGCAACGAAGGCATCCTCAACTACAGCATCGTGGTGGGGGACGACGAGGACGACCGCAGCCGCGTGTCGCCCTGCGAACAGAAAATCGCCGGGCACTGGAAAATCCGCGATCAGGGTCGGGCCGCCGATCGCTGGCTGGCGGAAGTGGTGCGCTGGACCTGGCGGGTCAAGCTGTCCACCCACCTGGAAACCGAGCTGGTGGCGCAGGTGCGGGAAGCCGCCGAAGCCGAAGCCATCCAGGTGTTCGCGGCCAACCTGAAAGATCTCCTGCTGCTGGCCCCGGCAGGCCCGCGCCCGACTCTGGGCCTCGACCCCGGCCTGCGGACCGGTGTGAAAGTCGCCATCATCGACGGTACCGGTCAGGTGTCCGGCTATGGCGCCATCTTCCCCCACGCGCCACAGAACAAATGGGACCAGTCCATCGAACAGCTGGCCAAGTGGTGTCGCGAGCACAAGATCGAGCTGATCGCGATCGGTAACGGCACCGCCTCCCGGGAAACCGAGAAACTGGCGGCCGAGTTGATCAAACGCTATCCGGATCTCAACCTGGCGCGCATCGTAGTGAACGAGTCCGGCGCGTCCATCTATTCCGCCTCCGAATTTGCCGCCCGCGAACTGCCGGATCTGGATGTCACTATCCGGGGCGCGGTGTCCATCGCCCGTCGCCTGCAGGATCCGCTGGCGGAGCTGGTCAAGATCGAGCCCAAGTCCATCGGGGTCGGCCAGTACCAGCACGACGTGTCTCAGGTGCAGCTGGCGCGCAGCCTGGATGCGGTGGTGGAAGACTGTGTCAACGGCGTGGGCGTTGACCTGAATACGGCGTCGGTACCGCTGCTGGCCCGGGTCGCCGGCCTGAACCAGATCACCGCCCAGAACATTATCGATTTCCGCAACCAGAATGGGGTGTTCCGCAACCGCAAGCAGCTGCTGGACGTGTCCCGTCTGGGTGCCAAAACCTACGAGCAGGCGGCCGGCTTCCTCAAGATTGCCGGTGGCGATAACCCGCTGGACCGCTCGTCCGTGCACCCGGAAGCCTATGGCGTGGTTGAGGCGATTGCGAAGGACAGCGGCAAGTCCGTCGACCAGATCATCGGCGACAGTCACTTCCTGCGCAGCGTCGATCCCAAGCGCTACGTCAGCGAAAAGTTCGGTCTGCCCACGATCCAGGACATCATCGCCGAACTTGAAAAACCGGGACGCGACCCCAGACCTGAATTCCGGTTTGCCAGTTTTGAGGAAGGGGTGGAAACCCTGAAGGATCTCGAACCCGGCATGGTGCTGGAAGGCAGTGTCACCAACGTCACCAACTTCGGCGCCTTTGTCGATATCGGCGTGCACCAGGATGGTCTGGTCCATATCTCGGCCCTGTCTCACCAGTTCGTCAAGGACCCGCGTGAGGTGGTGAAGGCCGGCGATATCGTCAAGGTCAAGGTCATGGAAGTGGACGTGCCTCGTAAGCGGATTGGCCTGTCCATGCGTATGGATGACCAACCGGGTGAGAACAATGCGTCACGCGGTGGGCGTAAGGGTGGTGGTCACAACGACCGGGCCCCGTCCCGCAATCGCGGTCAGAAAGACAGCGGCAAGGCACCCCAGGGGGCTATGGCCGGTGCGCTGGCCCAGGCGTTTGCGTCTGCCGACAAGAAAGGTCGCTAAACTTATATTCGGGGTTCGCCGGCGCGGGCCCCGCGGACCCAAGGAGTCAGACCATGGGCGAATCCCGCAAGGGGCTATTCCAGCAGTTCTCGGCGCAGGACTGGCACGGCTTCCGCAAAGGCCTGGAGAAAGAAGGGCTGCGGGTAGACCAGAACGGGTTCATCGCCCAGACACCGCATCCGGAAGCGTTGGGCTCGACGCTTACCCATGACCGGATCACGACGGACTACTCCGAATCCCTGCTGGAGCTGATCACGCCGGTGTGTGACAGCACCGAGTCCCTGCTGACTTCGCTGTCCGAAACCCACCGTTTCGTGCAGGCCAACCTGGGCGATGAGGTGCTCTGGTCCGGCAGCATGCCCTGTCGGCTGGACGGCGACGCCAGCATCCCCATCGCGGTGTACGGTTCCTCCAACAGCGGTCAGCTGCGCCACGTCTATCGCCGCGGGCTGGATGTGCGCTACGGCCGGATGATGCAGAGCATCGCCGGTGTCCACTACAACTTCTCCCTGCCGGAGAGTTTCTGGCCCCGCTGGCAGTCGCTGCTGGGCGACGAGCGTAGCCTGCAGGATTTCAAATCGGACCAGTACTTCTGGCTGATCCGCAATTTCCGTCGACGCAGCTGGTTGCTGATGCTGCTGTTCGGCGCCTCGCCGGCCCTGGACGCCAGCTTCGTGGACGGCGTGTCCCACCATCTCAAGCGTTTCAGCGACGACACCTGGGTGGGCGAGAGTGCGACTTCCCTGCGCATGGGCGACCTGGGCTACCACAATAACGCCCAGGCCTCGCTGGACATCTGCTTCAACGAACTGCGCACCTATACGGACACACTGTACCGGGCGATCCACACACCCTGGCCGCCCTACGAGAAAATCGGCATGCGCAACGCCGACGGCGAGTTCATCCAGATCAACACCAACGTGCTGCAGATCGAGAACGAGTATTACAGCGCCGTGCGGCCCAAGCGCACCACCCAGCGTGGCGAAAAGCCGATCCAGGCGCTGCGCAGTCGGGGCGTGGAATACGTCGAAGTGCGCTGCCTTGATCTGGACCCGTTCGAGCCGGTGGGCATCGGCGCGACGCAAATCGACTTCCTCGACCTGTTCCTGCTGGACTGCCTGCTCAGCGACAGCGAGGTGATCGGTGACGATGAATGCGCCCGCCTCGACGGTAGCTACAAGGATGTCGTGGGCAAGGGGCGCCAGGCCGATCTGCAGATCTGTTTCGAAGGCCGCCTGACGCCGGTTCGCGACGCTGCGCTGACCCTGCTGGACCGACTGCAGGGGCTGGCCGAACGGCTGGATGCCTTCAACGGCGGTGAAAAGACCTATCAGAATGCGCTGGCTGCCCAGCGGGCGGTGGTGACCGAACCGGGCAAGACCCGATCCGACCGGGTTTTGGCGGCGATGGAAAGCCACAGCCAGGGCCATCTGGCCTGGATGCTGGATCAGTCCCGCGCCCATCAGGCGCAGCTGCGTGAAGAAGGACTGGATGACGCAACCCGGTCCGCCTACGAGAAAATGGCCACCGATTCCATCGCCGCACAGAAGGAGCTGGAAGCCAGCGATCGGGTGACATTTGAGGAATACCTCAACGCCTATCTGAAGGATTGATCACACTCGGCGTCGCCCCGGCGGACCTGCCGCACAAAACCTGAACAGGCGCTTGTTTCACACACAAGCGCCTGTTAATTTTTGTTACAGGTTGCGAACAGGCGCAGGGGAGGGCCGTCATGGCCAGGGACATCAAGCTCGGCTGGGATGTGGAATCGCTCAACAAGGCGTATCGCCAGGGCTATATGGCTTCAGTCATGGGCATGCCCCGAGAGCGCTGTCCCTACCGGGGCGAAGTGGTGATTGCGGCCTGGGAGGCGGGTTGGGAGGACGGCAACGACGCCCTCCAGCAGGAGCAACCCGGTGCCAGCGACCGGATCGCCTGACCTTCGGGGCGCCGGCCCCGTTGGATTAACTCCTGAGCGCTAGCGCTGCACCACAAAGGAGGTGAACAGCACGTCCATGATCTCGGCGCCGGTCTGTTCCTCTTCCAGCACCTTATTGAACGCCTCCAACGCCTTCTGGCGCAGGGCCTCCTGACCTTCCGGCTTCGACAGCTCTTCCAGTTTTTCCCGGGCCAGCAACATGACCATCTCGTGGCGTAACCGCGGTTCGTGGTCCTTGACCGCCGTTTCCGCCTCCTTAGACGCCACCCGCAGCGTGACCTCGGCCTTCACATAGCTGAGCCGGCCAGTGGACTGCCCGATGTTGGTGATGAACGGCGGGTCCATGGCCACATAGATCGACGGCGCCGGAGCGGCCTGCTCTTCCGCCGGGGCCTCGTCGGATGCTTCCTCTTCATCGGCTGCCTGGACAGAGACACTGGCGAGGCACATCAGGGCCAGGCCAATGGCGAAAACGAGGCGACGGAATGTCATGGGCTTGCAGTTCTCCTTGTAATCCTGTTGTATCGCATCTGACGGTCGGGAACCCCGGCAGAAAATGCCGGTCGATGAACCGGTTCCGTTACCGTGACACCCCAAATCGTGTGCGCCCAGAATAGCAGGCCGATGGAGATCAGCCCAGCCGGGTGCGCCCCAACCCAGCCCGTGAAGAGGACGCCATGCCTGGTCGACGTCTCGTTTTTCTTCTGATTTTCCTGGTGTGCGCTGCCTTGCTCGCCACCGCGTTCTACATGGAATACGTCATGCTGCTTGAGCCCTGTCCGCTCTGCTGGCTGCAGCGTATGGCACTGATGGCCGTTGGCGCGGTAGCGCTGTTGGCCGCCTTGCATGGTCCCAAGGGCTGGGGTGGGCGTATCTACGGTCTGGCGCTGGCGTTTTTCTCCATCCTGGGCACGGCGCTGGCGGCCCGACAGCTCTGGCTGCAAAGTCTCCCGGAAGAGCAGGTTCCGGCCTGCGGCCCGTCGGTGGACTATCTGCTCGAGGTCATGCCGCTGCGGGAAGTGCTGAGTATTGCCATGCGCGGTACCGGCGACTGCGCCGAAGTGGTCTGGCGCTTCCTGGGGCTGAGTATCCCGGGCTGGACGGCGATCTTCTTCGTGGCGCTGACCCTGCTGGGGCTGGCCATCCTGTTCGGCGCGTTTCGCCCCAAGGCGGCCGCTTACTGAGCCGATGTCGTGCAGCGACTCAATGAAACGCTTGCCCGGTTCGCCGGGGTTAGGGTAACGTCCTTAGCATAACGATAACGGAGGCTGGCCGGACCTTAAGCGAGTCGGCCTTGACGGAACAGAACCAGGGGGAGTCCATGCTGGAGAACGTTCAGAGTGCCAGGGAGCGATGGGGTGGTGTCAGCGATTTGATTGATCGCTGGCTGCGCGAACGACAGGATCTGATCGTCAAGTTCTGCGACGTGAGCGGAACCACTGAATTTTCGGATACCGGGGCCGTGCGGGCACGCTTTGTGGCGCTTTGTGATGTGCTGGTGGACTACGTGTCGGCCGGTCATTTCGAGGTTTACGAACAGCTGATCCAGGAAGCCAAGGAGTTCGACGACGGCGGCATGGAATTGGTGGCGAAGGTCTATCCCAAACTGGAAGAGATTACCGAGGTGGCGCTGTCCTTCAACGATCGCCTGAGCGGCGACGCCATGGCTGCGGAGGATCTGGAAGCGTTGATGGAGCCTCTGTCCCATCTGGGCGAGCAGCTGGAAACCCGCTTCGAGCTCGAGGATTTCCTGATCGAGCATTTGCACAACGTCCACGCCGACAAGATGATTTCGCCCTCTTCCGCGTGAAGCGATGCCTTCAGGTGCTCTTTTTCAGGGCCCGAAAGCAAAAGAGCCGGCTTTAAGCCGGCTCTTTGCGTTTCAGGCAGACGGATTGATTATTCGCCGTCTTCGCCGTCCTTCGGGTTGACCTTCAGCAGTTCCACATCGAAGATCAGGGTCTCGTTGGGACCGATGGAACGGTTGCCGCCCGGGCCGTAGGCCAGGTCAGACGGAATGTAGAACTTGTAGTGGCCGCCTTCTTCCATCAGCTGCAGGCCTTCGGTCCAGCCCGGAATCACCTGGTTCAGCTGGAACGTAACCGGCTTGCCGCGCTCCCGAGAGCTGTCGAACACGTCGCCGTTGATGAGCTCGCCGGTGTAGTGGACCTTCACGGTGTCGGACGCCTTGGGTTTCGGGCCGTCGCCTTCCTCGAGCACTTCGTACTGCAGGCCGGAATCGGTGGTGGTCACCTCGTCACGCTTGCCGTTCTTCTCCAGGAACGCCTCGCCCTCGGCCTTGTTTTTCTTGGCCATTTCCTGAACCTTGGCCATCTGTTGCTGCTGCATCTTCTTCTGGTATTCCTGCAGCGCCGCCTGGATTTCATCGCGGCTCATCCGGGCTGCGTCACCGCCTTTGTGGCCGTCCTTGATCCCCTCCAGGAATTGATCCATCTGCAGATCCGGCAGGTCGTGCTTCATGCGCTCGCCCAGCACCAGCCCCATGCCGTAGCTGACCTTCTGGTCCTGCGTGTCCAGGGCGGACTCGGCCGAGGCATTCATGGCGGTGAAGGCCGTCGCGGCTACCGTGCCGGCCAGGGCAAGCGAAATCAGGGATTTTTTCATGGAGTTTCCTTAGCTTCGAGGAGAGACCGAACCGGCCTGACGGGCGTAAGACGTCCGTTCAGGAAGCCAAGTTACGGGTGACTCCCGGTGTGTTTGTCGAAGAACCCCGATGGGCCGGCCTCGTCAGCTGGCCCGGCGGTTCCCTTTAATGGAAGGGCAAAGGTAACGCGTTTGGCGACACTGTGCCAATGACTGATGGGTAAGGAAGTCGGGACGACGTCCCAAAATTGACGTGTGCAAAGACGACGTCAGGGCGTCGCGGCATTTTGCGAACGACGAATGCCTTCGGCGCTGAGGGAATAGGGGGCCGAATAGGGGGATTGCCAGTCGGGTTCCGCCATCACTTCCGGCTGTGCGTTCAGGCGGCTGCCGGCCGGATCCACCGCCAGGGCGTTCCAGTTGCCGTCGGAAGGTGGCTTGTCGGCGTAGTGCCAGCTGCCGTCGGTGTCCTGCCATTTGAAGACGATGTCGGGCCCGGTATCCGGTACCGGATTGGGCACCACGCCTTCAAACGCCGGCACCGGTTCGGTGGTCGTGCTGGTGGTCTTGGGCGTCGGCTCCTTGATGCCGACGAACATCAGGACGATCAGCAGGCCGAGCGCGGGAAACGCCAGTCGGAAGGCCCAGCGGCGCATCATCATCGGGATTGGCTCCCTCGTGTCGTTGTCGCGTGCGCCGCGGGAATCGCGTCCCGCAATGCCTCAATCAGTCGGTTCATGCCAGCTTCGAGTAAGGTTGAGTGGTCCCCTTCCGGGGCCGCAGCGCGAAGGTTACGGATTAACAGGCCTTCATTATAGACCGAATTTGATGACATATTGTGACGGTCCTGAAGCCTGAGGGTGTAGATCCATGCCAGCTCGATTTGTTCCGCCTGCAATTCAGCGCCCTGGATGGATTCCCGTAATGCTTTGGTTGGAAAGGTTTTGTTCAGCGACTGGCGGAGTGTCCTGAGGCGTTCGGTGCAGTGTTGTCGCCATTGCCGGATGCTGTCCGGTTCCTCACCATCCCACGTTTGGCCCTCGATTGCCAACCACGTCGCTGTTAACAGGCGGGAGACCGAACACCCCTGCGCTTGCAGGGCGAGACTGGCCTGGGCCACCTCATTATTGGACCAGAGTTGCAGCGCCGTGCGCCATAGGGGATTGTCCAGCGTTAAATCCGATGGCGGTTCCATGAAAGCTCCGATGCGGGAGTGGCCCGATGCGATACGCATGTTTCACTGCAGCCGCCCGGCCAACAGCTCTGATAGAATGCGCGCATGCTGACACTATCGAATCTCAGTTTACAACGGGGCGGCCAATGGCTGCTAGAACGGACCTCGGCCACGATCCAGCCCGGACAGCGGGTGGCGATCGTCGGGGCCAATGGCGCGGGCAAGTCGAGCCTGTTCAGTCTGATCCTTGGCGAGCTGGCGCCCGAAGCCGGTGACGTCGACCTGCCCGGCGGCTGTCGGCTGGCCCATATGGCGCAGGAGGTGGACGCCACCGATCGCAGTGCGCGGGATTTCGTGCTGGATGGTGACATCGAGCTGCGCCGCCTGGAGCGAGCACTGGCGGTGGCTGAAGCCGATGGCGATGAGTTGGCCCAGGCCCGCATCCACGGCGAGCTGGATGTGCACGAAGCCTGGTCGGCATCGCGGCGGGCGGAAGCGCTGCTGCGCGGCCTGGGTTTTGCCGATGCGGATGCGGACCGGCCGGTTACGGCGTTCTCCGGGGGGTGGCGGATTCGCCTGAACCTCGCCCAGGCCCTGATGCGCCCGTCCGACCTGCTGCTGCTGGATGAGCCCACCAACCACCTGGATCTGGACGCCTGCTTCTGGCTGGAAAACTGGTTGCGCCGCTATCCGGGCACCTTGCTGTTTATTTCCCACGACCGGGATTTTATGGATCGGGTGGCGACCCACGTGCTGCATTTCGATCAGCGCGCGCTGGTCACCTACACCGGTAACTACACCGATTTCGAGACCCAGCGCAGCGAGCGCCTGGCCCAGCAGCAGGCCGGCTACGAGCGCCAGCAGGCCCGTATTGCCGAGATTGAACAGTTCATCACCCGTTTCAAGGCCAAGGCCACCAAAGCCCGCCAGGCGCAGAGCCGGATCAAGGCGCTGGAGCGCATGGAGCGGATCGCGCCGGCGCATGTGGATTCGCCGTTCGAGTTCCGTTTCCCGACAGCGGACAAGATCAGCAGCCCGCTGCTGTCTATCCGTAACGGCCAGGCCGGGCATGGCGACACGGTGATTCTGAACAACGTCAACTTGACGCTGTTGCCGGGCACGCGCCTGGGGCTGTTGGGACCGAACGGAGCTGGCAAGTCGACCCTGATCAATGCGTTGCTGGGCGGTAATGCCCTGCTTGCCGGCGAGCGCACCACCGGTGAACATCTGGCGGTCGGCTACTTTGCCCAGCATCAACTGGAGTCGCTGGATCTGGACGCCAGTCCGTTCCTGCACCTGCAGCGGGCCGCGCCCAAGGCGTCCGAGCAGTCGATTCGCAACTTTCTGGGCGGTTTCGGGTTTCATGGCGACGACGCGCTGGATCGCATCCGCAATTTCTCGGGCGGTGAGAAGGCGCGAGTGGCGCTGTCGTTGATCGCCTGGGCCAAGCCCAATCTCCTGTTACTCGATGAGCCTACCAACCACCTGGATCTGGAAATGCGCCAGGCCCTGACCATGGCGCTGCAGCAGTTTGACGGCGCGGTCGTGATCGTCTCCCACGATCGCCACCTGCTGCGCAACACTGTGGATGAATTCCTCATGGTCAATGAGGGTGTCGTTCGGGAGTATGAGGGCGATCTGGACGACTACGAACGCTGGCTGGCAGATCGACGAACCGACGACAACCGGGCGCCACGGCGTGACGCGTCGGAGAGCGAACCGGCACGTCCGGAAGTTGGCGAGAACGCCGATGACCGCAAGGCCCGTAAGCGGGCCGAAGCGGCGTTGCGCCAGAAGATGAGTCCCTATCGCAAGCGCCAGCAGCAGCTGGAAGCGCGGATGGCGGAACTGCAGAAGCAATTGGCGGCGCTGGAAGACACGCTGGGAGACGCCGGGCTCTACGAGGCGGCGCGCAAGGAAGAGCTCAAGGTCGCCCTGGGTAAACAGGCCCAGGCCAAAGGCGATCTTGAATCCGTCGAGATGGAGTGGCTGGACGTGTCCGAGACACTGGAGAGCCTGGAAGGCGAACTGTCCTGACCGGGGCGGTTCTGCCGCCCCGTTAGACCACGTTCAGCGTGAACTTCTGGCGAGCCAGGTAGTCCTTTTCGTTTTCCAGGTCGGCCCGGGTCAGCGGCCGCTCTTCCAGCCAGCCCTCGGCGAAGCTGACGGTCAGTTCGCTGGGACTGGTGATCTCGACTTTGAAGCCCGCGGGTTGTTCCATGTTGCGTGGGTGCTGGATCAGGTTGGCCAGCCGCAGCAGGATGCACAAACGTTGCAGCCTCGGTACATCGTCCTCGTCACATCCCTCAAACACCGCATTGGAAAACTTGCGCCGATGGCCTCGCACCAGGGTGGCCAGATTCTGCTGACCCTGCTGGGAAAACCCGGAGAGATCCGAATAACGCAGCAGGTAGGCGCCGTGCTTGTGGTACTGGCTGTGGGAGATGGTCAGGCCGATTTCGTGCAGGCGGCAGGCCCAGCGCAGCAGGTCTTCGTCGAATTCGGTGTTGATCTGCCAGGCTTCGGCGACTTGCCGGTAGGCGGCGATTGCCGTTTCCTCCACCGCCGCGGCATGTGACGTGTCGATGTCGTATCGGCCCTGCAGCGCCTGGGTGGTGCGCTCGCGCACATCCTCATGCTGGATGCGGCCGACAATGTCGTAGAGCAGGCCCTCGCGCAGGGCGCCATCGGTGTAGGTCATGGATTCGATCTCCAGTGACTCAAAGGCGGCCAGCAGTATCGCCAGGCCTGCGGGAAAGATGCTTTGCCGGTCCGCTCGGACGCCGAGGTCCGACAGCCGCTCGACGTTGCCCATATCCACCAGGCGCTGGCGCAGCTCGCGCAGCGCATCCAGTGTGATGGTGCCGTTGGTCAGCTTGAGGCTGGCCAGCACCGATGAAATCGCCTTGATCGACCCCGAGGAGCCCACCGCGCTCTGCCAGCCCAGGTGGCGGAAGCGGTGGCGAATGTTGAGCAGCTCCTGGGAGGCGTGGGTCACGGCCCTGTCCATTTGCTTGCGCGGGATCTTGCCATCCGGGAAATAGCGATTGCGGAACGACACGCAGCCCATGTGCAGGCTTTCCAGGGCCTGGGCTTCGAACCGTTCGCCGATGATGAACTCGGTGCTGCCTCCGCCGATGTCGATGACCAGGCGGCGACCGGTGTCGTCCGCGAGGGTGTGTGACACGCCCAGGTAGATCAGGCGGGCCTCCTCGCGGCCGGCGATGATTTCCACCGGGAAGCCCAGGACCGCTTCGGCCCGTTCCATGAATCGATTGGCATTACGGGCAACCCGAAGGGCGTTGGTGCCGACGATCTGGACCGCGGATGTCGGCATGCCCTGCAAACGCTGCGCGAAGCGGCTGAGGCAGTCCAGTCCGCGTTGCTGGGCGTCTTCGGTCAGGTTGTTGTCGGCGTCGAGGCCGGCGCCGAGCTGGACCTTTTCACCCATTTTCTCGACGGTGCGAATCTCACCGTGGATCAGGCGGGCAATCACCATATGGAAGCTGTTGGAGCCCATGTCGATGGCTGCCAGCAGCTCTGGCTCGGTGGCGGGGTTGGGGGCCGTCACGTGTCTTGAAATCCTCTTGCCAGGCCGTATATTGTGTGAGGCTCTTCATGGTGAACCGACACTGCGGGTAACTATAAGACAAACCCCGCCAACCTGTCAGTAGCGGATCCAAGTCCAGGGTCAGGAAGCCAGTGCCTGCCGGAGCGCGGGGACTTTCCGTCTGAGGGAACTTTCGCGTAAAGTTGAGTCGGTAGATTTCGACAGGGCCGGTCAGATGACGGGCCTTAAATGTTTGGAGCAGTGCGCCTGCCGGGCGCTGCCAACAGCAGGAAACAGTAATGAGCGGAAATATCGTAAACGTCACCGACGCTTCCTTTGAAGAAGACGTCCTGAAAGCCGACACCCCGGTCCTGGTGGACTACTGGGCCGAGTGGTGTGGTCCGTGCAAGATGATTGCACCGGTACTGGAAGAGATCGCCGAGGAATACGACGGCAAGCTGAAGATCTGCAAGCTCAACATCGACGAGAACGAGCAGACGCCGCCGAAGTTCAACATCCGCGGCATCCCGACGCTGATGCTGTTCAAGAACGGCAACGTGGACGCGACCAAGGTCGGTGCCCTGTCCAAGTCCCAGCTGGCGGCTTTCCTCGACAGCAATCTCTGATCTGTCGACGATCGGGCATACCAACCGATGAAAGGCCATCTCCTGACTGCCAGGAGGTGGCTTTTTTGTGGGCGGCAAAGGTAGGTTGGGCTGACGAAGGAAGCCCAACAGGCCGGCTGAAACCCGGAGCCTGAAGCCAATGCATGCCATCGCTTCGATCAGAGCTTTGCGGAAGTCGCGGGGAGCATGAGTCATGGTAGGTGACCCTATTCATTGGTGCGGAATCATAAGGCGATGCCCGATCCAGAGACCCAAATAACCCTGTGCGGACTGATCCTTGCCGGCGGCCGTGCCCGGCGTCTGGGAGGCGTGGAAAAAGGTCTGGCCGATTGGCAGGGGCGCCCCCTGGTTGCGACCGCAGTGGAGGCCTTGCGCCCCCATTGTGGCACCCTGCTGATCAGCGCCAATCGCCGTCTCTCTGACTACCGGTCCTGTTCTGACAAGGTGATCAGCGACGCCCCCGAGTTTGACGATGCGGGGCCGCTGGCCGGCTTGCTGTCGG
Source organism: Marinobacter sp. NFXS9 (assembly GCF_040148665.1). NCBI lineage: Bacteria > Pseudomonadati > Pseudomonadota > Gammaproteobacteria > Pseudomonadales > Marinobacteraceae > Marinobacter > Marinobacter sp. NFXS9. The sequence continues at coordinate 128,017 of NZ_JAGDDW010000011.1, read as the reverse complement.
GATTACGGTGTGCCCGGGAACTGGGCTTTTTCGGTGTGCTGGTGATGCCCTGCGATACACCGGCGGTCACCGCCGACATCATGGGCGAATTGGCCGAGTCGGCCCGGCAGGACCCGCAGCGCATTGTGCTGGCGCGAGTGAGCGATCGCTTACACCCACTTCACGGGTACTATCCGGCGCATCTGGTCGACGCGTTACAACGGGATCTGGAACAGGGTGGGCGTAAAGTGATGGCGTTTGCCGGGGCGCAGGATCCCCGCTATCTGGACCTGTCTGTCGAGCCGGAGACTTTCCGTAATCTGAATGCGCCGGAGGATTGGCGCTGAACCGGGCTCACTGATCGTTTTGCCAGCTTTCCGCCTTGTCCCGGTCGCTGGCTTTCTGCTCTACCCAGTGGGATTCCCCGTCCACCGTGATTTCCTTCTTCCAGAACGGAGCGGAGGTTTTCAGGGCATCCATCAGAAATTCGCAGGCTGCGAATGCATCCCCCCGATGGGCGCTGGCCACACCGACGAAGACGATCTGTTCGCCCAGGGCGAGTTCTCCCACTCTGTGAATCACCCGCACCGCCTGGATGGACCAGCGCTCGCGGGCCTGGTTGACCAGATCCTCGATCACCGATTCGGTCATGCCCGGATAATGCTCCAGGAACAGGGCGCGAACGTCCTGGCGGTCACCACTGGTCCGGACCAGGCCGGTAAAGGTGGCGATGGCACCGGTATCGCCGGCATCGGCCAGCGCCCGGGTCTGCTCACCAATATTGAAGTCTTCGGTCTGGATGCGAATCATGACTTGGTCCTAACCGCCGGTCACGGGCGGAAACAGGGCCACTTCATCGCCCGGTGACAGGGGCTGCGTCGGGCGCGCCATGGTCTGGTTGACGGCGATCATGACCGGCTGCTCGCCTTGCAGGACATCCCAGGGGGCGCCGCGGCTGGCGAGGCTCCCAATCACATCGGCTACCGTGCCCTGAGTGCTGATCGGCAGTTCCAGTTCATCCGTCTGCAGGGTCTCGCGCAGGCGGGCGAAGAATTTTACGGTCACGGTATCGCTCATGGTCAGCCCAGAAGATCAGTGAATGACAGAAAGGTCAGCGGGTCGCCCCGTTTGATCGTACGCTCTTCCGGCACGACCGCCAGGCCTTCGGCCCAACAGGCCGAGCTTAACATGCCCGAGCTCTGGTTGGGGTAGGCTTCGATCCAAGCCTGGCCATCCTGCAGCACGCGCCGGGCCCGGACAAATTCGCGCCGGGGCGAGGCGCGTTCCACGGCGAAATCGGCCGGCAGTTGCGGAAAGGCCGGCTGTAAGTCGGCAGCGCCCTGCAGGCGACGGATGAACGGCGCGGCGACGATCAGGAACGTCACCAGCACCGCCGCCGGATTGCCCGGCAGTCCCAGCATCGGCGTGTCGCCCACGTGGCCGAAGGCCAGCGGTTTGCCGGGTTTGAGTGCCAGACGCCACAGGGCCACATCGCCCAGGGATTCCATCGCGGCGCGGACATGGTCTTCTTCGCCGACGGAGACGCCGCCGCTCGACAGGATCAGGTCCGCTTCGCGCCCGGCCCGTTCCAGGGCGCTCAGTGTCGCCTCGCGGGTGTCCGCCACATCGCCGAGGTCGATCACCTCGCAGTGCATCTGCTGGAGCAGGGCATCCAGGGTGAAGCGATTGGTGTTGTAGATTTTGCCCGGTGGCAGCGGTTCGCCGGGCGGGACCAGTTCGTCACCGGTGGTCAGGATGGCGACCCGAACCGGACGGCGCACCGGCACTTCCGCAATGCCGAGGGAGGCCAGCAAACCCAGCTCCTGCGGCCGCAGGCGAGTGCCGGCACTGAGGGCAACGGCGCCGGCCTTGAGATCCTGGCCCCGGGGGCGGATATTCTGGCCGCTCTCCGGCTGTTGCGAGGTGTGCAGTCCGGCATCGTCGACGGAGACGTTTTCCTGCATCAGGACCGCGTCAGCGCCTTCGGGGACCGAGGCCCCGGTGAAGATGCGGGCAGCGCTGCCGGGCGCCAGGGATTTCGGAGCGACGCCGGCGGGAATGCGCTGGCTCACAGGCAGGGGTTGATCGGTCAGATCCGCGATGCATACGGCGTAGCCGTCCACAGCACTGTTGTCGGCCGGGGGCACGTCAGCCGGGACGGATTGGTCGGTCGCGAGGATCCGCCCCAGCGCGTGACGTAATGGTAATGTTTCCGTACCGGCGACGATATGTGCCTGAGGCAGCAGTTGGGCCAGGGCGTCGTCGAGCGAGGTGAGGCCGTCAGTGGGACCCATGATCGCTTCCCGTGTCCAGGCTTTCGTCCAGGCGATGCACCGGCTTCTCCGGCTTGCGGTTGACCAGTGCCGAGAAATTGCAGGGGCGGTGGCGGCTGTCCAGCTGTTCCTTCAGGATCTTGTCCCAGCCCAGAGTGCAGGCGCCCGTCGAGCCGGGCAGGCAGAACACCACGGTGTTGTTGGACAGTCCGCCCACGGCGCGGGACTGGATGGTGGAGGAGCCGATGTCGTCGGCCGACAGGCGGCGGAATTCTTCGCCGAAGCCATCGATTTCCTTGTCGAACAGTGGCTTGACCGCTTCCGGGGTGCTGTCGCGCTCATGGAAACCGGTGCCGCCGGTGATCATGACGACCTGGATGCGGTTGTCGGCGATCCAGCGGGCGATCAGGGCGCGGATCAGGTAGATGTCGTCCGGAAGCAGGCGGCGTTCGAGGACCCGGTGGCCTGCGGCGTTGGCCTGGTCGGTCAGGTACTGGCCGGACGTGTCTTCCGCGGGGCTGCGGCTGTCGGAAACCGTCAGGATGGCGACGTTCAGTGGTAAGAAGGTGTCGGACTTTGCCATGGATCAAATTTTTCCAATTCCGGGGGCCTGAATAGACCGAAAATCAACGGTTGGCTTGCTACGGGTTGAAAAACGCGCTATATCGTAAGGACGTGCCAACCAGTATCCTGTTGTCACCGCAATTTTGGAAGGGGTGGTAATGGCCAAACTTGTTGCTATAATGGCCGGCACGTTTACACGCTTCCATTTGAAAAAGCCGTATTGGCGCCCGCCTCACGGTTTCTGTCCCAATATTTAAAAGCATCACGTTACGTCCAGGGGCTGCCCCCTGTCTTCGCAAACCTGATTGATATTCCATTCCAATTCGTCACAAACAAAATATGAACCTTACCGAACTCAAGCAGAAACCCGTTCCCGAGCTGCTGGATATTGCCCAGGAAATGGGACTCGATAATCTGGCCCGTTCTCGCAAGCAGGATGTCATCTTCTCGATTCTGAAGAAGCACGCCAAAAGTGGCGAGGACATCTACGGGGACGGCGTGCTGGAGATCCTCCAGGACGGCTTTGGCTTCCTGCGTTCCGCCGACGCGTCTTACCTGGCGGGACCGGACGACATTTACGTGTCACCGAGCCAGATCCGCCGTTTCAACCTGCGTACAGGCGATACCATTGCCGGCAAGATCCGTCCCCCGAAGGACGGCGAGCGTTATTTCGCTCTGCTCAAGGTCAACGAGATCAACTTCGACAAGCCGGACAATGCCCGTAACAAGATCCTGTTCGAAAACCTGACGCCGCTGTTCCCGGATGAGCGCCTGACGCTCGAAGCCGGTAACGGCAGTACCGAGGATCTGTCCTCCCGGGTTCTCGACCTGGTGGCGCCCATTGGTAAAGGCCAGCGTGGCCTGATCGTGTCGCCGCCGAAAGCGGGTAAGACGCTGCTGATGCAGGGCATCGCCCAGTCGATCACCCGCAACAATCCGGAGTGCCACGTGATGGTGCTGCTGATTGACGAGCGGCCGGAGGAAGTGACCGAGATGCAGCGGACCGTCCGCGGCGAGGTCATCGCCTCGACGTTCGACGAGCCGCCGGCCCGTCACGTTCAGGTTGCGGAAATGGTGATCGAAAAGGCCAAGCGGCTGGTCGAGCACAAGAAAGATGTGGTAATCCTGCTGGATTCCATCACCCGTCTGGCCCGTGCCTACAACACCGTGATCCCGTCCTCGGGTAAAGTCCTCACCGGTGGTGTCGACGCCCACGCCCTGGAGAAGCCCAAGCGTTTCTTCGGTGCCGCGCGTAACGTCGAGGAAGGCGGCAGCCTGACCATCCTGGCGACCGCGCTGGTCAACACCGGCTCCAAGATGGACGAGGTCATCTACGAGGAATTCAAGGGCACCGGTAACATGGAAGTCCACCTGGACCGCAAGATTGCCGAGAGACGTACCTATCCGGCCATCAACATCCGCAGCTCCGGCACACGTCGGGAAGATCTGCTGATGAGCGAAGCGGACATCCAGCGGATCTGGATCCTGCGCAAGCTGTTGCACTCCATGGACGACGACACCGCCGCCCTGGAGTTCCTGCTGGACAAGCTGCGCGATACCAAGACCAACGATGAATTCTTCCAGTCCATGAAGAAGCGCTGATCGCGCCCGCGCCCCTGCCGTTCACCGAGCGACAGGGGCGCTGTCCATTCTGCGAACCCAATTCCCCGACTGCCTTCCCCGGTGATCAACAGGCCAGGACTGCCGCATGAAATACGACGATCTGCGTGATTTTATCGACCAGCTGGAAAAGCTGGGCGAGCTCAAGCGAATCAAGACGGAAGTCGACCCCTACCTGGAAATGACCGAGATCTGCGACCGCACCCTGCGTGCCGGTGGCCCGGCGCTGCTGTTCGAGAACCCCAAGGGGTATGACATGCCCGTGTTGGGCAATCTGTTCGGCACACCTCGGCGGGTGGCGCTCGGCATGGGGCAGGAGGATGTGGAAAGTCTGCGGGAAGTGGGCAAACTGCTGGCCTTCCTCAAGGAGCCGGATCCCCCCAAAGGATTCAGGGACGCCTGGGAAAAGCTGCCGATCTTCAGGCAGGTGATGCAGATGGGGCCGAAGGTCCGTCGCTCGGCGCCGTGCCAGGACGTAGTCATCGAGAAGGACGATGTTGATCTGTATAAGATCCCGATCCAGCATTGCTGGCCCGGGGATGCCGGGCCCCTGGTGACCTGGCCGCTGGTGATTACCCGCGGGCCACACAAGGAGCGCCAGAATCTGGGGATTTACCGACAGCAGCTGATTGGTCGCAACCGGCTGATCATGCGCTGGCTGAGCCATCGCGGCGGAGCGCTGGATTTCCAGGAGTGGCAGAAGGCCCATCCGGGCGAGCCGTTCCCGGTGGCCGTCGCGCTGGGCGCGGATCCGGCGACCATCCTCGGTGCGGTGACGCCGGTGCCGGACAGTCTGTCCGAATACGCCTTTGCCGGGCTGTTGCGGGGCAGCCGGACCGAACTGGTCAAGGCGGGTTTGTCGGAGCTGCAGATTCCGGCCAGTGCGGAGATCGTACTGGAAGGGTTTATCTATCCCGACGATACCGCGCCGGAAGGGCCGTTCGGTGATCACACCGGGTATTACAACGAGGTGGAGACCTTCCCGGTGTTCACCGTGGAGCGGGTCACCCACCGCAAGAACCCGATTTATCACAGCACCTACACCGGGCGCCCGCCGGATGAGCCGGCGATCCTTGGTCTGGCGCTGAATGAGGTCTTCGTGCCGATCCTGCAGAAGCAGTTTCCGGAAATCGTCGACTTCTACCTGCCGCCGGAGGGCTGCTCCTACCGCATGGCAGTGGTGACCATGCGCAAGCAGTATGCCGGCCATGCCAAACGTGTGATGATGGGCGTATGGTCGTTCCTGCGGCAGTTCATGTACACCAAGTTCGTGATCGTCACCGACGACGATGTGAACGCGCGCGACTGGAACGATGTCATCTGGGCCATCACCACGCGAATGGATCCGGTGCGGGACACCACGATGGTCGAGAATACGCCCATCGATTATCTGGATTTCGCCTCGCCGGTGGCCGGGCTGGGCTCCAAGATGGGGCTGGATGCCACCACCAAGTGGCCGGGCGAGACTGACCGGGAGTGGGGTCGTCCCATCGCCATGGATCCGGCCGTGAAGGAACGGGTCGATGCCATCTGGTCCGAACTGGGGATTGATGCCCCGGAACGCTGAACCGCCGACGCAGGTCCGGATTATGCCGGCCGGTCTGGAGTTTACCGCCTCATCCGGGGACGATCTGCTGACGGCAGCCCGCCGGGCGGGTGTGGCCGTTCGCTGGTCCTGTCGCAATGGGGTCTGCGAACTATGCGAAGCCCGGTTACTATCGGGACGGGTCTTCAATACCCGGACCCGCCAAGACGAACATCCGTCCGCGACCGTCATGCTGTGTCGATGCCAGCCGCGCGGACCGGTTGAACTGGAGATTGAGGAGGTTATGGCTGCAGGTTCCAATACGCCCCAACAGGTGCAGGCAAATGTCCGGGACATCACCCCGCTAAGTCACGATGTGTATCGGGTGACCCTGGACCTGCCGCGTCGCCGTGAGCTTGATTTCCACGCCGGCCAGTACCTGTCGGTGCGCCTGCCGGGCGCCGAGCCGTCCTATTTCTCCATCGCCAGCAGTCCGACGGCCTCTTCGATCGAGCTGCATGTGCAGGCCGGCACGGATTGGGCCACGGCGCTGAAGGTGATGGAGGCGTTTCGTGATCCGGGTCAGGTGACCCTGGAATTGCCGCACGGCAAGGCTTGCCTGGCCCAGGAGCCCACCAAACCGCTGATTCTGATCGCCGCCGGTACTGGCTTCGCCCAGATGAAAAGCATCGTGGATTACCTGCGCGAGACCGACTGCAAGCAACCGGTCTTCCTGTACTGGGGGGTACGCCGGCACGAGGACATGTACCTGCGCTCCCTGGCCTGGGAGTGGCACGAGGAGTGGCCGGGCTTTGCCTTCTTCCCGGTGGTGGGTGACGACGCCGACAACGACTGGAGCGGCCATCACGACCAGTTGGTCCGCGCGGTTCTGGCTGGTGGCTACGAGTGGCCGGAAGTCGAGGTGATGGCCAGCGGTTCCCCGCCGATGGTCTACACGCTGATGGACGCGCTGCTGGAAGCGGGGCTGCCGGAATCCGCCTTCTATTCGGATGTGCTGGAGTATGCGCCGCGGAGCTAGGGTTCAGAAAGTATGCGTGGGGCTTGGCTCTTTAATGTAGCCGACGCTTCAGCTTCGGAGGAGCCGCAAGGCTCCTTTGTTGTTTCTGGACCTCGCGAAATCCAGGGCTGGCCTGCGGCCAGCTCCGAAGTTAAAGAGGCTGTTGCAGAAGCCCCAGTATTCCAAAAGTTGCGTCGTACACTCCCTCTCCCCTCGAGGGAGAGGGGAGGCGCCGTCAGGCGCCCTTCTATAGCAGGCGATTATCTCCGGCGAGCCTTTTACCCGAAAGCTATTGCAACACCCTCTAAAGTATCGGCTACACGCTCGCGTTAGCTTGGTCCGACAAGGCGCGGCGCTAACGGCATCCGGTAGGTTGGGCTGACGCAGGAAGCCCAACAAATGACCGCTATTGGCGATGTCTCGCCGAACCCATTGCTTGGTACGCCCCCACCAACGCCCATGTTTGGCCAAAATCCGGATGGCCCCGTGTTCGTTTCATGTTGGGCTTCCTTTGTCAGCCCAACCTACAGGCTCACCACATCCTGCGACAGGCCCGTTACGCCTTCGGCATCGGCAGGTTGGGCAGACCGCTGTCCTTCAGCATGCTTTGCAGCAGCATCTGGTTGCTCTCTTCCTCATGCCCCATATGGGCATTCAGACGGGCCAGTTCGGCGATGGTCTCGGTGTTGCGCTTCAGACGCAGGCTGGTCTCGAAGTATTCCCGCGCTTTCCCCCACAGCTCGTTACGCAGGCTCAGACGACCCAGCGCCAGCAGCAGCTCCGGGTTGTTCGGGCGGTCCTGGAGCCAGCGTTCGGCGGCCAGCAGTTGCTCGTCCGGCTTTTCGCCTTCGATGCGGCCATACAGGTTGACCAGCTCGTCGCTCCAGTGATTCCGCAAGACCTTGCGCAGCAGGGTTTCCGCCTGGGCCTCGTCGCCCAGCAGGGCAAGGTTGCGGGCATACTCGTGGATGGTGAACTCGTCACGGCGCATAGAGCCGGGCAGCTCGTCCCAGAGCTGGATCAACGGGCTCAGGTCGCGTGCCCCCGGGCTTTGACGGCGAATGTCATCGGCAGCCCGGTGCAACAGGTTGTGCCAGGCCTTGCGCTCCAGGGTTTGCAATTCTTCCGCGTCGGCCAGATCCCGCTTGCGCAGCTCCGGAATCAGCGAGGACAGCTCCTTCCAGTCTTCCAGGGCCTCGTAGACGGTGCGCAGCAGTTTCAGCACGAACGGATGATGCGGCGCCTGCTTGCGCAGCCGGATCAGCGTGGCCAGAGCCTGTTCGTAACGCTGGCCGGCAATCTGCAGCTGGGCCTGGGTGATGCCGACGGCGAGATCCGAGCCCGGCGTGCTCTCGAAGGCCTTACGCAGCAAATCATCGACGGCGTCGTGATCGTCGCATTCAAAGGCACACTGGGCGGCGGCCAGATAGTTGATCAGCGGCGTATCCGCCTTGCCGGCCGAGGCCTCCAGCAGTTTGCGACCGCGCGGCCAGTTGCCTTCGGCAAGGGCCAGCAACCCCTGGGTCGTCCGACGCCGGGCGCGGCGTTCGGCACTCTGGTTGAGCCAGGTGCTGACCAGGCCGGAGCCGCTGCGCAGGCGGCGGGCTGTGACCAGGATCATCTGGATAACGAGCGTGATCACGAGGATCAGCAGCACGCCAATCCAGAAATTGGTCTCGATCAGATAGTTGCCCAGGCTGATGCGGATATAGCCGCTGTCGTATTGCAGGCCGAGGCTGAGCAGCGCGCCGATCAGCAGCGCGGCCAGCAGCAGGATGAAGACCTTCCTCATGACGCGTCGCCCGCCTTATCCCCGGCCGGGGCACTGTCGGATTTCTCGTTGTCGGCCGGCTTGGTCTCGCCGCTGGTGGCGTTCAGGCGCCCTTCCAGGCGGGCCTTGAGCAGCGTCAGGGACTGGCTGATGTCCGGCAACGCTGGGTTGATGTCCTTGCCCGACAGTTCGCCCAGTGTGTCACGCAGGCCGACCACTTTGCTGTGGCTGCCGTCGTACCAGGTGTTCAGCCAATCGGTGGCCTTCTTCAGGGCCTGGTTGTAGAGCGTCTGGTTGCCCCGCAGGACGGCGAGCTGGGCCTCTTCCAGCATCAGGCGCATGTTCAGGCGTACGTAGGCGCTCTGGTCCGGCGACAGCAGGGGCTTGACCGGCTCGTCCAGGCGGCGGATGGCGATGGCTTCGCTCAGAGTACCCTTGATCTGGGCCCAGCCTTTGGCAAGAGCACCGCGCTCTTCGGTCTTTTCGGGATCCTGCGACATCGTCTGGGTGTAGTCGGCGCTGGCGTCCATGGCCAGGGCGCTGTCGCTCAGCTTGCCGATGGAGTCGATGGCCGCTTCCAGTTGGAGATAGAGACCGGTCTTGTCGACCCCCGCCACGCTCTTGAGGGAGAGGATTTCCTGGGCCACCTGTTTGCGGACCGGGTAGCTGCCGGGATCGTCGGTTTTTTCCAGCACGTCATCCGCCGCCTTGAGGGCAGACAGCGCGCCGCGGTAGTCCTTTTCCACCTGCAAGCGCTGGTTGGCAATGCGTAGCAGGTATTCTGCTTCGGCCAGGAGCCAGTCGGTGCGGGTGCGATTACCGGCTTCCAGCAGGGTGCGGGCGTTGTGATCGATCTGCCGGCGCATGTCGCTGATCAGTTTGGCCTGATCCGTCACATCCCCCTGCAGCGACTGGATGCGCTCGCGCAGCTGGCCGCCGGACTGGCTGTAATCCCGGTCCAGGCGCTCGGTGGTGGCGTCTAGGTAGTTCAGGGATTGCTGCAAGGCCTGTTGCTGCTGCCACAGGTGCCAACTCCATAGGCCCAGTCCGATGACGGCGATCAGTGCAATCACGGCAATCAGCCAGAGCGGCCAGAGGCGGCGGGGTTGCTGTGGGGTCGAATTGACCGGGGCCGGCAGGTTAGTCGTAGAGTCAGTCACAGGCGTCCTTACTCGATTATGGGTAGTCCACTGGCTCCGGGGCGGCTGCCTTCAGTCCAGGTGTCCGAGACATTCAATCAGGCCTTCGGGCGTCAGCTGTTCCGGAATAAACACACGCTCAAAACCCCGTTCCCGTGCCGTTTGTGCCACGCGGTCCACCGGGACCAGCAGTGTGCGGCGCTTGAGGGCGTTGTCTGTATTCTCACCCAGCGCGATGAGATTGTTCAATGTTTCCCCGGACAGCACAATCACGGCATCCGGATCAAAATCGTTGAGCGCCGACGCGATGGTGGCCGCTTCATAGTCGGGGCAGACCCGTTCGTACAACTCCAGGTTGTCGACCCGCGCGCCCCGATCGGCCAGCGTCTGGCCCAGCAGCTCCCGGCCGCCGCGACCCTTGGCGATCAGGATGCGCTCGCCGGTGGGCTGGCGCAGCGTGTCGAGGGCCAGCAGGTGTTCGCTGGTGAATCCGTGCGGTGGAATGGTGACCGTCAGTCCGGCCTGCTCCAGCACCTCGGCTGTGCCGCTTCCCACTCCATACCAGTGTAGACCCACTGGCCACTGCGGCCACCAGTCCTCGGCCTGCTCCACGAACAGGCGCGCGGCACCGGGGCTGACCGCAATGACATGTTGATAGAGATCCAACTCCTGGAACCGGGTGCGACGCTCCGGGCTTTCCGGCAGCGGCCGGCGCTCCAGCAGCGGCAGGCAGTGGGTCTGCGCGCCCTCGGCCTGCAGGCGCTCGGCCAATCGGTCCGCGTCCGGTTGCGGCCGGCAGATGAGGATGCGTCGGCCGGTCAGCGGGCGATCATTCGACCTTGTAGCCATAGATCTCCGCCAGAATCCGGTCGGCGCCCATCCGCAGCAGATCCTCGGCCAGTTCACGGCCCAGGCGCTCGCCTTGATCGCGCGGTGCGCGGCCTTCCACCCGGTAGACTTCCTGACCGTTGACCGACGACACCAGGCCCCGCAGCCAGACGGTGTCCTGATCTTCCAGCAGGGCGTAGGCGGCAATGGGCACTTGGCAGCCGCCTTCAAGGCGCTTGTTCAGGGCCCGCTCGGCGTGAACCCGATCGGCTGAATCGATATGGTTCAGCGGGCGCAGCAGATCCACCAGTTCCTGATCATCCAGCCGGCACTCGATGCCGAGGGCACCCTGGCCGACCGCCGGCAGGGAAATGGTGTCGGGAATGCAGTAGCGGATGCGCTCGTCGAAGCCGAGACGCTTGAGGCCGGAGCTGGCCAGTACGATGGCGTCGTAGTCACCGGCGTCCAGCTTGGCCAGGCGGGTGTTCACATTGCCGCGCAGGGTGCGGATTTCCAGATCCGGGCGATAGGCCCGCAACTGGGCTTCCCGGCGCATGCTGGAGGTGCCGACGATGGCGCCCTGGGGCAGGGCATCGACGTTCTCAAAGTGATTGCTGACAAACGCATCCGTGGGATCACCACGCTCGCAGATGGCGACCAGCCCCAGGCCTTCCGGGAACTCCATCGGCACATCTTTCATGGAATGGACCGCCAGATCGGCGCGGCCATCCAGCATGGCTTCTTCCAGTTCCTTGACGAACAGTGCCTTGCCGCCGATCTTGGCCAGCGGCACGTCGAGGATCTTGTCCCCCTGGGTCTTGATGCCCAGCAGTTCCACCTTGACGTGGGGGTGCAGGCGCTCCAGCTCGGCCTTAATGAATTCCGCCTGCCAGAGGGCGAGGGCGCTGTTACGGGTTGCAATGCGCAGGGTACGTTCTGTCATGGAAATACAATCGGATATCCGGTCTGTGGAAGGCCCTAGCCTAACGTGAATGGCGCCAAAAGTCGCGGGCTTGCGCTTCCTTCCATGGTCGTATCAGGGGCGTTGCATCCGGTCTATGAACGCTCCTGCCGGTGCAGGGCCTCCCGTACCGAGCTGGCATGCCGCCGGCTCACCTGCAGGCGCGCCTCGTGGTTCCTGAGGCGGATCAGGTACTGACCTTCCGGGGAGCGGGTCATGGCGGCGATATGGCGCCGGCCCACCAGGGTGTGGCGATGGACGCGCAACAGGGTGTCCGGGTAGCTGTGTTCCAGCTCCTTCAGGGTGTAGTCGGTGACCGTTTCGCCCTGACCGTGGTGGATGGTGACGCACTTCTGGTCCGCCTCGCAGAAGCGGATGCTGGCGATATCAATGAGTTCGGTGCCGCGATGGGTGCGCACGGCGAGTTGCCCGGGATCGGACTCGTTGGCGGCTTGCAGTGCCTGCAGTTGGACCCGGTTGACCCGGCCGGCGCGGGCCAGGGCGTCACCCAGGTTTTCCCGGCGCACCGGTTTGAGCAGATAGGCCACCGCCTGCACTTCGAAGGCGTTGATGGCGTACTGATCGTAAGCGGTGCAGAAGATGATCGCCGGTGGGTTGGTCAGGGCGTTGATCTTTTCAGCCACCGCCAGACCGTCGAGGCCGGGCATGCGGATGTCCAGCAGGATGATGTCGGGCGCGGCGCTGGCGATCTGGCGCAGCACATCGTCGCCGTCCGAGGCTTCGGCGCAGACTTCGTACTCCGGCAGGTCGTTGACCAGGCGTTGCAGCCGCTCCCTGGCCAGGGGCTCGTCGTCGGCGATCAGAATGCGTTGTGCCATGCAGGGGTTCCTTCAGCCCGGTTGCGGTTCGTTGCTGATGGTACGCCACGGCAACCGCAAGGTCACCGTGTAGCGGCCGTCGTGCACGCTGTGCTTGAGCACGGCCTGCTCGTCGAACAGGGCATCCAGTCGGGCGCGAATGTTGGCCAGGGCCACCTGGTTGCCCCGGTGGCGGGCCTGGTCCGAATCGCTCGGCCGTTCCGGATTCTGGACTTCAATATAGACCGAATGCCGCTTGCGATAGGTGTGGATGCGCACCGTACCGCCTTCGGGGCGGGGCTGGATGCCGTGATAGATCGCATTTTCCACCAGCGGCTGGAGGGTCAGTGGCGGTATGGCTTGTCGGGCCAGTTCGTCGTCCAGGTCCCAGTCCACGGTCAGACGCTCTCCCAAACGCAGGCCTTCGATGGCCAGGTAGCGCCGCGACAGGGTCAGCTCTTCGCCCAGCGGGATCAGCCGGTCCTGGGTGCGCAGGCTGGCCCGGAAGAGCTCGGACAGATCCAGCACCGCGTCCTCCGCCTGGGTGGGGCGGGTGGCGATCAGGCTGGCGATGGTGTTCATACTGTTGAACAGGAAATGGGGGTGGATTCGGGCCTGCAGCGCCGCCATCCGGGACTGCATTTCCGCCTGTTTCTGCTGCTGCCACTGATTCTGGAGGTAGAAATAACGCAATACCATCAGCGTGATGATCAGCGCCGCCAGCAGGTTGCGCCCCAGCATGTGGCTGGGCAGCGGCAGGGTCTCGGCGCTGAGGATGCCGTCGGCGGCGAAGGTGAAGGCAGCCACGTCCAGCAGGACCACGGCGGAAATGATCAGCACGACCTGCGGCGTGCGGAAATGCTGCAGCCAGCGACGCAGGCTGCAGATCAGGGCGCTGCTGGTCAGCACGGTCCACTGGACGAACAGCGAGACCAGCCCGAAATAGTGCCAGTCGATCCAGCCGTGGGTGGCGTGCAGGATCGACATGAGCAGGACGATCAGCTCGCTGGTCATGACCAGCAAAAACACGGCGCGAACCCGGCACAGATCCGGGACGAAAAAGTCGTTGCCGGCCAGCTCGCCGTCGTTGTGGTTTTTGGGTGGGGCCGGTGGCATTCGGTGTCCTGTGATTGAGGCCTGCGCGCGGGACGCCAGTGGCCATGTGTTTTGTTCGAACCCGGGTGGCCTCTTTATACAGAGGCGCGCCCGGGAATGGTACAATCCCGCCCGATGCGCGAGACGGCGCCGCAAATCCAGTCAGCAGGAAAGATAGCCCATGACCGACCAGAACACGTCTTCCGAGAAACCCTGGGGTGGCCGCTTCAGCGAGCCGACCGATGCTTTTGTCGAGCGGTTTACCGCTTCCGTCGGGTTTGATCAGCGCTTATATCACCATGATATTACTGGCTCGATTGCCCACGCCACCATGCTGGCCAAGGTCGGGGTGCTGACGGACGACGAGCGCGATCAGATCATCGAAGGTCTGCAGGCGGTCAAGGCGGACATCGAGTCCGGTAAGTTCCAGTGGTCGGTCAGCCTGGAAGACGTGCATATGAACGTCGAGAAGGCGCTGACGGACCGCATTGGCATCACCGGCAAGAAGCTCCACACCGGTCGCAGCCGCAACGACCAGGTGGCCACCGACATCCGCCTGTACCTGCGCGACGAGATCGATGTGATCCGCGAAGAACTGGTGCGCCTGCGCACGGGCCTCCTGGATCTGGCCGAGCGCGAAGCGGACACCATCATGCCTGGCTTCACCCACTTGCAGACCGCCCAGCCGGTCACTTTCGGTCACCACCTGCTGGCCTGGTATGAAATGCTGGCCCGGGACACCGAGCGGCTGCTGGACTGCCGCAAGCGGGTCAATATCATGCCGCTGGGCGCCGCCGCCCTGGCCGGCACCACCTACCCGATCGACCGCGCCTACACCGCCGAACTGCTGGGCTTCGATCGACCCACCGAGAACTCCCTGGATTCGGTCAGCGACCGGGATTTTGCCATCGAATTCGGCAGCTTCGCCGCCCTGCTGATGACGCATCTGTCCCGCTTCAGTGAGGAGCTGGTGCTGTGGACCTCCGCCCAGTTCGACTTCATCGACCTGCCGGACCGCTTCTGCACCGGCTCATCCATCATGCCGCAGAAGAAGAATCCGGACGTGCCGGAACTGGTGCGCGGCAAGACCGGTCGTGTCAACGGCCACCTGATCAGCCTGCTGACCTTGATGAAAGGTCAGCCGCTGGCCTACAACAAGGACAATCAGGAAGACAAGGAACCGCTGTTCGACATGGTCGACACGGTCAAGGGCTGCCTCAAGGCCTACGCCGACATGGTGCCGGCGATCGAGGCCAAGGCCGGGAACATGCGTGTTGCGGCCAAGCGCGGTTTCTCCACCGCCACCGATCTGGCGGATTACCTGGTGAAGAAAGGCGTGGCGTTCCGGGATGCGCACGAGATCGTCGGCAAGGCCGTGGCGTTTGGCGTGGCGGAAGAACGCGACCTGTCCGACATGACCCTGGACGAGCTGTCGCGCTTCTCCGATGTCATCGGTGAGGACGTGTTCGACGTGCTGACGCTGGAAGGCTCCGTTCAGGCCCGTGATCACCTCGGCGGCACCGCACCGACGCAGGTGCGCGCGGCCGTAGCCCGGGCGCGCAAGGCTATGGCTGAGTAACGACGTGTTCGAGGGGCGGCCTGAATCAGGTCGTCCCGATCCGCCCCACGCTGAGATCGACGGCGGCCGGGGCCAGATCCTGAATCGGGCGCGGCGCCGTGATTCGGAAACCCTGCCCGAAGTGAATGCCCAGCCGGCGCACCTGGCGCAGGGTCTCGTCGCTCTCGATGAAGGTGGCGACGGTGATCTTGCCCGCCGTTTCCGCAATCCGGTGCAGCGCTTCCACCATCACCTGCTGGACCGGATCCTCGCCCAGATCTTTCATCAGGCTGCGGTCGAGCTTGATCACGTCCACCGGCAGGCGCGCGGCCAGCGCGTAACTCTCCACCGACGCCCCGGCGCCATCCAGGGCCACCCGGCATCCCACGTCATGGATCGCATCGCAGAACACGGACGCCTCGTCCGGGTAGCCGGTGGCGTCGCTCTCCCGAATCTCGAAACAGAAGCGCTCGGCCGGGAAGTTGGACGTTCGCACCTGTTCGGCGATGAAGGCCGGGAACTCCTCATCCAGCACGCTGGCCAGTGACAGGTTGAAGCTGCACAGCT
This sequence comes from Marinobacter sp. NFXS9, assembly GCF_040148665.1. Lineage (NCBI taxonomy): Bacteria > Pseudomonadati > Pseudomonadota > Gammaproteobacteria > Pseudomonadales > Marinobacteraceae > Marinobacter > Marinobacter sp. NFXS9. The sequence continues at coordinate 112,301 of NZ_JAGDDW010000011.1, read as the reverse complement.
TCAGGCGCGGTTCCAGCAGGGCATGCTGGCGCAGCCAGGACAGGGTCTTGCGGATCACCCGGCGGTCGATGTCCCGGGCCAGGTCAAAGCGTTCCGCCACCGGCAGGAAATCGTTGGGCAGCCAGAACCCCTGATCGCCGTCCCCGTATTCCAGCCGGGCGAGTATCTCCACATGCTCGCCCCAGGTGGCGCTGGTGACCGGCCGCAGTGACTGGTACATCAGCGCGATCCGGTCTTCGCGGACGCACGCCTGCAGACGCGCCAGCAGCTTCTGGGCCTCGCTTTCCAGCATGTTGGCGCCGTGATCGCGGTGCACGTGGATGCGATTGCGCCCGGCATTCTTGGCGGTCTGGCACAAATCCGCCGCCAGGGTCAGCAGTTCTTCGGCGCGGGTCGGCGCCTGGCCGCGGGCGAACGGCACCAGGCCGCCGCTGGCGGTGGTCTGCAGGGGCTGGCCCTGCCACTCGAAGACAAACTCGCCGATATGATCGCAGAGATTGCGGGCCACCTTACGGGCTTCCGGTTCGGCGCAGCGGTCCAGGATCAGCGCAAACTTGTCGGCCGAGACCCGGGCCAGGGCATCCCGGTGGCGGATACGGGTGCCGAGCATCCCGGCCAGTTCGCGCAGGTACCGGTCGCAGGCCCCGGCGCCGGCCGAATCGTTGAAGCGGGTGACGTGATCCAGGTCCAGGAACAGCAGGGCGTGGCCCGGGCTGTCACCGGCGGTCTGATCGATGGCCCGTTGCAGGCGGCGGAGCAGTTCGCGCCGGTTGAGCAGCCCGGTCATGGGATCGTGCTGGCTCAGGTAATTGAGGTTGTCACGGGTGCGCAAACGGTAACTGATGTCGCGCCCCACGTGGACCGCACCCAGCGTGTGCCCCTGGGCGTCCCGCAGTCGCTGGAAGCGAAACTCGTAGACCGGCAGTTCCTGTTCCTGCTGGGCCAGTGGCATCTCCACCGTGAAATGATCCCGCTCCAGCGCCTTTTCCCACAGACGCTGGTTGAGGCGGCGCTCGTTGGGGTAGTCCTGCAGCAGTTGGCACAGGTTGTCGCCAACCCGGGGGCGGCGGCCGAAGGTGCTTTCGAACTGGCTGGCCATGGCCTGGTTGAGCGCCAGCACGTGGAGGTTGGGATCGACCGCCAGGATCAGGTCATCACTGGCGGCCAACAGGCCCTGCAGCAGTTGCTCCACTTCGCGGCGGGCTTCCCGCTGATTGAGGCGTTCCGACAGGTCGACGAGGGTGCCGGCGACGGCGGTGATCTTGTCGCCGGTCATGAGCGCCCGCCCGCTGAGGCGTACCGGGCGCAACCGCTGCTTGTCGGTCAGGATGTGCAGGTCGCGGGTGAACGAGGCCCCTGAGCGCACACAGCGCCGGAACAGGGCGCGCACCCGTTGTTGGTGCTCCTGGAAGTAGAACAGGGCGTGCTCTGGCGAAATATCGCTGCCCGGGCGCAGGTCGAACAATCGGTAGAGACCGTCGGACCAGGTCATGCGATTGCTGCGGGTATCCAGTTGCCAGAGGCCCAACTGGCCGGAGGCTTCGGTCATCTGCAGCAGTCGTGGGTCCAGGGGCTCCTGGCCGCGGGGAGTGATGGCGGCGGTGGCCGGCTGGTCCACATCGGCGACATCGACCCGGATGGAGAACCGGGCGGTGAAGAAAAAGCCGTCACGGTGACGCAGGGTGAGAAGGATCGGATCACCGCGCTCGAGCTGTTCATGGTGAGCCGGGGCGAGCGGATCGTCCTGACGCGTTGCCGCCAGGCTGGCCAGTTTGCGACCGGCCAGCTCCTGGGGATCATAGCCGAGCACCGCATCGGCCTGGGCATCGGCAAAGGTGATGATGCCGTTGTCGTCGATGCGGACCAGCGTGCGTCGTTCGGCGCCGGGGGCGCTCTCGCGACGATGGCGGCTGATGAGGAATTCCTTCACGGTCGTGTCCGGTTACTCGAAAGAGTCACGTTCAACCCGATACGGGTTTTGTTATTGTGGTTTGAAAGCCGACACACATCATATCGATAATGGCGGTTTGAGACACGTTCCACAGAATGAACGTGCGACCCTGACAATCCGGATACCAGACACGCGTGACACCAGCCACTGCCATCCAGCTCGATTTTGCCGACGGGATCGACCGCAAGACCCTGCGCCGGCTCTGCGACCGATTCCTGGGCGTTAACCGCGTCCGCCGGCAGCGGGCCCGGGAGGCCCTGGCCACGCGCCAGCAGGTGGTGCTTGACCTGCTGCCGCTGATTTTCCACCTGAATCACCCCTCACTGCCCGGCTACCTCGATCATGCCTGCCCCTACGGCGTGTCCCATTACCAGCCGGACGACGAGGAGCTGGCGGCGGCGCAGCGCCTGGCCCGAACCTTCCGCATGCGCTCCACTGGCCGTCGCCGGCCGGATATCCAGGGGCTGTACGTTATGGGCAGCCCGGGCACGCTGGGCCATTCGGTGGCCAGCGATCTGGACGTGTGGCTGTGCCACCGGCCGGATCTGGGCGAGGCAGCCATCCGGCGTCTGGAGGCCAAGGCGGAGGCGGTGTCCCGTTGGGCCGATTCCCTGGGTCTGGAGCTGCATGTGTTCGTGTTTGCGGCCGGCGAGTTCCGGGAAGGGCGCCAGCGGGTCGAGGTCAACGGCGAGAACTGTGGCAGTGCCCAGCATTACCTGCTGCTGGACGAATTCTACCGGACCGGGATCCACCTGGCCGGCTGCTACCCCTTGTGGTGGCTGATTCCGGCATCGGAAGAGACCGATTACGACGCCCTCGTGCATCAATTGATCGAATGCCGCTTCATCCGGGCGGACCAGTACCTTGATTTCGGGCCCGTGCCGGCGATCCCCGAGGCGGAGTTTCTCGGTGCCGGGGTCTGGCAGTTGTACAAGGGCATCGATTCCCCCTGGAAGTCATTGCTCAAACTGCTGCTGATCGAATGCTATGCCCGCGATCGCGAGGCAGGCCCGCTGTGTCTGGCGTTCAAGGCCCGGGTGTATGCCGGCCACACCGAGGCGGACCGGCTCGATCCCTACGTCATGCTTTATGAGCGGCTGGCGGACTGGCTGACGCGGATGCAGGCCCCGGAACGGCTGGAGCTGGTGCGCCAAAGCCTGTATCTCAAGACCGGTGTCCCGCTGACCCGGCTGGAGCGGGTGGATCGCCGCTGGCAGTCGGCGCTGTTGCAGGAGATGGTGGCCGACTGGGGTTGGGACGCCAAGCAGGTGCGCTGGCTCGACGACCGGCACCGCTGGCGAGCCGGTGACGTGCAGGTGTTGCGGCGCCAGATTGTGGCGGAGCTGACCCACAGCTACCGATTCCTCTCGCGTCTGGCGCGCACCCACGCCATCAGCGCGGCGATCCGGCCCCGGGATATGGGGTTGCTGGGGCGAAAACTTTATGCGGCGTTCCAGCGCAAGGCCGGCAAGGTGGAAATGATCAATCCCAACCTGGCCCCCAGCCTGGCGGAAGAAAACCTGTCGTTCCACCACCAGTCGACCCAGAACGGGAATGCGGACGGCGTGGGCGGATGGCTGCTGTACCGGGATCTGGAAAATCCCGCCGATGCCTTCTGGCAACCGGTCATCCGGCGCTCCGGCAGTCTGGTGGAGATGCTGGTGTGGTGCCATTGCAACGGCCTGCTGACCCGGGCAACTCGCCTGAACCTGCGCAGCGGGTCCAGTCATCTGAGCCTCGGTGGCTTGCGCGGCATGATCGAGGACCTGCAAACCGACTTGCCAGTACCTGAGGTGGCGGCCTCACGGGAGGCTCTGCTGGAAGACAGTCGTCCGTTACGCATCCTGCTGTTCGTCAACGTGGCGGTGGATCCGCAGGCCACGCTGACCGAGAAGGGGCTGCACAAACTGAGTGGCCGGCACGATTCGCTGGGATTCAGTGGCGGTCGCGAGAACCTGGTGCAAACCCTGGATCAGGTCATGCTCAACAGCTGGCACGAGGTGAGCGTTCACCGTTATGAAGTGGGCGATACGCTGATCCAGTGCCTGAAGAACATCCTGGCGGCCCGGGTGGTGGCGCCGGCCGAACCGCCGGTCATCACTGTACGTTGTCATGATGCCGGCCACGCCAGCTCCATTGAACGGCGCCTGCAGACCCTGTTCCAGGACGTCCAGCAAAGCTTTTTTACCGGCCATCGTGGCCCACACCCGCTGCGCTATGTGATTGAAATCGAGCGGCGTTACTTCGTGCTGCAGTTCCACGATGGTGAGCCCGGCTTCGTCGCCCTTGAATCACGTGCGGCGCTGTTCGAGCACCTGCAGAAACCGCAGCCAACGTATATGCCCGTGGTTCTCGACCGCCATGCGATCGAGGAAGATCCGGCGCTGGATCTGGTGTGTAAGGCCAGTCAGCCGGACAACATCCAGGTGTTCTACCAGGTGCGCGACCGGCGGGCCCGGGTCTGGGTCGTCGACGAGCACGGCTCACTGAGCTATTGGGAACAGGGCTTTACCGGCCGGCGTCACCTGCTGGCGCCCGTCCTGCGCTTTCTGATGAACATTGCCGAGCGGCGCCAGCTGCGCCGGACGCTGATTGATGCCGGTGGTGAGCTGGATGTCACCTGCGCCGAACTGGTCCAACGGCGCGGCCAGTGGGTGATCGAGCGCCGCCCGGGCGTTACCGACGACCTGCCGATGGAGGGCTTCGAACTGCAGGCGGTGGGGCATCAGGAAGGCGACAGCCCGGTGCGTTTCGATCTCTTCTGCGGCGCAGAGGAGTTCAGCGTGCTGGAGTACGGCGACCAGCTGATCCCGGCCGTGGCGCATTACGTGCGGTCGCGGCGGCGCTCCGGCGAGCCGTACCCGGTGTATATTACCGATCTCAACCTGCCCCACGACCTGGATCCCCAGGCCTATCAGCAGGACCTGCAAACCTGCCAGTACCTGTCTTACCGGATTGCCCTGGAGCGGGAGTTGAATCGGGGACTGCAGGAAAGCGTATGAGTGACAGGGCCCCGGGCGCCGACGATCCTCGCACCACCGCAACCCAGTGGGTATACTGGCGCGATCAGTTAAAGCGGAGCGATCACACCATGCCCAGGCGTCTGTTGGCCATTACCAGCCTTATCCTGCTCTTGTCCGGTTGCGGCCAGAAAGGCCCGCTCTACCTGCCACAGGAACCCCAGGCTGCACCGGCGAATACAGCAGCCTCGCCGGCCCCGTCGAAAGACGACAAGGACGCGCAATAACCGGCTTGCCGGGGCGGTGAGACGGTCTTCCGACATTCTCTACAGGACACGACATGGATTACTTCAATTACCGTGACGGGACCCTCTTCGCGGAGGACGTACCTGTCTCCCGGATCGCCGAACAGTTCGGCACGCCGGCCTACGTCTATTCCCGCGCAACGCTGGAGCGACATTTTCGCGCCTATGATGAATCCCTGGCCGGCCGCGATCACCTGATCTGTTACGCGGTCAAGGCCAACAGCAACCTGGCGGTCCTCAACGTGCTGGCGCGTCTGGGTGCCGGGTTCGATATTGTCTCGGTGGGCGAGCTGGAACGGGTCCTGCGGGCCGGCGGCCAGCCGGAAAAAGTGGTGTTCTCCGGCGTGGGCAAACAGCCGTCGGAAATGCGCCGGGCGCTGGACGTGGGCGTGCGCTGCTTTAACGTCGAGTCCGAGACCGAGCTGGACCGTCTCAACGACGTCGCCGGTGAGCTGGGCAAGCAGGCCCCGGTCTCGCTGCGGGTGAATCCGGACGTGGACGCCGGTACCCACCCGTACATTTCCACCGGCCTGAAAGAGAATAAGTTCGGCATCGATATCGCCGAGGCGCGCCGCATCTATGCCAAGGCTGCGGCCATGTCGAACCTGGATGTGGTGGGCGTCGACTGCCACATCGGTTCCCAGCTGACCACCGTCGCGCCGTTCATGGATGCCCTGGATCGGGTGCTGGCGCTGATCGACCAACTGGCCGAAGACGGCATCCACATTCGCCACCTGGATATGGGCGGCGGTCTGGGGGTGACCTACGATCAGGAAACCCCGCCCTCGCCCAGCGACTACATGGCCGAAGTCCAGAAGCGCCTGGGCGACCGGACGCTGGAAATCGTACTGGAACCGGGGCGTTCCATCGCGGCCAATGCCGGCATCCTGCTGACCCGGGTCGAGTTCCTCAAGTGTACCGGTCACCGCAATTTTGCCATCATCGATGCGGCCATGAACGACCTGATCCGGCCGGCGCTGTACAGTGCCTGGCAAGCGATTGTGCCGGTCACCCCGCGCACAGACGCCGAGGAAAAGGCCTGGGACCTGGTTGGTCCGGTCTGCGAAACCGGCGATTTCCTGGGCAAGGAACGCCGTCTGGCTTTGGCCGCTGGCGACCTGCTGGCGGTGCGTTCGGCGGGCGCCTACGGTTTCGTGATGAGTTCCAACTACAATTCCCGTAACCGGCCGCCGGAGTTGATGGTCGATGGCGACCGGGTGCACGTGATTCGCCAGCGCGAGACCCTGGAGGATCAAATGCGACTCGAAGCCTGTCTGCCGGAGTAGGGCGATGAGTGATAACCGACGCCGCAGCAGCGGCGCCAACCTGCCGTTTACCAAGATGCATGGGCTGGGCAACGACTTCATGGTGGTGGATGCCATCAGTCAGCCGTTCCGCCTGCGCCCGGACGTCATCAGCCAGCTGGCGGACCGGCATTTCGGCATCGGCTTCGACCAGTTGCTGGTGGTGGAGCCGCCCGGTATGCCGGACGTGGACTTCCGCTACCGGATCTTCAATGCCGACGGCTCCGAAGTGGAGCAGTGCGGCAACGGCGCTCGTTGCTTTGCCCGCTTCGTCCGCGATCAGCGTCTGACCAACAAAAAGGTCATCCGCGTCCAGACCGCCGGTGGTGTGATCGAGCTCAAGGCCGGTAAGGACGGCTGGGTACTGGTCAACATGGGCGTGCCTGAACTGGAGCCGGCGAAGGTGCCTTTTGAGGCATCCGAGCGGGCAGACACCTATCGCCTTGAAGTGGACGGCGAGACGGTGGAGCTGAGTGTCGTTTCCATGGGCAACCCCCATGCCGTGTTGCTGGTGGATAACGTGGACACCGCGCCGGTAGAGCGTCTGGGACCACTGCTGGAATCGCATACGGCGTTCCCCAAGAAGGCCAACATCGGATTCCTGCAGGTGATCGACCGGCAGAACGCCAAACTGCGGGTGTTCGAGCGCGGCTCCGGTGAAACCCTGGCCTGCGGTAGCGGTGCCTGCGCCGCCATGGTCGCCGGCCGCATGCGGGGCCTGCTGGATGAAAAAGTGCGCATGGTGTTGCGCGGCGGGCCGTTGTCCCTTGAATGGCAGGGCGAAGGGGCCCCTGTTATGATGGATGGGCCGACCGCCCGGGTCTATGACGGCCAGGTGCGCGTGGCCACCGACGCGCCCCGTCGTGGGCGTTCAGGCCGCTCGTCCGGGCGTAAACGGCACAAGAAAGGCTAGCGTCGACGCCCGCCCATGGGTGTCGAGAAAGAGAACCGTCCCTGAAGAGGCGGTCGTGACAGGAGGTTTCCGGGATGACAGATCAGGCGGCGACGAAAACGGCCCCACCAGTGACCGAGCAGGACGTCGTGGCGTACCTGAAGGCCCACCCCGATTTTTTTGTCCACCAGGACGAATTGCTGCGCAGCCTGACGCTTCCGCACGACAGTGGTCGGGCCATCTCCCTGGTGGAACGTCAGGTCCACCTGTTCCGCGAGCAACGCGACATGCTGCGCAACGAACTGGGGGAACTGATCGAAATCGCCCGTCATAACGACCGGTTGTTCGAGAAAAGTAAGCGCCTGCTGACCCAGGTGATCGAAGCCCGCTCGCTCATCGAGATGGCGTCGGTCATCGACGACAGCATCCGCGGCGACTTCGGCCTGGATGCCGCCTCACTGATCCTGTTCGACGATGCCGGTACCGACGCGGAGCCGGAAGGCGCCCTGATCCGGGTCACCCGAGAGGCCGCACAGAGCCAGTTGGGAGCCCTGCTGGAGGGCCAGCGCGCCGTCTGCGGCCAGTTCCGTCTGGAGCAACGTGCGTTTCTGTTCCCTCAGCGGGACAACCCGATTGCGTCGGTGGCCCTGGTGCCGCTGCGCCACGGCGACCTGTTAGGTCTGTTTGCCATTGGCAGCCAGCAGGTGGGCTACTTTGATGAAAGCATGGGCTCGCTGTTCCTGACCTACATCAGCGACACCCTGAGCCGCCTGCTGCCCCCGCTGATGGCTCGCCACAGCCAGCAGCAGCCCCTCACCGATACCGACAAGGTGGTGGGTACCCGATAACGATGATCAACGACCTGCCGGATTCGCTCGACGAGCCGCTGTCGCGGTTTATCGAGCATCTGCGCGCCGAGCGGCGGCAGTCCGTTCATACCTGCCACAATTACCTCCGTGATATCCGGCGCCTGGCCGTCAACCTGGCCGCTTGGGGCGAGACGCGCTGGTCCGGTCTCGATATCCACGGCCTGAGACGTCACGTTGCCGAACTCAGCCGGGAAGGGCTGGGTGGCCGCAGTATCGCCCGTCACCTCTCGGCCATCCGTCGTTTCTATGAATTTCTCCTGCGCGAACGGGAAGTCACGGACAACCCGGCGCTGGACGTGCGGGCGCCGAAAGCGGGTCGCAAGCTCCCCAAAGTGGCGGACGTGGATCAGGTGAATCACCTGTTGAATGCCGACGCGGACGATCCGCTGGAAATCCGCGACCTGGCCATGTTCGAACTGATCTACTCGTCCGGCCTGCGATTGGCGGAACTGGTGGGTCTGGATCTGGACGGCCTGGACCGGCGCGCCGGCGAAGTGCGCGTGTTGGGCAAGGGCAACAAGACCCGGATCCTGCCGGTCGGTCGGCAAGCCTGGCAGGCCATGGATCGCTGGCTGAGTGTGCGAGGTACCCTGGCACCGGAGGGACAGAACGCCGTGTTCCTGAGCCGCCAGGGCCGGCGTCTCAGTGCCCGCAGCGTGCAGTCCCGGCTCAGCCGCTGGGGCAGGCACAAAGGCGCGGATCAGCGTTTGCACCCGCACCTGCTGCGGCACTCGTTCGCCAGCCACCTGCTGGAGTCGAGCGGCGACCTGCGGGCGGTGCAGGAGCTGCTCGGGCATGCGGACATTGCCACCACCCAGGTTTATACCCACCTGGATTACCAGCACCTGGCCCGGGTCTACGACCGGAGCCACCCACGAGCGCGGCGTCGTGGACGCGGGGATGAGGCGGAATCCTGAACAAAATCCGATCCCTGATCGAGTAGATGCCCGGGAAAGGGACGTCTACCCTATATGGACATGAATACTTTTTAAGGGGGCGTTGATTCGCTCCGGCCCACGGAGCTGAAACGAGATCCCCTGAGGGCGCGTGCGTTGGTCTCGGGTATGGGATGCCCGCGGCAAGCGTCCCAAATAACGGCACTCGTTACCTGCCGCGATCGCAAGGCTGTCATCATGAGCATAAAAGAGGCCGGCCAAAAGGACTGGCAAGAAGAACGATACACGCTGCAACGTCTGCTGGTGCGCACCAGTCTGTTCGCCTCGGGGCAGGACGCCGCCATCGACAAGCTGCTGGGCGAGTTGCGGGATGTCTTGCGCCGGGAGACCTGTGATCTGGGCATCTTGCGTCAGGTCCAGACACGGCTCGATCAGGCCCTGGAACGGCTTGACGAGAAGCGATCGCGTTCCGAGCGGGACCTGCACCAGGCGCTTGAGCGCATTCTCGATCAGGTGGAGCAGACGGAGAGCGCCGTCCGCAAGCAGTTTCGATCCCTGGAAAAGCGCATTGCCGACCTGGGCCCGGACAGTGAAAGCATGGCGTCCTGGCTGACGGAGCTGGCGACCCTGTTGGAATCCCACCGCGAGACGCTGGATCAGCCTGAGGATCGGAGTTGGCGGCGCTTTTTCTCGCGCCAGCGTCATGACGCGACGCCGGTTCCCGCCGGGGCATCTACCGGCAGCGCACTGGCCGCACCTGCTGAAGATCCCGCTGACGACCCACGCGTGAACATCGCTCGCCGGGTTGGTGAATTGCTGGAGCATGTGTTAGAGCAGGTCACTCTGGAACCGTCGGCTCACGCCCGTGCGCAGCACCTGAAGCAGCTTCTGGACCAGAGCATGGAGTGGCCGGAGCTGCGGGATGCCCTCAACGAGATCGTTGATCTGGTCATTGCGGCGGTCAGCCGCAGCCGCAATGAATTCGAAGCCTTCCTGCGGCGCCTGGATGATCGCCTCGCCGCACTCAAGGCCAACTGCCAGGCGCAGGCGGAGGCGCGGCAGGATCAGCGTGACGCGTCCGATCGCCTGAACCAGGCGGTGAGCAGCCGACTGGAGGATATGGGACAGGCGGTAGAGACGTCCACCAGTCTGGACGACCTCAAAGCTTCGGTGAGCCGCAACATCCAGTCCCTGTCGTCATCGTTCCAGGCATACCGGGAAGACGAGTGCCGTCGGGAGAAAATCCTTGAGGACGAACTGGCCGCCATGCAGGAAAAACTGGCCGGCATGGAAGCGTATTCGGAGCAGGTTCAGGAGCAGTTGCGCGCGGAGCGTTCCCGGGCCCTGACCGACATGCTTACCCAGCTGCCCAATCGGGAGGCCTGGCAGCAACGGCTGCAGTTCGAATTCGAACGCTGGCTGCGTTATCGGCATCCGGCATCGCTGGCGATTCTCGACATCGACCACTTCAAGACCGTCAACGATTCATTTGGCCACAAGGCCGGCGACCGGGTGATTCAGCTGGTCGCCAAGGTCCTGTGCGATCGTGTCCGCACAACGGATTTCGTGGCGCGGTATGGCGGGGAGGAGTTTGTCCTGCTGTTGCCGGAAACCCCGGTGGACAAAGCGTACACGGTGATTGACGACCTGCGCGAGCACATTGCCGGTCTGCCCTTCCACTTCCAGGACGAGCCGGTCGGCATTACCATTTCGGCCGGCCTGGTGGCCTTCGAGCAGGCCGAAACCCCCGAGGAATTGTTCGATATGGCCGACAAGGCGCTCTATCGGGCGAAGAATGCCGGGCGCAATCAGGTCACCCGGGCCTGAACCGGCGCGGCGTCTGCCCGCCGTTCAATGGCGCAGGAGGGCGTCCAGCTCGTCGATGACCTCGGCCCAGTCGGAATCGTCGTCGATGCCTTCATGCAGGAAGGACGATTGCGCGGCGTTCCAGAACGGCGCATCGGCCAGAGCCGTTTCCCGGGGGAGCGGAGCATGCTTGGCAATAAAAGCCTCGATACTGCCTGGATCGGCCGGCAGGCCAAGTTGCTCGAACAGCGTCTCCAGAGTGTGCTGACTCGTGTCCATGATGCTAAAGTCCTCTGCGTCGGTGGCCGTCGTGCCCACGTTAAGGCTTCCCGTTTAAATCTAGTCAAACACCCGAGGATATCCAAGTGATGCGCATCCTGGCGCCCGCTCTCCTGATTGTACTGTGCCAGTTGCTGGGGGCGTTTGCCCAGGCCGACCCGCTTATGGATTCGCCGCAACCGGTACTCGGGGCCGAGGATCTGGCCTGGCTGGGAAAACAGGACACGTTGCGCATCGGAATTGCCGGTCAGCGCAAGCCGCTGGCCTACCTGGCGACCGATGGCGACATGGTGGGCACCTATCCCGCCTTTGCCCGGTTGGTGGGCGGCAAGCTGGGCGTGAAGGTCGAGTTGGTGCCCGGCGCGGCCATGACGTTGGAGTCCCGTTTGCGCAACGGTGAGCTGGACGCCCTGGTCACCACCGTGCAGCCGGCAGTCAGCGCGCCCGATCTGCGCTTCACGGAAAGCGTCATGACCCTCAACTACGGTCTGTTTGCCAATGCCCAGGACGCGTCCGTTCAGCGACTGTCCGATCTGGAGCGCAAGCGGGTGGCGCTGATCGCCGGGGACAGCCACCAGTACACGCTGCTGGATTCGATCCAGTCGTTCCGCCCGATTCCGGTGCGGTCGGTCAGTGAGGCGGTGAACAGCATCATCAATGGACGCGCCGACGCGTTCTTTGCCCCTATGCCGGTGATCTCCGACTATCTGCGCGCCGGCCTGATCGACCAGATTTCCCTGGTCACCGTTCTCAACAGCCAGCCGGCCGAAGTAGCCTTCGCTGTTGCCGGCGACAACGCCCGGCTGCAGCGGGTGCTGAACGCCGGCGTGGAAGCCATTACCGGCAGTGAGAGCCGGGCAATCCAGGGCAAATGGATGTCTTTCGAGTTGCCCGGTGTGGACAACCAGAATGAAGTGACTATCACGCCGGACGAGCAGGCGTGGCTCAAACGGCACCCGGACCTGCGGGTCGCCTTTCGCAAGGACTGGCCGCCGTTCGAGTTTACCGAGGACGACCGGGCCACGGGCCTGGTGCCGGACCTGGTCGGCAAGCTGGGCGACAGCCTCGATACCCGCTTCGCCACCCGCCAGATCGACGACTGGTCGAAGGCGGAGAGCATGCTGCAGAACGGCGACATCGACATCCTGCCGGCCCTGCCGCGCACGCCCCGTCGCGAGAAACTGTTCCTGTTTACCCGGGCCTACCTGAGCCTGCCCATCGCCATGGTCATCCGGGACGACGGCCGGTTTATCGGCGACCTGCGGGAACTGCGTGACGAGCGAGTGGGCGTGGTGCGCCAGCAGGCCAGCCATGAATACCTGCTGATCAACCATCCCGAGCTCAACCTGTATCCGGTGGATAACCTGGAAGAAGGGCTGTTGGCCCTGTCCAACGGCGATCTGGATGTGATGATCACCCACATACCCGGGGTCAGTTACACCGTCGCGCACCTGGGCCTGTCCAACCTGCGCATCACCAGCATTACGCCCTACCAGTACGAGCTGCGCCTGGCGGTCCGGCGCGATGAGCCAGAGCTGCTGCGAATCCTCAACAAGGGCCTGGGCGCCATCGAGAAGGACGAATACGACAAGATCTACAACCGCTGGATCCACCTGGATATCGAGCAGGACATCGATTACACCGTGGTGCGCCGGGTGGTCCTGATTGCTGTGGTGGTGGTGCTGATCTTCCTGTACTGGAACCGCAAGCTGTCGCGGGAAGTGGATGAGCGGATCCGTTCCGAGGACGCCCTGCGCCGCAGCGAGGATGAGCTGCGGGCGGCCAAGCTGGAAGCGGAGAAGCTGGCCCGGGAAGCGGAGTCGGCCAACCGGGCCAAGAGTGAGTTCCTGGCCAACATGTCCCATGAAATCCGCACGCCGATGAACGCGGTCATGGGCTACAGCGAATTGCTGGAAGGCAGCGTGACCGACACCCGTCAGCGGGGCTATATCGAGTCCATCAAGGCCGGCAGCCGCAGTCTGCTGACCCTGATCAACGACATCCTCGACCTGTCACGGATCGAGGCGGGCAAGATGCGCCTGGAGTTCGGTGCGCTGGACCTGAAACGGCTGCTGGAAGACGTGCGCCGGATCTTCGAAATGCGCGCCAAGGCCCGTGGCCTCACCCTGACCGTCTCCTTGTCGGAGGACATGCCACGGGCCATGGTGCTGGACGAGACCCGGCTGCGCCAGGTGTTGTTCAACCTGGTGGGCAACGCCATCAAGTTCACCCACGAGGGCGAAATCACCCTGACCGCCCACACCGAGCGCTGTCACAGCGACGATGCCGGCGAAGACTGCCAGTTGGTCATTGAGGTACGCGACACCGGTATCGGCATTCCCGACGACCAGCAGGCCCGGATCTTCGATGCCTTCGAACAGCAGGAAGGCCAGAGCAACCGGCAATACGGCGGCACCGGCCTGGGGCTGGCGATCAGCCGCAAGCTGGTGCGCATGATGGGCGGTGAATTGAGCGTCCACAGCGTTCCGGACGAAGGCTCCTGCTTCCGCGTGGTGCTGCACGATGTGGAGACGTCGACCACCGGTCCGGACACGCAATCCGAGGACAATCCCGGTTTTGTCTTCAGGGACGACGTGGTCCTGGTGGTTGACGACAACCGCATCAACCGGCAACTGGTGCGCGACATGCTGGAGCCGGCCGGGCTCAAGGTGATCGAAGCCGAGGACGGCGGTCAGGCCCTGAGCGTGGCCCGGGAATGCCAGCCCGGCGCCGTACTGATGGATATCCGCATGCCGGTGATGGACGGCTTCACCTGCCGCCGCACTATGCACGAAGACGAGGCACTGGCCCACATTCCGGTGATTGCCCTGACCGCCTCTGTCATGCCCGGCGATGCCAGCCGCATCGAGGATGCCGGGTTCGATGGTTTCCTGCAGAAGCCGGTGAGTCGTTACGTGCTGATGCAGGAGCTGGCGCGCTTCCTGGATCATGACTTTGAGGCGGTTGACGGCGATGCGGACGCCGGCGCCGATCGGGAAGAAGTGGTGTTGCGCCCGGTCACCAACCCCTACCAGCGTCGTCGGCTGTCCCGGGACCTGCAGGCGCAGTTCGCCTCCGACTGGGAAGGCATGCGCGGCAGTGGCGATCCGGAGCAGTTGGCCACCTTTGCCCAGCAGGTCATCGAGTGGGGCAAACGCTACGGCGCGCTGGACATTGTGGAATACGGCCGTGACTTGTTGGCCGACGTCGACGCGTTCGATCTGGACAGTGTCCACGATCGGCTTGAGGCCTTCCCGGATTTGCTGGCGGATGACCCGCAGACGTCCTAGGCCCGGGTGGGCGGATCAGAGGCAGTCGTATTGGGACCGGCGGTCGAACGCCACGGACACCATGTCGTAACCCTGGTGAGTCAGGCGCTGCATCAGGTCATGGTCGCGGATCATGGCCATGCAGATGGTGTGGATGCTCGCCTGCAGGCTGCTGTCCGGCGGTTGCTGCTGGAAGCGGAAGTCAACGATCAGGTATTTCTTGGCGTAGTTGGCGCTGTCGGGGATGTCGTCCCGGTTGACGCTGGTGGCGCCGATGTAGGTGGGGCCGTCGGTCTGGAACAGGCTGCTCATCAGCAGGTCGATGTTTTCGGCGCGCGCAGAGGCACTCAGGACCATGGCCGCCAGGAATCCGGTGCCTGCCAGCAGCCTGGAAAGGGCCGTCATATGGATTTTGGTGCGCGTGGCCATCACTGATCCCTGCCTGAAATGTAACGGAATGTTAAGCGATGTTACGGTGCATTATGGCAAACCGATGCGGGTTTGCTTAGTCCTTGCGCACTCTTTTTTCAATTGTTTGCAATGGCAACGTCATGTCAGGGCCCGTCAGGACTGGCGTCTCTGCCACGCCAGCCACCCGGCTGACCAGACGGTGGCCAGCGCCAGGGCGCACAGTGTGCCGACGACAATCCCCAAATGCGGATACAGCAGAGCCACGGCCACCGTGTGGGTAATCAGCGAGCCCATACCCGCCGGGTAGTGTTTGACCAGCGTTTGCGCCGGGGCCGGGCCATGCTGCCAGAAGACAATCGCCAGCAGCGGGAAGAAGGTAATGGGGAAGGCCGCAAGGACGCCGC
The DNA here is from genome assembly GCF_040148665.1 of Marinobacter sp. NFXS9. Classification (NCBI taxonomy): domain Bacteria; kingdom Pseudomonadati; phylum Pseudomonadota; class Gammaproteobacteria; order Pseudomonadales; family Marinobacteraceae; genus Marinobacter; species Marinobacter sp. NFXS9. Next base: position 96,955 of record NZ_JAGDDW010000011.1, on the reverse strand, counting down.
TCAGCGTGGTGCTGCCCCAGTACGCCGCCGATGTCACGCCCACGACAATCAACCCGGATATGATGCCGCGCAGGATATGCACGCCCCAGCCCGGCGGCCGGCGCAGCGTGATCGCGGTGTCCGCCAGATGGCGCATGAGCCGGTGGGCGACGATGGTTGAGAGAACGCTGATCGGCAGGGCCGCCCACAGGGGCAGATCCAGCAGCGACAGCGGCAGGGCGACCGCCAGGAACGCCAGCAGCGACAGTGCCAAAGTGTTCAGTCGGTGCTGACTGGCGCTGGCGGCGAAGGCCAGCGCCAGTGCCTGGGCACCGATAAAGCCGAGCAGGGTGCCTCGTGCCGCGTCCGCCGCGTAGGCCGGCCCCTGCTCAAACCCGAGGAAGAACAGCGCGACGCCGGTCCCCAACGGGAAGCCGGCCAGAACGCCGGCCACCCGGGTACTCACCCGCTCGGCGAGCCAGGCCAGCGCCAGGACGGTGACCAGCGTGACGACAACTTTGATCAGTAGCAGAAGCATGCGGTACTCCCCCGGCAAGATACGGCTCAATGCCCCAAAATGAGGCAAATGCTACGTCAATCCGGAAGACAGGGGAACGACTTTTCGCCCGCAGGCCGGTGCGGCTTTGGCGGTTCTGCCGGATGCGCTAGGATGGTAGAAAACCACGGGGCGGGGCGTTTCCGCGGCGATGTATTTCAGTGGAGGAGCAGTCATGTATCAGTTGGTATTCCAGGGCGAGTGCACGCCCGGTACGGATCAGCAGTCGGCTCGCGCCAACGCCCGGGCCCTGTTCAAGGCCTCGGTGGAACAGGTCGAGCGCATGTTCAGTGGTAAGCGGGTGGTGATCCGCAACAAGCTGGATCAGGAGCAGGCCGAGAAATACGTGGCGGTCCTGCACAAGCACGGCATGGTGGCCTATGCGGAGCCGATGAGTGCGGCTGGCGAAACCCCTGAGCCGGCATCCCGGTCTGCCCGGCCGACGCCAGAGGCGTCATCCAGACCGGCCCCGGCGCCCGCCGAGCCCACTCCAGCACCCACCGAACCGCCGCCCGCGCCGACGGAGACGGCCGATGACGCGGGCGGAGGCGTCAAGGTGGAACCCGGCGACCGCCCCAATGTGGCCGGCGAAAAAGTGGACAGTATCCTGGCCCATTCCAGCCTGCAGGTCGCACCGGCCCACGATCGTCTGAGCGAAACCCACGAAGTGGAAGCGCCGATGTTCGAGCACCTGGACGACTGGACGATCGCCCCGGCCGGTTCCACCCTGGTGGAGCAACGGCAAGAGATACCGCCGGTCGTGCCCGACATTTCCCATTTGTCACTGGCCGATGACGAGAAAGATCGCCAATAATACCCGCCGCATCTGAACCGGCAGCGTCCCGGATGAGACGTTTGCCGGTCAGGACGCCGCTGATCGGATCCACTGTTCAAGCCCGGGTAGGGAGCTCCCCGCGTGTCGAGAATCATCACTGCCTTGCTGTTGTCTGCCTGCGCCTTTTCCGTAGGCGCCCAGGCGCTGTCGGACGACGCGCCGGGTGAGAAACGGCCGGTCGTGGCTCTGGTTCTCAGCGGTGGTGGCGCCAAGGGAATGGCCCACGTAGGCGTGCTGAGGGCACTGGAGGAAATGCATGTGCCCGTCGATATCGTCGTCGGTACCAGCGCCGGTTCTGCGGTGGCGGCCCTGTACGCCCTGGGCATGGACGTGGATGAGATCGAGGACCGCTTCATCGAGATGGATTGGGTCTCCAGCTTCCAGGACAGTCCGGGGCGAGCCTACAAGCCGGTACGGCGCAAATTCGACGACTGGCGCTACCCGGTCGATCCGGGCATCGGCCTGAGCAGCCGGGGGTTTACCGTCGGGCGCGGGCTGGTGGCCGGACAAAACCTCGGTTTTATCCTCAACGAACTGACCCGTAAGGCGGCCCTGGTGCGGGATTTCGATGACCTGCCCCTGCGTTTCCGGGCTGTGGCCACGGATCTGGGCACCGGCAAGGAAGTGGTGCTCAGTCACGGCTCCCTGGCCCAGTCCATCCGCGCCAGCATGAGCATTCCCGGCGTCTATGCACCCACCGAGATTGACGGCAAGCTGCTGGTCGATGGCGGCATTGCCAACAACCTGCCCATCAGCGTGGCCCAGTCCATGGGGGCGGACGTGGTGATTGCTGTGGACATCAGCGACGCCCTGCAGGATACGGAAAAGCTGACCGGCGCCTTTTCAGTGGTGGGGCAGCTCACCACCCTGATGACCCGCCGCAACGTGGACGACCAGTTGGACCGGATGGGCGACGGCGACGTGCTGATTCGTCCCGACCTGGAAGGCATGACATCGGCGGACTTCTACGACGCCACGCAGATCATCGAGATCGGCGCTACCGCCACCCGCAACAAGGCCGTCAGCCTGAACCACCTGAGTGTCGATGCGCCAACCTGGGCCGCCTACGAAAAACGCCGTCAAACCGCGCGCTTCACGCCGGAGCGCATCGCCAGCATTCGCATCGACGACGATTCCCGGCTGTCCCGTGAATTCCTGCGCTCGCGGATCCGTCAGGAGCCGGGCCAGCCGCTGGATGTGGATCAGTTGGAGGATGACCTGCGGCGCATCTATGGACTGGGTTATTACGAGACGGTCAGCTATTCCCTGGAGCCGGGCGACAATCCGGGCGAAGGGGCCGTCCTGGTCATCGATGTGCAGGAAAAAAGCTGGGGGCCCAATTACCTGCGCTTTGGCCTGTCCTATGAAGACAATTTCCAGGACGAGACCCGATTCAACGTAGCCGGGTCCTACCAGATGACCGAGCTAAACTCCCTGGGTGCGGAGTGGAAAACCGGCGTGCAATTGGGCACCGAGCCCTACGTGCGAACGGAATGGTTCCAGCCGCTGGACTACGGCTACCGCCGTTTCGCGCTGGTCGGCGGCCAGTACAAGCGTGACAGCTACTCGGTGTTTGACGACAGTGGGGATCGCGTCGGCAAAATTGAGCTGGAAGAGAGCTCTTTCGATCTCAGCATGGGCATGGAGTTGGGTGCCGAGGGCGAGGTTCGGGCCGGCTATCGTCGTGGTGTGGCGTCGGTGGAGGATGAGCTTGGGGAAACCAACGACTTCAGTGATCGCGTCAATCAGGGCGCCTGGACCCTGCAGCTGACCTTCGACACCCTCAACGACCCGTTCCTGCCCAGCAACGGCGGTTTCTTTGGCCTGAATGGCCGCTTCGAGCGTCCCGGCATCGGGGCCGACCGCAATTTCGACCGCACCACCATGCTGGCGGCCAAAGCCGGCGAGTGGGGCGACCAGGTCGTCGTCGGCCAACTGTTTGCCAGCGCGGTCACCAAAGGCGAGGCGGGGGTGGAGAACTACGTGTCCCTCGGCGGCTTCCACCGGCTGTCGGCGTACGCCCGCGGCGAAGTGACCGGCCAGGACGCGGCCCTGCTGAGCCTGTACACCTACCGTCGCTTCGGCGGTCCCATCGTGCCTTTCTTTGCCGGCGTCAGCTACGAGGGGGGTAACGGTTGGCAGGACATCGGCGATGCCCAATGGTCGGACGTGATCCACTCCTACGGGGTGTTTGCCGGGGTCAACACCTTCCTGGGGCCGGTCCAAATCTCCACCGCCTGGGCGGATGACGACCACTGGGCCGGCTTCCTGACCGTCGGCTATTCGCTGGAAAGCCTGTTTATCGGACTATAACCGGCGCCACCAGAATCAGGCGTTCCTGGTCGCAGGGGCCGTTCAGTGGCCGCTCCAGGATAGCGCGGTACTCACTGCCCTGGTCCGCCTTGTCCGGCACCTTGTGGTGGACGATATCGTCGCCGGGAAAGAACTGCCAGGTGCCGATGTCCTCCTCCCGAGCCAACAGCGACGCGACGCCCCGGGTTTTACTCCAGGCGCACAATGCCGGTGTCGGGGCGGTTTTCTGCTGAGTTTGGTTGGAAGGCGTCGATGGCGACGCCGCTTCCGGTTGTCCACTGGGTTCTTCCGGGGTCGGCGTCGGCGTGACCGGCCGCGCCGGTGGCAACGACTCCGGCGATGGGGTGCTGGAGCAGCCGGCCAGGGTCAGCAGCAGGAGGATCAGCAGTCCGGAGTTGGCGCGGTGATCAGCGGGCCACATCATCCCGCGGCTGCGTATTTTCGATGTAGGAGATGACTTCCTCGCACTGGCGTGCGGCGTAATCCTGGAGGATACGCTCAAGCCGCGCCTCGTCCCGCTGCTTGATGGCATCGATGGATTCGCGCATGTGCGCGAGGTTATCGAGCAGCACCTGCTGGTTGGCGTGCTGGAACGCCAGGAAGGCGCAGCGCTTGGCCGACGGCCAGAGATCCTTGATCGCTTCCAGGATGAAGTAGTTGTCGGCGTAGGCCAGCGATGCCTGGGTGTACTCGATACCCAGATCGAGGAAGCCCAGCAGGTCACTGCGTTGAAAGCATTCGTCCATGCGCGCATAGAGGGACTCGAGTTTCTCCATGTCCTCGGGTTGCCATTGGCGGGCCAGTTTACGCCCTGTGTGGCACAGGTAAAGCTCCAGCACTTCATACAGACTGCGCACGAAGTACGCATCGAGCTCTGTGACGAACGCGCCCCGGCGCGGCACGTTGCGCACCAGGTGGCGCTTCTCCAGCAGCAGGAGGCCCTCCCGGACCGACCCGTGGCTGACGTCCAGCTGCTTGGCCATGGCGCTTTCATAGATGCGCTCACCGGATCGCAGCTGACCAAAGGCGATCATGTTCTCGATGTGCTGGGCGACCTGTTCGGTCAGGGTTTCACGGGGTTTGAATGGCTTCATGAAGGACTTCCGGGTAATTCGCGGCGACCGGTCGCAGTGACGCCCGCCAACATGGGCACCAGGCATTTGCGCCGCCATAACGGCACAGTGCGCTTGGCGCTATGCTCTCACATTGCCTGAGAACTGCAAGCGCTCAGGGAACCTTGCTTCAACACCTCAAAGAACCGGTGCAAGCAGTCGTGCCGCTCGACAGGCCAGGCGAAACACCATGGAACGTTGGCTGTAGTCCTCCGGCGTCATCGGGCGGCACTGGCGCAGGTCGGCTTCCAGCATCCGGCGCACATCCCCAATAAAGTCGCTGTCAGTGACTACCGCGCAGATCTCGAAGTTCAGCCGCATGGATCGGTTGTCCAGATTGGCCGTGCCCACCGCCGCGTATCGATCGTCCACCAGCACCACCTTCTGATGCATAAAGCCGGGCTGGTAGCGATAGATGCCGATGCCCGCCTTGGAGGATTGCACCAGGTAGGAATAGGCCGCCAGGCGGACCAGTTTGTGATCGGGGTTTTCCGGAATCAGGATACGCACATCCACCCCGCGCAGGGCGGCCAGCTGCAGCGCGTTGACCACCTGCAGGTCCGGCACGAAATAGGGGGAGGTAATCCAGACGCGTTGGCGGGCGTTGTTGATGCAGTTGAGGAAGAACAGGGTGCCCGTATCAAACCGGTCCGCCGGACTGGTGGGAACCACCAGCACTTCCTGGTCGCTGCCAGGGCAGGGCTGGGGTGACCAGTTGAGCCGGGGCAGGTCGTTGGCAGCCCAGTACCAGTCTTCCACGAACGCCAGCTGCAGCCCCATCACCGCGGGGCCTTCGATGCGGCAGTGGGTGTCGCGCCAGGCCAGATGGTCGGTGAGGGTGCCCAGGTACTCATCCCCCAGGTTGATGCCGCCGACAAATCCCACGGTGCCGTCGCACACCAGCAGCTTGCGGTGGTTGCGGAAGTTGATCTGGAAGCGTCGTCGGCGGACGTTGCCGTCGCCAAAAGCGGCCACCCGGGCGCCGGCCTGGGTCAGCTCCTTCAGGTAGTTGCGGGGCAGCCACACGCTGCCGATGTCGTCGTAGGTGAAGTAGACCTTCACGCCCTCGTCCAGCTTGCGCTTGAGGATCGATTTGATGCGCTGGCCGACTTTGTCCGAGCGGACGATGTAGAACTCCAGCAGGATATAGTGCCGGGCGTTCTCCATGGCATCGAACAGCGCCTCGAAGGTCTCCTTGCCGTCTTTGAGTAGGGTGCAGTGGTTGCCACGGGTGAACGGCTGGCCTACGAGGCGTGTCAGTACCCGCAGCTCGGGACTGGGGTCGGCGCTGTCAGGAATCCGTGTGAGTTGATCCTCTTCACTGAATACGCTGAGCAGTTGGTTCAGGGCCTCGTCGCCGGAACGTCTGGCCTTGATGTAGCCGGCAAAGCGGTTGCGGCCGAACAGGAAAAACAGCGGCAGGGTCAGGTAGGGGAACGCCAGCAGGGCAATGATCCAGGCAATGGCGCCCTGGGCCGTGCGGTAGTGGAGCAGGATGCGAAGGACGCAGAACAGCGCCAGGCCGTAGACGACCAGCAGTGACAACGTGAGCAGTGTGGGATCCCACATGCGCCGAAAACTCCCTGTTTAGTGGCGGGCGCGATACTGCGCGGGTGATTCGCCAGTCCAGCGTTTGAAGGCCCGGCTGAAGGCGCTTAACTCCGAGAAGCCTAACAGAAAAGCGATCTCGCCCAGAGCGTAGCGGTCCGAGGCCACATAACGCAGGGCCTTGTCCTTGCGTACGTGCTCGACCAGTTCCTGGAAGCTCATGCCCTCTTTCTTCAGGCGCCGGTAGAGCGTCTGGCGACTCATGTGCAGTTGCTGGGCGAGGGAGTCGGCGTCGATACGCTCGCTGGCCATCTGCCGGGATATCAGTCGCCGCACCTTGCGGCTGAAGCGGCGCCGGGTCTGCAGTCTGGCCAGCAGGCTGTTGACCTGCTTCAGCATGGCCGAATGCACATAAGGATTGCGGTGAGGAATCGGGCGGTCCAGGTAGTGGGCGCTGAAGGCCAGCGCCATGGCTGGCTCGCCAAAACGGATCGGGCAATCCAGGATGCGGCGGTATTCGTCCGCGTAGGCCGGTTCGGGATGGGCGACCCGCACCCAGGCAATGTCCAGCTGAGGATGGATAAAGTGACGCGCCCGGCTCACCACAGCGGCCAGGGTGCGATCCATGTCCTGGCGGCAGTAGAACTCGGGCTGGTCGGCCTCCCAGGTCAGCACCGCCAGATCGGCGGTCTGTTCCAGCTTGAGATGCACGGATTCGTTGATCAGCCGATGCAGTCGCACGTACTGCATGACGGCATCGCCCAGGGTATCGCAGTTGAAGAAAACGTGGCCGACCAGGCCCATTCGGTCGGGATCCACCACCTCGCCGGCATGCAGGCCGATGGCTGCGTCGCCGGTGACCTGTTCGGCGTGTTGCCAAAGACGGTAGTGATGACAGGCAGGCAGACGCAGGTCCGGGTTCGCCAGTTCCGCGAGCGGCAGACCGAGCAGGGACGCAACGGTGTTCTCTTCGAGGAGGTCCCGGGTGTCCAAGTAATGCACCAGGCCCAGAGCGGTGGAGGCCGTCACCTGCGGCTCCTGCGGGGTCACGTCGGATCGGGCTTGGTGGGTCGGCATGAGTCTCGTTTTTGTCGTTGGGTGTTACCAAATGTCAAACAGTTGGGTCAGGGTGTCAACGTCGAGTGCGTTAAGAGGCGTTAAGCTGGAATGGAATTCATGGGTAACTGACATTGTCAGGAGGTGTTTGGGATGGATCTGCAGATTTTTGTTCCGCATACCGAGCAGGAACGTCGTAACTGCGAGGCTCTCAAGAACTATCTCAACAGCATCTACTATTGCTAATCCCTTCGCACATCGGCCGCCAATAGGCGGCCTTTTTTTGTCTTCTGAAATGGCCGACTCACTAACCCGCCAGTCCGGTAATGCTGTCCAGCGGCTGAGAGCGTAGCCACTGTTTTTCGCTGCGTTCCAGAATGCCTTCCATGCGGCCCAGCCGGGCACGCAGCGCAGCGGCGCCGAACCGACGGCTGGCGGCCACATCGAAAGCCAGTCCGACACGGGCCTGGTTTCCCTCCTTGGCCACATTGACCACGTCGGCGAGCACACGGCTGACCACCAGATTCTCGCCAGCCATAGCCAGTTCGATCAGCAACTCGACCTGATCGCCTTCCCTGAATGTGTCCGTTGCCGCGGTGACAGCGACGCCTTCCCGTGTAAAATCGTGGCCCTGAATAGGGCGATAGCGGGCAAGCAGACGCTTGCGCGGTCGCCAGGCCAGATTCAGTTCCGTTGCCGGTAGCCGGCGAAAGCGGCGCCTGTCGCGGGGACTGATTCGTCTCATAGCTTGGGTGTACTCCGGTTGTCGGTGAGGGCATCGGGCCTGAATGCATTATGGTCCATTCTGGCCGTTCCGTTCTGTGACTGGAGCGGCCAAACTGACGGGATCCAGCGACGCAAAGGTAAGCGGTAATGGAAAAAAACAGAGTGTTCGATCTGGATGCCGGGTTTCTCGATGACGAATTGCTGGCGGCGCAGATGCGCCTGCTGGTGGGGCTCGTCAGTACCGACCGCGGCCGCAGCGCCGGTGATCGGCTACCGGCAAACTGGTTGGGGCACGAGGATGCCCTGACCTTGCGCCTGAACCAGTTGATGGGCGAAATGACGTTGCGCGGCCACGCTGTGCCCGGGCAGGTGGCGGTGACCGGCGAGGCCATTATTTGGCCGCCGCTGGATGCCGCGTCACTGGCCGCGGAAATCCGCTACATCACGGCCCGGGCCGAAGCCGGCCAGCGTGGCCGGATCCGCATGCCGCGCAACGATCACGAACTCTGGGCCACCTACAAGTACAGCCTGCTGGCCCGCAACCGGCAGGCCTACGAAAGCTTCGGTCGGCGCGTCGCGGCCCGGTCTGCACCGCTCGAGACCCTGTGGCTGGCCCTGGTCAACGCGTCCCGGGTGGCGCCGCCGGAGGGCGGCATCCGCAATGCCCTGCAGCACATGTGGGGCTACGTCTCCGACCAATCCAGCATGAGCCCGCAGATGGACGACCTGGATGCCCTGGCCGCGGACGTGCAGCAACTGGCCCTGCAACATGAGGTATCCTACCTGCTCAATTCGACGGCGCTGGGTGAACTCCGCGCCTGGCTATAAGGAGGCTGACTTGAGCCTGGATTTGCACCACCGCGTGACGGGCGAGGGCGAGCCCCTGATCGTCCTGCACGGTCTTTTCGGATCCCTGGAAAACCTCGGCGGCGTGTCCCAGCGCCTGGCGGACAGCTGCCAGATTCACGCCCTCGACCTGCGTAACCACGGTCGCTCGCCGCACACCGATGCCATGGGGTATCCGGCCATGGCCGACGATGTCCTGCGCTACATGGACAAGGCTCACCTGGAACAGGCTTCGGTACTGGGGCATTCCATGGGCGGCAAAACGGCGATGGAGCTGGCCCTGGCCCATCCCGACCGGGTCGACCGCCTGATCGTGGCGGACATCGCGCCGGTGGCCTATCCACCTCACCACGACGACATCATCGAGGGCCTGACCAGCCTCGACCTGGCCCGGGTGACCTCCCGCGGACAGGCCGACAAGGCGCTGGCGGAGTATGTCCCCGTGACCCCCGTGCGGCAGTTCCTGCTGAAAAACCTGGTGCGTGACGGGGAAGGCGGGTTTGCCTGGCGCCTGAACCTGGACGCTATCCAGGACCATTACGAACAGATTGCCGCCGGTCCAACCGCCGAGGGGCCTTTCGATGGTCCGACCCTGTTCATCAAGGGTGGAGACTCCGACTACATCGGTGAGGGGCAGCGCGAAACGTTCGACCGGTATTTCCCCAAAGCTTCCCTGCGCATCATTCCCGGCACCGGCCATTGGCTGCATGCGGAAAAGCCGGATCTGTTCACCAACCTGTGCCGACGCTTCCTGGACGGTGAGTTTGACCCCAACTGATCGGTAGCGCCGGCGCAGCGTCTGCTAGGGTTTAAAGGCCGGGTAGTCCAACAACAAGGAGCTTTCATGCGTTGGGTGTATGCAATCTGTGTGGTCCTGTTCCTGCTGATCGGCGGCTTCCTGCTGACGCCGTCACCGGTCGATAGCCGGGCCTGGACGCCGCCGCCGTCTCCCGGATTGTCCGGCCGCACCGCACCCAATGAATTGCTGAAGCAGGCGGAACTGATCGCCCAGGGCCAGGTCTACGGGCCGGAAGACGTGGCTGTGGACAAAACCGGGCGCGTCTACGGCGGCACCCAGGATGGCAAGGTGGTGCGAGTGTGGCCGGACGGTCGCGTGGAAACCTGGGCCCGCACCGGAGGGCGTCCGCTGGGGCTGGCGTTTGACCGCAACGGCAACCTGATTGTGGCGGACGCCTACAAGGGGCTGCTCTCGATCACGCCAGACGGCGTTATTCGTACCTTGTCCCGGGAAGCCGAGGGGCTGCCCTTCAAGTTCACCGACGACGTGGATATCGGGCCGGACGGGATGATCTACTTCACCGACGCCAGTTCCCGCTTCGACCAGTCCGAATACCGGCTGGACTTGCTGGAGATGCAGCCCCACGGGCGCCTGCTGCGCTACAACCCGGCCACCCGCAAGACCGATGTGCTGTTGCGCAACCTCCATTTTGCTAATGGCGTGGCGGTGGCCAAAGACGGTAGTTTCCTGTTGGTTAACGAAACCTGGAAATACCGCATCCTCAAATACTGGCTGACCGGCCGCAAGGCGGGCACTGCCGAAGTGTTTGCCGATAACCTGCCGGGCTTCCCGGACGGCGTGGCAGCCGACAGCCAGGGGCGCTTCTGGGTGGCGTTGCCAACGCCCCGCAACCCGACGGTGGACTGGATGCAGCCGCACCCCTGGATCAAGGAGCAGGTGGCCAAGCTGCCCGACAGCCTGCAGCCGCCGGTGCAGGAATACGGCCTGGTCATGGCATTTGACGCCGACGGCAAGCTGCTGGCCAGCCTGCACGACACCACCGGCCATCATCTGCAGGAGATCACCTCGGTGGAGCCGCACCTGGGGATGCTGTATTTCGGAACCCTGCACAACGATCGCATCGGACGGCTGCCCATCAGCAGTATTCCGGCCCTGAACAAGGAGACATCGCCGTGAGTGACGTGCCCGACCTTATCGAATGGGATCTCCCGGACCCGTTTATCATGCCCATCGTGGTCCAGCCTGAAGACGTCGATCGTCTTGGCCATGCCAACAACGTGGTCTACGTACGCTGGCTCGAAGAGGTGAGCTGGGCCCATATCGAAAGCCTGGGCATGACCTGGGAGCGGCATGAAGCGACGGGCCGCGCCATGGCCATCACCCGCACGGAAATCGATTACCTGGCCGCTGCCAACGAAGGCGATCACCTCTTGCTGGGCACCTGGCTGGTCGATTTTGACGGCCGCTTCCGCTCGGCGCGCCGTTTCCAGCTGGTGCGCCAATCCGATGGCAAATCCCTGGTGCGGGCCAAGTCCAGCCACGCCTGTGTGGATCTCAAGACCCAGCGCCCGGCCCGGGTGCCCAAGGAATACGGCGACATCCTCGGGCATGCCGTGGTGACTACCGAATAAACCGGATTCTGCTACGCTTGCTGAAAAGCAGGTGTCCGCCCGCCTGGAAACCGGCCGTCCCGTAGCAATCTGCGGGTCCGGCGTTTCCCAACGCCGCATGGGAGAAACCAGTATGCGTCGCATTGTCTATGAGCGCTTCGGGGAAGCCGATGAACTGAAGCTGGTGGAGGCCGAGCACCCGGTCCCGGCGGCCGGCGAGGTCTGTATCCGGGTCGCCGGTGCAGGTCTCAATCCCATCGACTGGAAAACCCGCAAGGGACTGGGCTTTGCTGCCCAGCAGATCCAGGACCATCTGCCCTGGACACCCGGCTACGATGTGGCCGGTACCGTTACCGATGTTGGGGACGACGTACATACGTTGTCCGCCGGTGATCGCGTGATGGGCATGATCGGTTTTCCCGGCGGGGGCGGTGGTTATGCCGAATACGCCCTGGCCCGGGCTGATGAGTTGATCGTCGTGCCGGAAGAGATGGATCTGATCGAAGCCGGCGGCCTGCCACTGGCGGCACTGACTGCCTGGCAGGGGCTGTTTGAAGTGGGGCAGTTACAACCGGATCACAAGGTGCTGATCCACGCCGGCGCTGGCGGTGTCGGCCATCTGGCGATCCAGTTCGCCCGTGCCCGCGGCGCCCACGTGATCGCCACGGCGTCCGCCAACAATGCCGATTTCCTGGCGACACTGGGGGCGGACGAGGTGATCGACTACAACCGGGACGACTTTGTCGACGCCTGCTACGGTCTGGACCTGATTTACGACCTGGTGGGCGGCGATACCGGCAAGCGCTCGCTGCATTGCCTGGCCGACCATGGGGTACTCGTCACCGTGCCGACGGTGACGGCGGACAGCATCATTACCGAAGCGGAAAACATGGGGCTCAAGGCCCATGGCATGACCGTGCGGCCTGATATCTTCCACCTGGAGGAGATTGCCGAGCTGATTGAAGACGGTGACGTTCGCCTGCACGTGGACGAGATTTTCCCGCTGGCCCGTGCCGCCGATGCCCACCGGCGGCTGGAGACCGGGCACGTCAGGGGCAAGCTGGTGCTGGACTGCCAGGCCCGTTAACACGACCCGGCGGCCCTCGTCAGGCCGTTGCGGTTGCGCCGGCCGGTTCCGGGCCGGCGTCCTTCTCCTTGCGCTCCTTGGGTGGCTGCGGCGGCACCAGGCTCAGGAGCATCCATCCCTTGTCCAGCTTCAGGTTCGACTGTGACGTGACGGCCTGGATTCGCTCACGCGGGTCAATCACGAACAGCAGCAGGGCCTGGTTCTCGTACTGGGCCTGAAAGTCCTCGTAACTGAATGCATCGCTCAACTGGGTGGTTTTCACCGTATAGCCCTTGCTCACCAGGCTGGCCAGCTTGGCGTAGCTGACATCGCCGAACAGGCCGCGGGTCTGCTGGATTTTCTCGGCGGTCTGGTGCCGGGCCTTCTGGTCCTGGTCGCCTTCCGACAGGCTGTAGACACTGCCGTTACCGAACCAGTCGAGGAAGTGATAGGTCGCCAGCGAATTGAGCTGCTTGTAGGGCGAGATCACCAGCAGATTGCCGATGCCGGTCAGGTCCAGGTGGGTGGAGGCGTGCTCGGACACCGGGTTGCCGAAGTAGACGTTGAGGTTGTCCATGCGCGCCTGTCGCACGTTCTCCCAGTTGGTGTCGGTCAGCACCACCGGCACCGCGACCTTCTGCAGCGCCTGGCCGATCTGGCGGGCCACGCTGTTGGCGCCGAGAATCAGGAAGCCGTAATCCGCAGGCTCGGCCACTTTCAGCAGCCGGGCCACCGGACGGGCCGTCAGGCTTTGCAGGGTCACCGTGGCGATGATCAGGATGAACACCAGCGGTACCAGCACGCCGGCACTCTCATAGCCGAGCTTCTGCAGCTGGAACGCAAACAGCGCGGAGACTGCCGCCGCGACGATCCCGCGCGGCGCGATCCAGCTGAGAAACAGCTTTTCCCGCCAGTTGAGGGTGGTGCCGATGGCGGACAGGAAAATGCTGATGGGCCGGGCGACGAACATCAGGACCGCCAGGACCGTCACCAGGGGCCAGCCCAGATCGGCAATGGCAGTGAACTCGACGCGTGCGGCCAGGATGATGAACAGGGCGGAAATCAGCAGGACGCTCAGGGATTCCTTGAATTCCAGGATGCTCTCGATCGGCACCTGTTTCATGTTCGCCATCCAGATCCCCATGACGGTGACCGTCAGCAGGCCGGACTCGTGGGCCATCTCATTGGAGAAGGCGTAAATGCCCAGCATGAAAGTCAGGGTTCCGGCGTTGTGCAGGTACTGTGGCAGCAGGTGTTTGCGCAGGGCCACGCCGGTCAGCCAACCGGCAATGCCCCCCAGCACGATGCCGATGACAATGGTCTTGCCGAAGATATACAGCGAGTGCTCGAAGACGTTGCCCTGGCCCCAGGAGACGATTCCCTCGAACACCAGAACCGCCAGCAGCGCCCCTACCGGATCGATGATGATGCCTTCCCAGCGCAGGATATTGGCCAGCTTGGCCGCGGGTTTGACCGAACGCAGCAGCGGGGCGACCACCGTGGGGCCGGTGACGATGCAGATGGCACCGAACAGCAGGGCCACTTCCCAGGAAATGTTGAGCGCCCAGTGAGCCGCCAGGGTGCCGACGGTGCAGGTCACGATCGACCCGATGGGCACCAGGTTGCGGACCATGCGGCCATGGCCCTTGATCTCCTGATACCTCAGCGTCAGGCTGCCCTCGAACAGGATCACGGCCACCGCCAGGGACACCAGCGGAAACAGCAGGTCACCAAACAGTTGTTGAGGTTCCAGCCAGTGCAGGAGCGGGCCGGCGGCAATCCCGCCGGCGAGCAGGAACAGGATCGCCGGCATGCGCACTCGCCATGCCAGCCACTGGCAGAACAGGGAAAGGACACCGATGCTCGCGAGCAGGAGAACAACGTTCGCAGACATAGACAGGGCTAATCATCCATTCCGGTGGAAACGGCCACGTCCAGGTGACGGGCATGTGTATTGATGAGGCACGAAAACCGGCCGTCACCGTTTAGCTGAGAGCGATATCCGGCTGTTGCTCCGACTCCAGCCGCACCTTTCGTGCCAGGCGATTCAGCAGGCGCGATGCCGCCACGAAACCGAAGGTCGCCGTGACCGGGCTGGCGGCGCCAAAGCCGGAAGCGCAATCCAGCCGGACCGGGCCGCTGGTGTCCGGCTTCTGCAGGCAGACTTCGCCGTCTCCGGCAGGATAGGTCAGCTGCTCCAGCGAGTACACCGCTTCGATGCCAAATCGACGCTTGGGATTGCGGGAAAAGTGGTATTCCCGGCGCAGCAGGTTGCGCACTTTGGCCAGCAATGGGTCCTGAGTGGTGCGCGACAGGTCACTGACCTGGATCTGGGTCGGGTCCATCTGGCCACCGGCGCCGCCGGCACACACCAGCGGGATCTTGCGCCGCTTGCAGTGGGCAATCAGGGCTGCCTTGGCCTTGACACTGTCGATCGCATCCACCACGCCGTGGAGACTGTCGTCCAGCAGCTCGGTCACGTTCTTCGGGGTCAGGAAACCGAAGTGGACGTTGACCTGAAGCTGGGGATTGATGGCGCGCAGCCGATCGGCCATGACGTCGGTTTTGGTGCGCCCATATTCGCCGGCCAGGGCATGCAGCTGGCGGTTGGTGTTGGACACGCAGACGTCGTCCATGTCGATCAGCGTGAGCTGGCCGACGCCACTGCGGGCCAGCGCTTCGGCCGCCCAGGACCCCACGCCGCCCAGGCCCACGATGGCCATGTGGGCGTCACGGAACGCCTGCAGGGCCCGCCGGCCATAAAGCCGTTCGATGCCGCCAAAGCGGAAGCTGAAATCGTCTGCGTTCATGCGCTCTCCCGGGGAACCTCATCTGTCGGGATGACTGGAGCGCGAATTGTACCTGAGCTGGGCGACGACGGCATTGGCTGGGGATGCGTGAAAACCGGAACCGAGGCGGGATAACGAGGGGATCAGCGGCGCCATAAAAAAAGCCACGCCATAGGGCGTGGCTGGACAAGCAAGATGGCTTACCCCGAAGGGAACAAGCCGGACTAGTTCAGAGACACTAATCAACGGGTTCTATTCTCCAGATCCGGGGCGCGGGAAGAAGGTCAAAAGCTGACAAGTATCGGTCATTTTCGGACAGGGTGCCTGAAGTCCGCGCGACGTTGCCGGGCGTAATGATGGTGAGAGCCCTGAAGACGGAGAATCCCATGCCGCATATTGTCGTCGCCGGCGCCACCGGTGGCATCGGTCGTGCCTTGATCCAACAGTTGTTGGGGCGCCCGGACACCATCGTCACCGGCCTCTGTCGTCGCCCTGATGCGGCCGCGGACTGGGCGAACCAATACGGCGACGCCCTGTCGCTGTTGCCCTGGGATGCGCTCGACCCGACGCCCGAACTGGCGTTGAAGGAGGACGTCGATGGGGTGATCTATGCGGCGGGCCGCCTGCACGGCGAGGGCATCCGACCGGAGAAGCGGCTGGAAGATCTGGATGCCGGGGCACTGGCAAGCGCCTTCCAGGTCAACGCCTCGGCGTTTGTGCTGTTGGTGCAGGCGTTGTTGCCCCGGCTGCGTCACAAGCGTCTCAAACGCATTGTGGCCGTATCCGCCAAGGTAGGATCCATCGGCGACAACGGTTTCGGCGGCTGGTACGGCTACCGTGCCTCGAAGGCGGCCCTCAACATGCTGACCCGCAACCTGTCCATCGAGCTGCCGCGGCGCATCCGGCCGGTCACCTGCGTGGCCGTCCATCCCGGCACCACCCGCACGCAGTTGAGTGAACCGTTCCAACAGTCCCTGGCGCAACTGCAGGTGCATGAGCCGCACGATACGGCGACTAACCTGCTGTCGATCTACGATAGCCTGGATACGGAGCACAACGGCCAGTTCTTCAGCTGGGACGGATCGTCATTGCCGTGGTAGGACATGGTGGGCGGCTTGGTTCGCCCAAAAAAAGCCCCGGCAGGCCGGGGCGAGTGAGAACAAGATCGGCTATCGGATAAACGGATTGAGTAAACGGGTGAAGGTGCCAGTCAGCTTCAGCGGCGCGCTGAGCACGGACAGGGTGATGCAGTCATCGCCTTCCAGCGCCACCGGCCGGTGTTCGTCGTGCTCGTCCAGCACCACGAAATCCCACTGGTTGAACACGCCCTTGTGGTCGGTGAACGCGCCTTGCAGCACGATCGTCGTTTCCAGACCGCGGTGGGTGTGTGCCGGGGCCTTGCCGCCTGCCGCCAGTTTCTGCAGCACGACTTTCTCCGGCTGGCCCGGGAACAGATGACTGATGTCCAGCACGCTGACATCGGCCAGCTGCCGCTTCCAGGGCAGGTGATTCAGGTCTTCCCCCAGCAGCCGTTGCAACGGATTGCCGCGTGGTGCCGGCTTGGGTTGGGGTTCCGGCGTGCCGGCATCGATACGTGACATCAGTCGGTCGAACGCATCGTCAGCCACGCCCGCGCCGGGCTGCTCGTCCATCAGGACGGCACCCAGGCTGTCCAGGGTATCCACGCGACTGCGACAGTGCGGACACTCGTCCAGATGGAGACGAATACACAGCGCATGGGGATCGCTCAGGTTCCCCGCGCTGAATTCCATCAGGCTGTGACTGTCAGGATGGTGCTGGGTCATGCGTTCTGGTCCTGCAGAATAACTTTGAGCTTGTTGAGCGCCAGCCGGACGCGGCTCTTGACCGTGCCCAGCGGGATGTTCAGTTCATCGGCCACGATCTGGTGGGACTTGTTTTCCATATACACCTTGGCGATCACGGTGATCTGTTCTTCCGGCAGGTGCTTGAGGGAGTCCCGGATGCGGCGTTCCGACATCAGTCGGTGCAGGGAGGTGACCGGCTCGTTCTCGTCGTCGCCGGGAATCTGCCACAGATCCTCCGTATCGACGGTCATTTCCGCGCGGGAGCGCTGCATCTTGCGCAGCATGTCGATGCGCTGGTTCCGGGCGATGGTAAAGATCCAGGTGGAGGCAGCGGCCTTGCGCCAATCGTACAGACAGGAACGGCGCCAGATGGACACGAACACTTCCTGCACCAGCTCTTCGGCCTGGCCGGCCAGGCCGTTCGCCATGGCGTAGTACTTGATCTGCGGCGCGAAGTGCTGGAACAGGGCCCGATAGGCTTCCCGGTCCTGCTGTTTGCCGACTTTGTCCAACAGCTGGCTCCAGGGGTCTTTACGGCCCTCTGACCGGTTGGAACCGGGATTCGGCGTGGACACGTTGCGATCCCCCGTGGTGGCTGTCTTTGCACGAGTTGATGTCATCATTCTAAGTGCTCGCCATGGGTTTGTCAGTCCAGCGGATTTACGCCAGTCGGTTTGGGCCGGATCACCCGGCGAGCAAAAAAATCTGAAAATGACCCAACCGTCAGCGCCGGTCCGTCGATGG
Source organism: Marinobacter sp. NFXS9 (assembly GCF_040148665.1). NCBI lineage: Bacteria > Pseudomonadati > Pseudomonadota > Gammaproteobacteria > Pseudomonadales > Marinobacteraceae > Marinobacter > Marinobacter sp. NFXS9. Next base: position 79,189 of record NZ_JAGDDW010000011.1, on the reverse strand, counting down.
GGTAATTGTGGCAAGGCGCATCGGCCTTTAACCTGCCGGTCACCGATGTCTCATGAGCACTGACGCCGATGAGTGATGCCCTCGACCTGCACAGCCCCGCGATCCGCGCGCACTACGTGGAAATTCTGGGCCAGCTTCTGGAAGAGGAAGGTGGCAAGCGGGATGCCGTGTTTGCCGCCGCGGGTCTGTCCGCCGATCGATTGGCCCATCCGGACACGCTGCTGACAGTGGCGGAATTCGTAGCGGTCTGCCGCGAGGCGTTGCAGCAGAGCGACGATCCCGCTCTTGGGCTGGCGTTCGGTCAGCGGCTCAAATTCACCACCCACGGTTCCCTGTCCCAGGCGGCCATCAGCTGCGCCACCATCGACGAGGCGCTGCGGACACTGGCCAAGTATTTCTCGATCCGCTTCGCGTACATCGACCTGACGTTCTTTGTGGAGGGGCGCGAGGCGGTGATCCAGCTGACCATGCGCCACGACTTTGACGATCTCTATCGCTTCAACGTTGAGGCGGTGCTGGCGGCGCTGATGGATGTCAATCAGTTGCTGTTCGGTAAGCAGCTCATGTACGGCGGCTCCTGCCGGCTGGCGTATCCAGCGCCGGAGCCGGCACACCGGGCCCGCTATGCGGCCCTGTTCGGCGATGCGGCGCATTTTGGCCAGCCGGCCAACCAACTGCGCTTTCAGGCCGACATGCTGGGATTGCCCATGGCACTGCACAATCCGGTGGCCCGGCGTCTGGCGGAAGTGGAATGCGAGGCGGAGCTGGTCCGACTGGCGCAGCATCAGGGTGTCTCGGGACGGGTTCGTAGCGTATTGGAAAGCGTCACCAGCGAGCCCCTGCCGGGACTGGATGCGGTGGCCGAACGGTTGCACGTCTCGCCCCGGACACTGCGCCGGCAGCTCAAGCGGGAAGGCACCGGTTTCCAGACCCTGCTGGATGAGGTCCGTGCCGTCCGCGCGCGTTGGCTGCTGACCCGCACGTCCCAGTCGGTGGAGGTGATCGCCTGGCAACTGGGCTACAGCGACCCGTCCAACTTCGGCCGGGCCTTCCGCAAGTGGGAGCACTGTTCGCCGTCGGCCTATCGGACCGAAGCCCGCGGTCAGTCCTCCAGGTAGGTATAGCCTTCCAGACCCTGCTCCAGTTCCGCCAGCAGGGCCTCGCCCTCCCGGTCGGGCAGTTTGGCCGCTTCGAACTTGCGCCGGTAGGCCTGGCGCAGCGCGTCCGGGTCGAAGTTCACATAGCGCAGGATCTTGGACACGGTATCGCCCTCGACAAGATGCCGGATCCGGTAGCTGCCGTCGTCGCCGCGGCTGACGTCGACGGAGTTGGTGTCGCCGAACAGGTTGTGCATGTCGCCCAGGATTTCCTGGTAGGCCCCGGTCATGAAGAACCCCATCAGCATCGGCTCGCCGGGCTTGGCCTCCGGCAGGGGCAGGGTGGTTTCCACGCCCTGGCCGTCCACGTAGCGGTCGATCCGGCCGTCCGAATCACAGGTGATGTCCTGCACCACGGCGCGGCGGTTGATCGGCTGGTTCAGCCCGCTGATGGGCAGCACCGGGAAGATCTGGTCGATGCCCCAGACGTCCGGCAGCGACTGGAACAGGGAGAAATTGATGAACAGTTTCTCGGCCAGCTTCTCGTTCAACTCGTCGATGATCTCGCGATGGGCCCGGTTGCCGGCTTCGAGCCGGGCGCGCAGGGCGCGGCAACAGGCGGTATAGAGCTGTTCCGCCTCGGCCCGGTGCGGCAGCGACAGCAGGCCGTGGGCAAACAGGGCATGCACGTCGCTGATGGCGTGCATCACGTCGTGGTAGATCTCGACCCGCGACCGGTTCGGGTCACGATCCTGCAGGCTGTTGTAGTCGCGCCAGAGGTCATGCAGCGGGCCCGGAGCATCACTGGCCGGCGCCTTCGGCGTTGGATTCGCCGGTGCCTCCTCATCGATCACGTTGGTGATCAACACCGCGTGGTGGGCGGTCATGGCCCGGCCGGACTCGCTGATCAGGTTTGGGTGCGGGATGCCGACCCGATCGCATTCGGTCTGCAGGGTGTGGATCACGTTGTAGGCGTATTCGCCCATGCTGTAATTGATCGAGCAGCTGCTGCGCGAGCGGGTGCCTTCGTAGTCCACGCCCAGGCCGCCGCCGATGTCGACCGTCTCGATGGGCGCGCCAAGCTCGCGCAGTTCACTGTAGAAGCGAGCGCATTCCTTCAGGCCGGTCTGGATATCGCGGATGTTGGCGATCTGGGAGCCCAGGTGGAAATGCAGCAGCTGTAGGGAATCCAGCGCGTTGGCGGCTTTCAGGCGTTCGACGGTCTCCAGCACCTGGCTGGCGGACAGGCCGAATTTAGACTTCTCCCCGCCGGTGTTCTGCCAGTTGCCCTTGCCGATGGTCGCCAGCCGGGCGCGGACGCCGATCAGCGGTTTTACGGAGAGCGCCTTGGCTTCCTCCAGGATCTCGGGTAGCTCCGACTGCTTCTCCACCACGATGAAGACCTTGTGGCCCAGCTTCTGCCCGATCAGCGCCAGGCGGATGTACTCGCGATCCTTATAGCCGTTGCAGACGATGACCGAGCCCGGCTTGCGGGACAGCGCCAGGACGGCCATCAATTCCGGCTTGCTGCCGGCTTCCAGGCCGATCTGGCCGTTGCTGGCGGCGGGCTCGGCCCGTGTCAGCGCCTCGACAACGTGACGCTGCTGGTTCACCTTGATGGGGTAAACGGCGGTGTACTGGCCCTGATACCCTTTGTCCCGGGCGGTCCGGTTGAAGGCGTCGCAGAGGCTGTTGACGCGGTCATGCAGGATATCGCCGAAGCGCACCAGAACCGGCAGCTGAACCTGCTTGTCCAGCAGCTCCCGGGTCAATTGCGGCAGGTTGATGGACGCTCCGCTGTGGCCCCGGTCCGGTCGGATCAGCACGTCACCGGCCGAGTCGATATCGATGTAACCTTCGCCCCAATGGGCAATGTTATAGACCTTGTGCGCGTTGCTTTCTGTCATGGCCGAATCCGTCCTGTCTTTGAGGCGCCATTGTAAAGAAAGCAGGCGCTTAGCGGGAAGCGCCGTAAGATGCCGACTTCGGCAAATACCTGTATTTTTGTGCTTTGGCGCAGGACAATGACTCTCTACAATCGCGGCTTTCGACCCACAGGGCAGGAGGAATGAAACAATGTCAGCACTGAACGATGGCTGGTTCACCGAGGTTTTCCAGGACCAGGGCACGGCGTTCTCTCTACAGGTGAAGCAGAAGCTGCACGAAGAGCAGACGCCGTACCAGAAACTGGAGATCTATGAGACCGCGACCTTCGGCAACCTGATGGTGCTGGACGGCTGCGTGATGCTGACCAGCCGCGACAATTTCCTCTACCACGAGATGATGACGCACCCGGCCCTGTTTACCCACCGTGCGCCGCGCAAGGTCGTGGTGGTGGGCGGTGGTGACTGTGGCACCCTGCGCGAGGTGCTCAAACATCCGGACGTGGAAGAGGCCTGGCAGGTGGAGATCGACGAGCGGGTGACCCGCATGTCGGAGAAATATTTTCCGGAGCTGTGTGAGTCCAACGAGGACCCGCGCGCCAACTTCTTTTTCGGCGATGGCATCCAGTGGATCCGCGACGCCGATCCGGGCAGCATCGACCTGATCATCATCGACAGCACCGATCCGGTGGGCCCGGCAGAAGGCCTGTTCGCGCTGGATTTCTATCGGGACTGCATGCTGGCCCTGCGAGAGGGCGGTATCATCGTGCAACAGAGCGAGTCCCCGCTGCTGCACGCAGACACCATCATCAAGGGCATCCACACCGACATGCACAAGGCCGGTCTGGATCACGTGGTGACGCTGCCTTTCCCGCAGCCGGTTTATCCCACCGGCTGGTGGAGTTGCACCATGGCCAGCAAGGAGAACCCGCTGCACTACTTCCGTGAGGAAGACGCCGCCGAGCGCCCGTTCGTGACGCGCTACTACAACGAGGACATCCACAAGGGCGCCCTGGCCCAGCCGCAGTTCATGCGGGATATCTTCGAGGATTGATCGGTCCGATGGCCGGTCCCGCCCCGGGGCCGGTCCTGATGCCTATCCGCTATAAAGCCCTCTTAGCTGTTTCCAAATCAGTCTTTCCCGTCGCCGCTGATCTCCTACGCTTAGTGTGAAGTCGGTCAGAAAGCTCGCATCCCCGGAATGCTGTTGGCCGGATCGCCCGATCCCCAGTGTGGCCGGGTATGCCCGTCGGCACAGTGATTTCGCTTATGTCAGGGGGGCAAGATGGTGGTAAGACAGGGAGAAACGGAAAAGAACTGGTTTCGCACCGAACGGTTCAGCTATGTGAATGGCGCCTGGTATTTCGAAACCCGGGAGGGCACGTTTCAGGGACCTTTCGAGAACGCCCTCGAAGCGGAACTGGAACTCAACTTTTACCTGCAGCAAACACTCAGCCAGTCGATCCGGGCCGGTACCAGCTATTAGAGTTTGCTTACTTCAGGATTCCGGATGAGGCAACGAAAAAGGCGCCCGGAGGGGCGCCTTTCTGCTTTGGGCCGAAGCGTCGCTTACTTGGTGCTGACGAACTCCGGATAAGCTTCCATACCGCACTCGGACAGATCCACGCCCTCGTACTCTTCTTCCTCGGAAACTCGCAGGCCCATGACCGCCTTGAGGATACCCCAGACAATCAGGCTCACCACGAAGACCCAGATGAAGATGGTCAGGGCGCCGATGATCTGGCCGCTCAGGCTGACGTCGCCGTTGGTGGCCGGGACCAGCAGCAGACCCAGCAGACCGCAGACGCCGTGGACGGAGATGGCGCCGACCGGATCGTCGATGCGCAGCTTGTCCAGGGTGACGATGCTGAAGACCACCAAGACACCGCCGAGGGCGCCGAACAGGGTGGCTGCCAGAGCGCTCGGCGTGGACGGCTCAGCGGTGATGACCACCAGGCCAGCCAGAGCGCCGTTCAGCAGCATGGTCAGGTCAGCCTTGCCGAACATCAGGCGGGCGGTGATCAGGGCCGCGATGCCGCCACCGGCTGCCGCCGCGTTGGTGTTCAGGAAGACCATGGCCACGGAGTGTGCGCTGGCGATGTCGCCCAGCTTCAGGACGGAACCGCCGTTGAAGCCGAACCAGCCCATCCACAGGATGAACGTACCCAGTGTGGCCATCGGCAGGTTGGCACCCGGGAAGGCGCGGATTTCGCCGTTCGGGCCGTACTTGCCTTTACGGGCGCCCAGCAGCAGGACGCCGGCCAGGGCCGCGGCCGCACCGGCCATGTGAACGATGCCGGAACCGGCGAAGTCACTGAAGCCCAGGTCGCCCAGGGTGTACATGCCGAAGACAGACGCGCCGCCCCAGGTCCAGGAGCCTTCCATCGGGTAGATGAAGCCGGTCATGACGACGGCGAAGATCAGGAACGTCCAGAGCTTCATGCGCTCGGCCACGGCACCGGAAACGATGGACATGGCAGTTGCCACGAAGACCACCTGGAAGAAGAAGTCGGACGCGCCGGAGTAGATGGAGCCGCCCTCGAAGCCGCCATCGCGGTTTGCGAAGTCGTTCAGGATGCTGGGAACGTCGATGGTACCCATGCCGGACAGGAAGACGTTACCGCCATACATAATGGCGTAACCGCACACCATGTACATGGTGCAGGCCACGGCGTAGAGCGCGACGTTCTTGGTCAGGATTTCAGTGGTGTTCTTGGCACGGACCAGTCCGGATTCCAGCATGGCGAAGCCCGCTGCCATCCACATGACGAATGCGCCCATGACAAGAAAATAAAACGTATCTATAGCGTACTGTAATTCGAAAACATTGTTTTCCATGTGAAGCCCTCCGCACAAGGCTCTTCAGGGATGAATGGGGTAATTGCGTTGGCGTTGTTATCGGATTCCGTCAGCCTTAAACGGCTTCTTCCCCGGTCTCACCGGTCCGGATCCGGATGGCCTGCTCCAGTTCGGTCACGAAGATCTTGCCGTCGCCGATCTTGCCGGTGTTGGCTGCCTTGGTGATCGACTCGATGACCTGGTCGAGCAGGTTGTCGCCGATTGCCACTTCCACCTTGACCTTGGGAAGGAAGTCCACCACGTATTCCGCACCCCGGTAGAGCTCGGTGTGCCCCTTCTGCCGCCCGAAGCCTTTGACTTCAGTGACGGTCACGCCTTGAACGCCAATCTCGGATAATGCCTCGCGGACATCGTCCAGCTTGAAAGGCTTGATGATCGCTGTCACAAGTTTCATTGCTGTCTCCTTGGTAATGCCGTCTCAAACTTTTTCGTTTGGTGGATTCTCTGAAAACACCGGACTTGCGTCGGGCTTTCAGGGGCTCCTTTTGTTTGAGCTCGGGATGCTCCGCCTCGCACACAGTGTGTGCGGATTGCGTACGAGGCATTAAGCATCGGGTGTGCCAACGCAAAAATTACCCTTTAAAACAGTGAATTACTTGAGCCTAGCCCTCATTTGGGTCACGCGCTTGCCTTACTATGGTGCGCACTGATCCGTAACGTACCGGATTGGTGCGCCATTTCGGTGCGCGCGGGGCCGGCCTTGTATCACCACGATTATGGTACACTTTTCCGGCCATGCCTTGGGAGCCACAGAGGTCGATCTTGAAAACACCACAGGAATTATTTGCACAGCTGCAGGGGCAGGTTGGTCAGTTCGTCCCCGATATGGCCAAAGCCGCCCGGGACGATTTTGAACAGCACGCCCGCGCCACGGTTCTGTCCGTCCTTGCACGGCTGGATCTGGTGACCCGCGAGGAGTTCGATGCCCAGCAGGCGGTGCTTCTACGCACGCGGGAAAAGGTCGAAGCGCTGGAGAAGCAGGTTGCTGAACTGGAACAGCGACTGAACAGCGAAAAGGCCTGACTCATGCAGTGATGGCAGGACGCCGTCACTGTCGCGCCTCGCGTCGAACCCACTCAGTCAACACCATGGAAGGTTGTTATGCTTGCGATTGTCCACACCCGCGCCCGCCTGGGCGTGTCCGCCCCGTCCGTCACCGTCGAGATCCATCTTTCCAACGGTCTGCCGTCCCTGTCGATCGTCGGATTGCCGGAAACCGCTGTTCGTGAAAGCAAGGATCGCGTGCGCAGTGCGCTGATGAACGCGGGCTTCGAGTTTCCCACCCGCCGTATCACGATCAATCTGGCGCCGGCCGACCTGCCCAAAGAGGGTGGGCGTTTTGACCTGCCGATCGCGCTGGGCATCCTGGCCGCCTCCGGGCAGGTGCCGTCCGAGCGCCTGCAGCAACTGGAGTGCCTGGGCGAACTGGCCCTGGACGGTGCCCTGCGGCCGGTGCGCGGCGTGTTGCCTGCCGTCATGGCGGCCCGGGAGGAAGGACGCCAACTGTTGATCCCGGCGGGTAATGCCGAAGAGGCGTCATTGGCGGCCGAGGACGATGTGTTCGCCGCCGGTCATTTGATGGATGTGGTGGCCCACCTGTGCGGCGATCAGCCGCTCTCGCCCCTGGAGCGGTGCCCGGAACCGGACCTGGATATCGGCTGCCCGGACCTCCGGGATGTGCGCGGCCAGCATGTGCCCAAACGGGCGCTGGAGGTGGCCGCGGCCGGCAACCACAACCTGCTTTTATTTGGCCCGCCCGGAACCGGCAAGAGCATGCTGGCCAGCCGGATGCCCGGTATCCTGCCGCCGCTGGATGACAATGCTGCGCTCGAAGTGGCCAGCGTGCGTTCGGTGGCGGGGGAATCCCCGGCTCCGGAAAGCTGGCGACGCCCACCGTATCGGGCCCCTCATCACACGGCTTCCGCCGTGGCGCTGGTAGGCGGTGGCAGCAGCCCGCGCCCGGGAGAAATCTCGCTGGCCCATCGGGGCATCCTGTTCATGGACGAGCTGCCGGAATTCGACCGCAAGGTGCTGGAAGTGCTGCGCGAGCCCATGGAGTCCGGCGAAATCGTCATTTCCCGGGCGGCCCAGCAGGTCACCTATCCGGCCCGGTTCCAGGTCATCGCCGCCATGAACCCGTGCCCCTGCGGCTATCGCGGCCACCCCAGCATCGAGTGCCAGTGCTCGCCGCAACAGGTGCTGCGCTATCAGTCCCGTCTCTCAGGCCCGCTGCTGGACCGCTTCGACCTGCACGTTGAAGTGCCCGTCCAGAACGGCGAAACCCTGCTGCGCCAGGACCGGGAGGCCGTGGACAGTGCCACCGTGCGTGAACGAGTCCTGCGTGCCCGGGCGATGCAGCGCGAGCGCGGGTCGCTGAATGCGGATCTCAAAGGCGACGCCCTGGATCACTACTGCCACCCGGGCGAGGCGGGCGAGCGCCTGCTGGCCCAGGCGATGGAAAAGCTGGGGCTGTCGGCGCGGGCGCTGCACCGGATTCTGCGAGTCGCGCGAACCCTGGCGGATCTGGCCGGCGACGAGCGTCTGGCCCAATCCCATATCGTCGAAGCGCTGGGCTACCGAAAACTGGATCGTCGACAGGCCGGCGCCCAGGCCGCCACGGTATAAACGGCTAATCCAGATCCGGGGATTGGAAGGCGTCGTGATGGAAGCGGGCCGCCGCTTCGACTTCCGCAAAACCGCAAATGCCGGGTTCGGGCACGGGTCCCCCGGCGAGAACGCCCAGCACCGAATGGACGCCGCGAGGGAGCGATTCCAGGTTGTAGCCGCCTTCCAGAACCAGGGCCAGCCGACCATCGCAGTGTTTGCGGGCAATCGCCTGGATGCCCGCCGCCATGGCTCCGAAGCCTTCGTAGGAGACGTTCAGGGCCAGGTCCATCCAGTGGGGATCGAAACCGGCGGAGACCAGCACCAGGTCCGGCTGGAACCAGTCCGCGGCGGGGGCCAGGATCTCATCAATCGCTTTGAGATAGGCCGCATCGCCCGTGCCTGCCGGAAGCGGCACATTCACCGTGGTTCCCTCGCCCAGACCGGCGCCGACTTCCTCCAGCTGGCCGGAACCGGGATAGAACGGGGCGGCCCGATGCAGATCGAAAAACAGCACGTCCGGATCGGCCCAGAAAATCTCTTGCGTGCCGTTGCCGTGGTGCGCGTCCCAATCGACGATCAGAACCCGCTCGCAGCCGAGTTCGGCCTGGGCGTGGGCGGCCGCTACCGCGACATTGTTGAACAGGCAGAAACCCCGCGCCCTGACCGGCTCCGCGTGATGGCCCGGCGGTCGTACCAGGGCGAAGGCGCTCTCGGAGTCTCCCGACACCACACTCTCGACCGCCGCCACGGCGGTTCCGGCGGCGACCTCGGCGGCGTCGATGCTGCCGGGTGAGACCGCGGTGGTATCCACATCCAGCCAGGCGTTCTGGCCGCGTAACTCATACAGTTCGTTGAGATAGGCCGTCGTGTGAACCCGGGCCAGCTGTTCGGGGGTTGCCTTGGCACCGCTGGCGAACCGGAGGCCGTCAATCGGGTTGGCCTCCAGGTACTGCATAATGGCGGTGAGGCGACCGGGGTGTTCCGGGTAATGCCAGGGCACGTTGAGGCCGGCCAGAATCTGGCGAATACGCCGGTCCATGCGCGCTGGCAGAAAAGACGCCTCGGTGTCCGGTGCATGGGCCAGGACCCGGTCGTCAAAAAAAACGGTCACCTTGTGTGCGGCTGGCATGGCGTTGATCCTTTTGCTGTGCCCCCGGGATGTTGTGTTCTCTCAGCATAGCCGCTATTGCTGCGGGGAGAGAGGAAGTGGTCCAAACCTCACAGTCCGCGTAAGCTTTGATACACTGCGTTCCTTCACAGCGTGGTGCAGAAGGCGCCGCGGATTGAATCAGACGAGAGACCTCAATGACCGACGAGAAAGACAGCCAGCCGACCGATAACCCTGATGAGCCGGTCACCACGCGCCGTGGTATCCGCAGCTTCGTGCTGCGCCAGGGGCGGATGACGGAAGGGCAGAAGAAGGCGTATGACCGGAGCTGGCCCAAGTATGGCCTGACCCGGGACGACGGGATGATCGACCCGCGCCAGGTCTTCGGCCGTCAGGCTGTCCTCAATCTGGAAATCGGTTTTGGTATGGGCCAGTCGCTGGCGACCATGGCCGAGGCGGCGCCGGAACAGGATTTCATCGGTGTGGAAGTACACACCGCCGGTGTCGGTGCATTGCTGAAGGCGATCGAGGATAAAGGGCTGGAAAACGTCCGGATCTACAACATCGACGCCAACGACGTGATCGACCTGTGCCTGCCGGATTCCTCCCTCGACCGGGTGATGCTGTTCTTCCCGGACCCCTGGCACAAGAAGCGTCACCACAAGCGGCGCCTGGTGCAGCCGGAGTTCGTCCAGCGCATCCGCCACAAGCTGCGGGTGGGCGGGATCTTCCATCTGGCCACGGACTGGGAGAACTACAGCGAGCATATGATGGATGTGATGAGCGAAGCGGAAGGCTTTGCCAACACCATGCCGGAAGGTGGTTTCTCCCCGCGTCCGAAAGAGCGCCCCCAGACCAAGTTCGAGCATCGTGGCCTGCAGCGCGGCCATGGCGTCTGGGATCTCCTGTTCCGGCGCACCAACTAAGCGGCCGGAACGGCGTCAGTAACTGAGAGGATGTCGGCGGGCGGCCCGGATCACCACCAGCCCGGCGGCACCCATCAGCAGGGCGGTGAACTTGATCATCGCGAAGACAGTGGCCGACAGGCTGAGTACGTCATCCGGCTCCGCCAGGTTCGTCAGCAGGCAGATATTCTCCCCCAGGTCGCTGGCGCCGGCGGCCACGAACAGGCCTCTCACCCAGCGTCCTGCCTGGCGCTCACGAATACCCGGCCGATCGCTCATCAGGTAGTCGGTCAACGCCATCAGCGCCAACACATAGATCACCACAAAGGGAAAATCGAGGGTCAGGGAGGCCACGGCCCAGTGGCTGCTGTCCGATCCCCAGCTGTTGAGGATGTTGAGGGTCTGCTCGGCGGTCGTCGCAAACTGCAGGCTGATGATGCCTTGCGGTGCGACGCCGGTGACCAGTGGGACGTTGATGCCCACCAGCAGGGCCAGCATGATCATGGCGCTGATCGTCAGCAGCTTGAGCGGGCGGGGGATTGGGGGCAGGGTGCCTTCGTTCATGGCAGGAACTGTTCCAGAATGCTGTTGAGATAACGCTGTCCCAGCGGCGTTGCCTGAAGCCGGTCAGGCACCAGCAGCCCTTTTGAGCGCAGGTCTGTGAGTATCGCAGCAATCTCTGTCAGCGGTAAACCTGTACGTTCTGTGAACAGGCTTTCGTCAACGCCGTGGCCCAGCCGCAGGGCATTCATCATGAACTCCAGTGGCAGGTCGTCCCGTTCCAGGCCTTGCTGGCCGGCCGTCCGGCTGCCCAGGCGTTTCAGATAGGCGTCCGGTTGGCGCGTCTTCCAGTAGCGGCGGATCTCGCCGCTGTCACCGTCCGTCAGCTTGCCATGGGCGCCGGCCCCAAGCGCCAGGTAATCGCCGAAACGCCAGTAGTTAAGATTGTGTCGGGCTTCGCGCCCCGGGCGGCTCCAGGCGGAAATCTCATAGCTATTGTAGCCGGCGCGGCGCAAGTGGTCGCTGCCGCTGCTGAAGATCTGCCACAGCGTGTCGTCTTCCGGCAGGTCCGGGGGGCGGCTGTAGAATTCGGTATTCGGCTCCAGCGTCAGTTGATACCAGGACAGGTGCGGCGGTTCGAAGGACAGGGCGATGTCCAGGTCCGCCAGAGCCTGCTCGACGGTCTGGTCTGGCAGGCCGTGCATCAGGTCCAGGTTGAAATTGTCAAAACCGGCATCGCGAGCGGCCTGGATCGCTGCGCGAGCGGCCTGGTCGTCGTGGATGCGCCCCAGGGCTTTGAGCTGGGCGGGATCGAAGCTCTGAATGCCCAGCGACAGCCGGTTGATGCCGGCCCGACGAAACGCGTCGAAACGGCCCTGCTCGAGGGTGCCCGGGTTGGCTTCCAGCGTGATCTCGGCATCCCCGGCAAAATCCAGATGTTGCGCCAGTCCATCGAACAGGCGGGCATAGAAGTCACCGGACATCAGCGACGGCGTGCCGCCGCCGATAAAGACGGTCTCGACAGGACGTCCCTGGACGCCCGGCAGATCCGCCTGCAGATCCTCCAGCAGGGCTGCCAGATAGTCGTCTTCGGGAATGGCTCCGCTCAGGGCGTGGGAATTGAAGTCGCAGTAGGGGCACTTGCGCACGCACCAGGGCATGTGGAGGTACAGACTCAGTGGCGGCAGTTGGCCGGAAGCGGCCGGACGATTCATGGGGCCGTCCGGTCTCGCAGGCTGGCCAGCAGGCCTTCGAGGGCCTTGCCGCGATGGCTGATGCGGCTTTTCTCGCTGCGCGCCAGTTCTGCCGCGGAGCAATCGCGTTCGGGGACCCAGAACACCGGATCATAGCCAAAACCACCTTCACCGCGGGTTTCGGTCAGGATGCGGCCGGCCCAGACGCCGTGGCAGATAATGGGCGTCGGATCCTGGGCGTGACGCAGGTACACGAGTACGCAGTGGAACTGTGCGGTGCGCTCGGCGTCCGGGATATCGGCCATCGCTTCCAGCAGGTGCCGGACGTTATCGGCGTCGGTGGCGTTGTCGCCGGCATAGCGGGCCGAGCGTACGCCCGGTGAGCCATTGAGTGCGTCCACCGCCAGTCCGGAATCGTCGGCCAGGGCCGGCAGCCCGGTATGGCTGGCGGCGTTGCGGGCCTTGATCAGGGCGTTTTCCACAAAGGTCACGGCCGGCTCTTCCGCCTCAGGAACGCCCAGGCTGCCCTGTGCCTCGATCTGGAAATGCAGGGGGGCGAGGAGTTCACTCAGTTCGCGGATCTTGCCGGCGTTGTTGCTGGCCAGTACCAGTCGCTGTTCAGACATCGTCTCTCAATCGTTCATCAGGGTTTGGGCCACCCGGACCGGCATCTTGCCGGGCGCGCCGGGGGCGTTGGCTTGCAGCTCAAAGGTCAGAAGCTCGCCTTCGCTGAAGGGGAATTGGGCGATGTAATAGACGGCGTCGCCCTCGCTGATGCGGCGAAAGCCGAGGATGCGCCGCTGCTGGATGTCGTTGACCACCTGGCCCTCCACCTGGCCGGAGACCGGCTCCAGCCGCCCCTGCTCGCCCAGGCGCAGGATGCTGACGTTGACGATGCCGATGGACTGGCTGCGCACGATATCGTAGCGGCTGGCGACCTCGGCCGAGAGGAAGCTGCTGGGGAAGATGCTGTAATGCACCTGGTAGTCGCCAAACTGTTCGAACTGGCCGGCACGGGCCGCGCCGCTGCCCAGCAGCAGGGCGGCACACAGGGCGAGTACCAGCTGAAGACGGGCCATGTATCGGTTCATGGTGACCTCCTCGCGGTTCATGCGGCCTAGCGGGTGATGCGGTAGATCGCGATCTGCCCGAGCATGTTGGGCCACAGCCGGTTGAACCAGCGGTAGCGGTGTTCGCTGTCCACTACGGTGCGGTTCATGATCTGGATGTTCTTACGATAGCAGAGTGCCTCGAAATCCTTGAACGTGCACAGGTGAATGTTCGGGGTGTTGTACCACTTGTAGGGCAGGGTCTCGGATTCCGGCATGCGGCCCTGTCGCATCAGATACCAGCGCAGCCGCCAGTAAGCGAAGTTGGGGAAGGTAACGATGCATTCCCGGCCCAGCCGCAGCATTTCGTCCAGCACGATGTCCGGGCGACGCACGGCCTGCAGGGCCTGGGTCATCAGCACCACGTCAAAGCTCTGGTCGTGGAAATTGCCCAGCCCCTGGACGTCCAGGTCCTGTTCGATCACGCTCACACCGCGACCCATGCAGGTGGTGATGTGGTCCGGGTTGATCTCCAGGCCAAACCCGGTGGCCTGCTTTTCCCGCTGCAGGTAATCCAGCAGTGTGCCGTCACCACAGCCGAGATCCAGCACGTGACTTTCGGGCTGAATCCACTTTTCGATGATTTCCAGGTCGGCTCTCATTGCTGCACCTCCCGGGCGACCCGGTCCATGTAGGCCGTGAAGATGTCCTCGTAGCGCGGCGTCGGGATCAGGAAGGCATCGTGGCCCCAGGGCGCATCGATTTCCGCGTAGCTGACCTTGCGGCGGGCGGCGATCATGGCGTTGACCAGTTCCTCGGAGCGGGTCGGTGTGAAGCGCCAGTCGGTGCTGAAAGACAGCACCAGGAATTCGCACCGGGCCTGGCTCATGGCCGCGGCCAGGTCGTTATCGTAGTCGTAGGCCGGGTCGAAATAGTCCAGGGCCCGGGTCATCAACAGATAGGTGTTGGCATCGAACGTCTCGGAAAAGCGCTCGCCCTGGTAGCGCAGGTAACTCTCCACCTGGAATTCGGCGTCGTAGCCGAACTTGTAGGCCTCCTCGCGCAGTTCCCGGCCGAATTTTTCGCCCATCGAGGCGTCCGACAGGTAAGTGATGTGTCCCACCATGCGCGCCAGCATCAGGCCCCGTCGCGGCGTCGCGTTGTGTTCGGCGTAGCGGCCGTCATAGAACTCCGGATCGGAGGTGATGGCCTTGCGTGCGACTTCGTTGAAGGCGATGTTCTGGGCTGTCAGCCGCGGTGTGGACGCAATCACGACGGCATGACGCAGTCGCTCGGGATAACTGAGGCTCCACTGCAGCGCCTGCATGCCGCCGAGCGAACCGCCGACGACGGCAGCCCATTGTTTGATGCCCAGTCGATCGGCCAGTTTGGCCTGGCTGTCCACCCAGTCCTTGACGGTGACCACCGGGAAATCCGGGCCGTAGCAGTGCCCGGTTTCGGGATTGGTGGATATGGGGCCGGTGCTGCCGTGGCAGCCGCCCAGGTTGTTCAGGCTGACCACGAAGAAGCGGTTGGTATCGATGGGTTTGCCGGGACCGATGCAACTGTCCCACCAGCCGGGTTTGCGTTCTTCCAGGCTGTGATAACCCGCCGCATGGTGATGACCGCTCAGGGCGTGACAGATGAGCACCGCATTGGATCGGTCGGCGTTGAGGTCGCCATAGGTTTCCACCACCAGGTCGTAATGGGGCAGGGTCTGCCCGCAGGCGAGGGTCAGCGGCTCATCGAAGTGCAGGGTCTGGGGTTCCACCAGCCCCACGGAATCAGGCGGCAACGAATCTGGCATCGATACAATGGGTTCCTGGACTGTGCCGGCAGGGTGAACGAGGCATAAAGGCCGGCCAGCGAAGCAGTTTAAAGGTGGGGGGCAACGGCTGCAAGACGCCGCAGCCCGTTGTCGGCTGCGGCGTTCGTCGGATCAGGCAATGCCCGAGAGATTGACGACTTTTTGCTGGATCAGCGTGGGTGCCGGCTTGCGGATCTGACGGTGCATGTTGTCCGCCAGTTCCAGCTGACGATTCAAGTCGGCGATGCTTTCTTCGAGGCGCTTGCGCTCGTCCTTCAGCGTGCGCTCATTGCGAACCGAGTCACGTACCCGACGGATCTGGTGCTCCAGCAGCTGCTTCTGTTCCATGGAGTACTGCATGATTGGCAGCAGGGCTTCCTGGGGCCAGCGTTCCACGTCCGCGCGGACGCGGGTGTGCAGGGTGCGGGCCTCGCTGACCATCACGTTGAAGAAACGGCGGATCAGCAGGGTTTGCTCGGTGAGCATGTTCTTGGGATTACGACGGAACCGGTCGGCCTTCTTGCGCAGCTCGCGCAGGGCAATGACGTGACGGCCGGCACGCAGCGGGATCGGCTCCAGGTGTCGGGCGCGGGTGTCCTCGTTGTAGCGGCGATAGATGGACGCCACCATCTTCTCCGCCAGGTGACCTTCGGCCAGCAGATTGCTGAAATCGTTTTCCAGCAACTCGAAGAAATGGTTCATGGCCCGGCTCATGCCCGCCGTCGTCCAGCTCTTGTTGAGCAGCTTGCGAATTTTTTCGACGTGGCCTTCGAAGCGGACTTCGGCCACCAGGTCTTTCAGCATATCGCCCTGGGACTGCATCAGGCGTCGGCTCGAGCGCAGGGTGATCAGCTTCTTGTAGTAGAAGTCGTAATCCTGTTGGGCCCGGTCGGCGAGGCGCTTGAGAGCGTCGCGATCCACGTGGGTCTCACCGCAGGCCGACAGTTCCTCGCGCAGGGCGTCGAGACGGTGCTGCATTGCCGCCTGACTGTTCTGGAGCATGCCCAGCAGGTCGTTGATCAGGCTCTGGGTGATCAGCTCTTCCTTGTGCATCAGGATGCGGTGGATGATGAGCTTTTCCAGTTCCGGCAGGGCGCTGCGCTCCAGCAGCTCCTCGTTACCCTGCACCCGGGCCAGCAGGCCCTGCTTGGCGGACACCGGGATCACATCGGCGGCGTGGATGTTCAGGTGGTCGGCGGTGTACTCCCGCACCCGGTCGATGGAGGCGGCGGTATGCTCGGGACCCTGCAGGTCGTCCCAGAGCACGTCGATCTTGTTGAGTACGGCGAAGCGGCCGGCGCGGTGATCGGCTTCTTCCGTTGTGATGTGTTCTTTCCAGACGGCCATGTCGCTGGCGGTGACGCCGGTATCGGCGCTGAGCAGGAAGATCACCGCGTGGGCGCTGGGCAGCATGCTGATGGTCAGTTCCGGCTCCGAGCCCAGGGCGTTCAGGCCCGGGGTATCGAGGATGCGCAGGCCGCGCTCGAACAGCGGGTGGCGAAAACTGATCTGCGCGTTGCGCCAGGCCGGCACCAGGACGTGGCCGGGGTTGTTGCGGTCGTTCTCCAGCATGCTTTCCTGGAAGCCGAGTTCGCGGGCTTCCGCCGGAGTGACGCTCTTCACCCGGGCCACTTCGGCCAACACTTCACGCATGACCGTCGGATCGCTGGCGTCCAGGTCGTAGCGCTGCCAGCGGTCGGTCCGCTTGCGCAGCTGCTGCAGTGACAGGTCTTCACGACGGGTCTCGATCGGCAGCAGGAGCAGGTAGTCCTTGCCCTCGGTGCGGTCGTAGAACAGCTCGGTCGGGCACATGGTGGTCCGGCCGGCCTGGGACGGCAGGATGCGCTGGCCGTACTCCGAGAAAAACAGGGCGTTGATGAGTTCAGTCTTGCCGCGGGAATATTCGCCGACGAAGGCAATGGTCAGCTCGTCCTCGATCAGCAGTTCCAGTCCCCGGCGTATCCGCTGGCTGACGTCTTCGGAGAACAGGTCGTTGTCCTGCAGCCAGAGGCGGTAGCGGGAGATCTGGCGGATCAGTTCCTTCTTCCAGGTGTGGTAGGCCTCCACCTGGTGGGTCAAGCTTCCAGTTGCATGCATGGGGCTAGCCTATTTACGCGTGTGCTGTTCTTCTCGGGTGTTCGCTCGTCAGCGAAACAGCCCCCGTTTTTTTGCCGGACGTCGGCGCACGAATCATTCCGGATATTGTAGCTATGGTAGGCCACCGGAAAAGGTCTCTCTGTGACGTATGACCGTCTCAAGCACCTGATTCCAGTCGGGTTATCGGCAGGCTTTGAAGAAACTTTGGAAAATCAGCCAACTGGCGATGCGTTTCGCCATGTATAGATTTGCGTCATTTTGTAAAAGTGAGGCCTGCGACCGGGTGGTCGCAGGCCTGGCGTGAGGTGGAAGGCTGTCGGGAATTACAGAGCGACGCCGATGTGCCCCAGGCCAACGCCGCGTGCCATGTACTCGATCACGATCGAAACCACGTTGAGAATCAGGAACACCACGATGGGTGACAGGTCCAGGCCACCGACGGCGGGCATCAGGTTGCGCACCGGGCGCATGACTGGCTCGGTCAGCTGGCCGATGAGCTGAATCGCCGGATGGGGGCTACCGGGCGCGATCCAGCTGATGATCACGATGGCCAGCACGGACCAGAAGTAGATCTTCACGATCAGGCCCAGCACCGTGACCACGGACCAGGCCACCAGCGTCAGCGGGTTGAAGGCCGGCACGCCGCCGCTGAGCGTGATCAGGATCAGGAAGAAGGTCAGCATCTGGATCAGGATCGCCAACACCAGAGCGGCACCGTCGACGCCGCCCCAGCCGGGAATCACCTTGCGCAACGGGCGCAGCGGCGGGTTGGTGGCCTTGACCACGAACTGGCTGATCGGATTGTAGAAATCCGCCCGTGCCAGCTGCAGGAGGAAACGCAGCAGGACAATGGTCAGGTAGAACGTGGAAATGATCTGTAACGTCGCAATCACAATCTGCGCCAGCATGTTGGGCTCCGTACTCGGGTTCGGCGTCAATAATGCGGTCGGTGTCCGGGTTTTTCTACCCTTTACTCATCATCTTTGGCGAGTTCGCGTGCCATTTCACCGGAACGGGTGTAGGCCGCGGTGCTGGCTTTGGTGACCAGTTCGCGCAGGCCGCCGTCCTCAAACGTCTTGATCGCCTGTTCGGTGGTGCCACCAGGGGACATGACATTGCGCTTGAGCTGGGCCGGTTCGTCGGGGCCGCGACCGGCCATTTCCGCCGCGCCGGCCATGGTCTGGATGGCCAGCTTGCGAGCTGTGGTGGCTTCCAGGCCGTTGGCCACGGCGGCCTCTTCCAGGGCTTCCAGCATCAGGAAGAAGTAGGCCGGTCCACTGCCGGAAAGGGCGGTGACGGCGTGCAGCAGGTCTTCCTGCTCGACCCAGACGGCCACGCCGATGCTTTCGAAAATCGCGCTCACGGCGTCCCGTTGTTCCTGCGCCACGTCATCGGTGGCGTAGAGGCCGGCCGATCCCTTGCCCACCAGCGACGGTGTGTTGGGCATGACACGGACCACGGGCAGTCCACCGCCCAACCATTTGTCGAGCGTAGCGCACTCCAGGCCGGCGGCGATGGAGACCATCAGCGGTCGCGTGTTCTGTACCACCGGAGCAATGTTCTGGCAGACCTGTCGCATGACCTGCGGTTTGACGGCCAGGACAATCAGGTCCGCCTGTTGCGCGCAATGGCGATTGTCGGTGGTCACGCTCACGCCAAAGCGGTTGCGGATGCTTTGCAGGTGACTGTCGTCCGGGGCGCTGACCCAGATGTTCTCCGCTTTGAAGCCGTTCTCGATCATGCCGCCGATGATGGCGCTTGCCATGTTGCCGGCACCGATGAATGCGATCGTCTGGGGTTTGCTCACGCTGGCACTCCGTCAGTCTGATGAAAGGGTTTGGAAAAATGATAACAGGTTCGTCAGGCCTCCCGCGCCCCGAACAGCGCGGTCCCGACTCGGACCAGAGTGGCGCCTTCGGCGATGGCCGTCTCCAGGTCGCCGCTCATGCCCATGGACAGCGTGTCGAGGCCTTGGGCTTCGGGATGCGTCTGGCGCAGTTGCGCCAGTGCATCCGCCAGGGCCTGGAAGCTCTGCCGCAGGTCGGATTCCGGCTGATCCGGATCGGGAATCGCCATCAGGCCCCGCAGGCACAGGTGGGGCAGCGTCAGCACCTCGGCGGCCAGCGCTGGAATGTCTGCCAGGGCCGCCCCCGACTTGGTGTCCTCGTTGTCGATATTCACCTGCAGGCAGATGTTCAGTGGCGCCAGGTTCGCCGGACGCTGATCGTTCAGGCGGCGGGCGATCTTGAGCCGGTCGACGCTGTGAACCCAGTCGAAGTGCGCCGCAATGTCGCGGGTCTTGTTGGACTGGATGGGACCGATGAAGTGCCATTCCAGAGTCGGTAGATCCGCCAGTGCCGACATCTTGTCCAGCGCTTCCTGGAGGTAGTTCTCGCCAAACGCGATCTGGCCGGCATCGGCCGCAACACGCAGATCTTCCGGGGGTTTGCGCTTGCTCACGGCAAGCAGTCGCACACTGTCAGCAGGCCGGTTTGCGGCCATTGTTGCTTTTTGTATGCGTCGGGTTACGACCCCCATATTGTCTGCTATGCTGCCCATTTGGAACCCTCTGGTCGAAACTGGCGTCCATTCTGGCTTGCTCCGTGCCGCGACACAAGGCGCAGACCGCCGGCCGGGAACCGGGTGTACGACCCCTGAAGAACAGATAGAACCAAGAAAGAGCCTTCCGAGGAATTCTGATGGATATTACTGAATTGCTGGCCTTTTCGGCGAAACAGGGCGCGTCCGACTTGCACCTGTCCGCCGGTCTGCCTCCCATGATCCGCGTTGACGGGGACGTGCGCCGGATCAACCTGCCTCCGATGGAGCACAAAGAAGTCCATTCGCTGATTTATGACATCATGAATGACAAGCAGCGGAAGGATTACGAAGAATTCCTCGAGACCGATTTCTCGTTTGAAGTGCCTGGGGTGGCCCGTTTCCGGGTCAATGCCTTCAACCAGAATCGCGGCTCCGGTGCCGTTTTCCGGACGATCCCTTCCAAGGTCCTGACCATGGAAGATCTGGGCATGGGGCAGGTGTTCAAGGACATCTCCTCCGTCCCGCGGGGCCTGGTGCTGGTGACGGGGCCGACCGGTTCCGGTAAGTCCACCACGCTGGCGGCCATGCTCGACTACATCAATGACAGCCGCTACGAGCACGTCCTCACCATCGAGGACCCCATCGAATTCGTGCACGAATCCAAGAAATGTCTGGTGAACCAGCGCGAAGTGCACCGGGACACCCTGGGCTTTAACGAAGCGCTGCGTTCGGCCCTGCGGGAAGACCCGGACATCATCTTGGTGGGTGAGCTGCGGGATTTGGAAACCATCCGTCTGGCGCTGACCGCCGCGGAAACCGGTCACCTGGTTTTTGGTACGTTGCACACCACCTCTGCCGCCAAAACCATCGACCGGATCGTCGACGTGTTCCCGGCGGAAGAGAAGTCGATGGTGCGCTCGATGCTTTCCGAATCCCTGCAAGCGGTTATCTCCCAGTCCCTGATGAAGAAAGTCGGCGGTGGCCGGATCGCCGCTCACGAGATCATGATCGGGACGTCCGCGATCCGGAACCTGATTCGCGAAGACAAAGTGGCCCAGATGTACTCGGCCATCCAGACCGGTGGTTCCCTGGGCATGCAGACCCTCGATCAGTGCCTGCATCGTATGCTGCAGAAAGGTCAGATCACCCGCGAAGCGGCCCGCGCGAAAGCCAAGATGCCGGACAACTTCTGATGTGACAGGCGCCGTGCCCAGCCTCGGCGTCGATAACATTCGGATCGGGAAGACACAGGTGAAACATGGAATTTGAAAAACTGCTGCGGTTGATGGTGGAGAAAGGCGGCTCGGACCTTTTTATCACGGCCGGCGTGCCGCCGAGCATGAAGGTCAACGGCAAGGTGCTGCCAGTGACCAAGAACGCGTTGACGCCGGAGCAGACCCGCGAGCTGGTCTACGGCGCGATGAACGACAAACAGCGTGCCGAGTTCGAGGAAACCCACGAGTGCAACTTCGCCATCAGTGCGCGGGGGATCGGGCGTTTCCGGGTCAGTGCTTTCTTTCAGCGTAACCTCTGCGGCATGGTGCTGCGGCGGATCGAAGTGAAGATTCCGCAGATCGACGACCTGTCCCTGCCGGACGTTATCAAGGATCTGGCAATGACCAAGCGGGGTCTGATCATCTTCGTGGGGGCCACCGGTACCGGTAAGTCCACCTCGCTGGCGGCCATGATCGGTCACCGCAACCGCAATTCCCGCGGGCACATCATTTCCATCGAGGATCCGATCGAATTCGTCCACCAGCATCAGGGCTGCATCGTCACCCAGCGCGAGGTGGGGATCGATACGGAGAACTTCGAAGTGGCCCTGAAGAATACCTTGCGTCAGGCACCGGACGTGATCCTGATCGGGGAGGTGCGGACCAAGCAGACCATGGAATACGCCGTCCAGTTCGCGGAAACCGGTCACCTGTGTCTGGCCACCCTGCACGCCAACAACGCCAACCAGGCGCTGGACCGGATTATCCAGTTCTTCAGTCCGGAACAGCAAAACCAGATCTGGATGGACCTGTCGTTGAACCTCAAGGCCATCATTGCCCAGCAACTGATCCCGACGCCGGACGGTAAGGGGCGCCGGGCGGTCATCGAGGTGCTGATCAACTCCCCGCTGGCCCAGGACCTGATCCGCAAAGGTGAGGTGCACAAGCTCAAGGAGCTGATGGCCAAATCCAACGAGTCCGGCATGCAGACCTTCGACCAGGCACTGTATAGACTCTATGCCGAAGGGGCGATTACCTATGAAGACGCCCTGGCACATGCCGATTCGGCCAACGATCTGCGCCTGATGATCAAGCTGGGGGCCGACGCCGCCGGTTCAGACAAGCTGTCATCCACCGTCGACAAGCTGTCGATCCAAGGCGATTAAACGGTATCGGGAGGGCTGTGGTCCTCCCGATATCTTTCCTGCCGTACGCCCTGAATCAGAACATGCCGCATCCAGCGGCACTGTTATTTCACTCAAGTTGTTGTTAAAGCTAATAAATGTTCTCGCGAATGGGTCGCCTTGGCATTTGAGGCCAATCCGGCCCGATGCGTATACTCGCGGCCTCGGTGATGTGTCCGGAGTGCACCGACGCTGTGGTAATCGCCCGCCCCGCAAGGGAAGCGGTGAGTTGAGGCATGGGTCGGTCCGGCCATTTCCAAGTCCACAGGCGGAGAGATAATAATCATGCGAAACAACAATACCCTGTCACGCGCCATTCTGGCGGCAACCCTATGCGGCCCCGGAGCGGTCATGGCCGGCGGCTTTGCACTGAATGAACAAAGCGCGAGCGCGATGGGTGTGGCCAATGCCGGTACGGCGGCCAACCCTGAAAACGCCACCACGGTGTTCTTCAACCCGGCCGGTATGAGTCAGCTGTCCGGTACCAATGTGTCCTTTGGTGCGGCTGTGCTGGATATCGATGCGGAAGTGAAGGATGGCCAGGCAAGCGCCACGAACAATGTCGGAGCGCCCGTCAGCGGTAGCGACGGCGGAGATATTGCCGATCCGGCCTACCTGCCCAACATCTTTGTCACCCATGAAGTGAACGACACGGTGGATGTCGGTATTGGCCTGCACGCCCCATACGGTCTGAAAGCCGACTACGACGATGATTTCGTCGGGCGCTATTTTGCCGACAAGACCGAGCTGACCGCCATTGCCCTGAGTCCGTCCATCGCCGTCAACAACGGTGAAGGCTTCTCCATGGGGATTGGCGTCAACATCATCTACGCCAAGGGCCGGCTGACCAAGTTCCAGGACTACAGCAACTATGGTCTGCCCCAGGAAGGCTACTTCGACACGGAAGGTGATGACATCGGCGCGACCATCAGCTTTGGTCTGTTGTACGAACTGACGGACCGCACCCAGATCGGTCTGTCCGGCCAGACCGGCACCACGCTGAATCTGGAAGGCGATTCCACGCTGACCAACTTCCCGCAGGTAACCGCCAGCGGCGTTAACCTGGTCACTGCGAAGGAAGATGCCAACGTCCCGTTGGAGATTCCCGAGAGCCTGACCTTCGGTATCCGCCACAAGCTGACCGATACCGTGACCCTGCTGGCAGGAGCCACCTGGGCCAAGTGGAGCCGTTTCGAGGCGCTCGATATCGAGAGTCGTGAAGACGGTGGCACCATCTCGGCGGTCGGTGGGCCGAAATACGGCGATAACAACCTGATCGGTCACGTGTCCGAGAACTGGAACGACACCTGGCAGGTCAACGTTGGTGGTATCTGGCAGGCCACGCCGGCCTGGGCCTTCAAGGCGGGCTACGCCTACGACGAATCTCCGGTGGATGACAACTACCGGACAGCACGTATCCCGTCGAACGACCGCCAGTGGCTGACCCTGGGCACCCAGTGGAACGATGCACAGAGTGGCTGGACGGTCGACGTGGCCGCCGGCGTCCTGCTGTTTGACGATGTGGACGTGAACGAGCAGGAATACACTGTGGACGACGAGCCGGTCGGCAACGGTGCGAGCTATTCCGCGACCTACGAGCTGAGCGCCTGGAGCGCCGGCGTACAGGTCAGCAAGGCGTTCTGATCCGTCCAGCCTGACAGGAAAGCGGGCCGCATGGCCCGCTTTCTTTCCTTTCTTCCTGCTTAACCCCTTCGCGCCTGACCGCTATACTCGGGGTCCTTTCGTTGTCCGGGTGAATCGTGCGGCTTTCAAGTCTCTGGCTACCAATCCTGCTGGCTTTCAATGTGGTGCTGTTCGGCCTCGCACTCGGCTGGGGATCGGCCAGTTTCAATCCGTTGGGCGTGATCGCCGGCGATGCTCCCCAATGGCAGACCGCCATTCTCTATGACCTTCGCCTCCCGAGAGCCGTGGCGGCCTTCGTGGTGGGCGGCATGCTGGCACTGGCCGGTGTGCTGATGCAGGTGCTGTTGCGCAATCCGCTGGCGGAGCCCTACGTGCTGGGCATTTCCGGCGGGGCCGCGGTCGCGGCACTCGGCGCCATTACGCTGGGGTTGCAAGCCTGGTGGGTGTCCGGGAGTGCATTCGTGGGCAGTCTGGCCAGCATGCTGCTGGTTTTCCTGCTGGGCGGCGGTCGCGGCTACGGTCGCGGCGATCGGCTCCTGCTCACCGGCGTGGTAATTGCCGCCGGCTGGGGAGCCTGCATCAGTCTGCTGCTGGTGCTCGGGCCGGATCAGTCCCTGCGGGGGATGCTGTTCTGGCTGATGGGGGATCTCTCCCGGCCGGTGGCGCCCTGGTGGGGGCTGCCGGTCCTGGCGCTGGCGCTATTGGCGGCCTGGATGATGGCGCCGGCGCTGGATCTGCTGGCCCGTGGCGATGACCAGGCGGCGGTGCTGGGCGTGGAAATTCATCGCCTGCGGGCGGTCTGCTATATCACCGCGTCATTTCTCACCGCCTGCGCCGTGACCCTGGCCGGGCCTATCGGCTTTGTCGGTCTGGTCGTGCCTCACCTCATGCGCCAGTGGTTGGGAGCCGGGCATCGGCGGCTGGTGCCTGCCAGTCTGTTGGCCGGCGGCGCACTGCTGATGCTGGCCGATACCTTCGCGCGGACCCTGATCGCGCCTCGGCAGTTGCCCGTGGGCGTACTGACGGCAGCGGTTGGCGTGCCGTTGTTCCTGTATCTCCTGCGACGCCGGGGAGACAGCTAGATGGCTTCTTTGCAGTTGGATGGTCTGGCCTTTGGGCGGGCCGGCAAAGCCCTGGCCCAGCCGTTGGATCTGCGAGCGGAAGCCGGCGAGGTCTGGGCGGTCCTGGGGGAGAACGGTGTCGGCAAGTCGTCACTGCTGCTGACCCTCGCAGGCCTGTTGCCGGCGGTCGCGGGCCGGGTCTGCGTTGACGGTGTGGATATCCGGCGTTGCCCGCGCAAGTTGCTGGCCCGCCGCATTGGCTTGTTGTTACAGCAGGCCCGGCTGGATTTTCCGTTTACGGTCACCGAAGCGGTCAGTGCCGGACGTTACGCCCATCGGCAGGGCTGGCAGGCACTCGGGGCCTCGGATACGCCGTTTATCGGGGCGGCGATCCAGGCGTGTGGCCTGGAGACAATGGCCGACGCACGAGTGGACCAGCTGTCCGGCGGCGAACAGCGGCGAGTGGCCCTGGCGACGTTGCTGGCCCAGGACCCCGGTGTGCTGCTGCTGGACGAGCCGGCCAATCACCTGGATCTGCGTCATCAGGCGCGTCTTATGGCGCAGGTCCAGACGCTGGCCCATGTTTCAGGCCGGCTGGTGTTCATGTCGGTGCACGACATCAATCTGGCCGCCCGCCACGCCGATCGCATCCTGCTGCTCTACCCCGATGGCGGTCACGACGCCGGTCCGGCATCGGCCATGTTGACCGAGGCGCACCTGGCCCGGGTCTTCAATCACCCGGTGGAGCAGGTCGGCGAGGGGGATCGGGCGCTCTGGGTTCCCCGATCGGCCTTGTGATCCTGGCGTTATAGCGCCGGCCGGTATCAGGCCGGCACTTCCACCTTGCGGCCGCGGTAGGTGATCGTCCGCGTCCGCCCGCTGTCCTCGGTTGCCTCTTTTTCAGCCGGAGGGGCCGGTTCGGCCAGTTCCTGTCCCCGGTACATCCGGCGCGGTGTGTCGTTGTCACCGGCGTCAGGCAAGTGTTGGCGAAGTTCGTTCCAGGTTCGGGTCAGGTGATTGGAGCGTGACTTTTCGGCGTAGTCCGCCAGGCGGTCTTCCAGGTGATCGTCGGTCAGGTGAAGCTTAACGCCGAATTCCGCCAGGATCAGCTTGCGGCACTGATGGACGAGCTTGAGCAGCCCGCGGTCCAGTAACCAACTGCGTTCTGGTGCTAGTGTCATCATGGTCGTTACCTCATTCAGTGGGTGCCCGGTTTATCGGCACCGTGGCCACTACATCGTGATCAGGATCGGAAGTGTCATGGACATCTCCCGTTTTCGACAATAGGACGCAAGCTAAAATTGTGCCGGAAACTAAACGATTGATTTAAAAGGGTCGTGATCAATCCATGAAGATGCAAAATGCACCGATATAACGCGGTGTTCTTTAAAGGTGCACGCCAATAGCGAAAGGCCTCGTGCCCGACATTGACCTGAGGAGGTTCTGGGCATAGAGTGCCCGCCAGAAAGATGACAGCGTTGTCATCAAGAATGATCAGCAGGCGGTGCTCGCACGGCGAGTGAAACGGGAACCTGGTGCAAACCCAGGGCTGCCCCCGCAACGGTAAATGGTAATGACAGGTACATGGCCACTGGATTCCGAGATCCGGGAAGGCGTACCTGATCTCCAGCCAGACTGGAATGCCATGAGCCCGGAGACCGGCCGTCTGCCCAGTGTGGCGCTTCCCGTGAAGCGCGGCACGTCGCATGCGGTGTAGCGGAGGGCTTCACCGGTGGTCCCTCCAGCTCCCTGTCTGTCGGAACCGCTCCCGCCCTCTTCTCACCGGGTACTCCTGTTTTCTGTTGAGGGCGCACACCCGTGAGAATGACTTCGAACCTGACCCTGGGCCTGATGGTGGGCTGTTTGGCCCCCGGTTTGTCGGCCGAAACCCTGAATCCCATCGTCGTCACGCCGACGCGGACAGCGCAGACCGTGGACGAGACCAACGCCTCGGTGACCGTGATCAGTCGCGAGGATATCGAGCGCAGTACCGCCACATCGGTGCAGGATGTCTTGCGCTCGGTGCCGGGGGTGTCCGTTACGGATACGGGGGGCGCCGGCAAACAGTCCAGCGTCTTTATCCGCGGCTCCAACTCCGATCATGTTCTGGTGCTGGTGGACGGCATGAAGGTGGGCGGTGCGACCGCCGGTACGGCGCAGTTGGAAAACATTCCGCTGGCCCTGGTGGACCACATCGAAGTGGTTCGCGGTCCGCGCTCCAGTCTGTATGGCTCGGAAGCCATTGGTGGCGTGATCCAGATCTTCACCCGCCGCGGCACGCTGGATCCCGAAGCCATCTCCGAAGTCAGTGCTGGCAACAACGGGACGGCACGGCTGACGCAACACTTCTCGGGTATGGCCGGCGACACACGCTACAGTCTGTCGGCCTCGATGTACGATACCGACGGGGTGGATTCCCAGCCGGCGAGCAATCAGCGGGACGACGACGGTTTCAATAGCAAGTCGGTCAGTGCCAGTCTGGATCAATCGCTGACCGAGGCACTCTCGGTCGGCCTCAACCTGATGCATGCCCAAGGGGAGAACGATTACGACAGCAGCTTCGGCACCCGCGACGAGCGCTACTGGAACGACTTTGTCCAGCAGTCCGGCCGGGTGTTTGCGGATTATTCGGTCTCCGACCGGGTCAGTCTGCACGCCCAGGTGGGCTTCGGTCGCGAGACCAATGAAAACCACATCAATCTGTCGCCATACTACGACTACGAGACGAAACGTCAGCAGTACCTGCTGCAAAGCGATATCGAGCTGACGGACTACCAGTTGCTGACGCTGGGCATCGAGCGCATCGATGAGTCGGTGGATGCCTCCACCGACTACACCGAGGATTCCCGTTATAACAACGCCGCCTTCGCCCAGTGGCAGACCCTGAATCAGCCGCTGCATGTGGAAGCCTCCGCCCGTTACGACGATAACGAAGCGTATGGCGAAGAAACCACCGGGGCACTGTCTGTGGGCTATATGCTGAGCGAAGTGGTCATGCCCTATGTGAGCTACGGAACGGGCTTCAAAGCTCCGAACTTCAACGATCTGTATTCACCGTTCGGAGCTAACCCGGATCTCAAGGCCGAGACCTCGGAAACCTATGAAGTGGGTATGAAGGGCAGTGCCGGGCGTCTGAGCTACGAACTGTCGTTCTATCGCACCAATTTCGACGACCTCGTGGTGTTGGATTCCCTGTATGTGCCCTACAACGTCGGGAAGGCTACGGCAAAGGGGAGTGAGCTCAGCCTGGCCTACACTGGCATTGGCTGGTCGCTGGAAGCCGGCGCCGGCTACACCCGGGCAACCGATGATGAGACCGGGAATCCGTTAGGGCGTCGCCCCAAGTGGAATGGCCGCCTGGCGGGCAGCCATACGTTCGGCCCGACCGAAGTCAACCTGGAACTGTTGGGGCGTACCGATTCCATCGATACTGCGGCGGGGGATGCGCACGTGCCCGGTTATGTGGTGGCCAACCTCAGCCTGGGCTATGCCGCGACCGAGGCGCTCAACCTGGGCCTGAAAATCAGCAACCTGCTGGATCAGGAAGCGGTCACGGCCTACGGCTACGCCGGGCAGACCCGCCAGGTGCTGGCGAGCCTGCGTTACACCTACTAACCCCGGTTTGAACAGGGGTGAGGCCTAGTGCGCCTCATCCCAGTTATCCCCGACGCCGGCTTCCACCAGTAGCGGCACTCTCAGTTCAACCGCATTGGACATGCGTTCGGTCAGACCCTGGGTGACCTTGTCCACGGCCGACGCCTTCACTTCCAGGATCAGTTCGTCGTGGACCTGCATGACCATGCGGGCGTCCTTCGCGTGTGCCTCCAGCAGCCAGTCCTCCACAGACACCATCGCCTTCTTGATGATATCGGCAGCCGTTCCCTGCATGGGCGCGTTAATGGCGGTGCGTTCGGCCGCCTGCTGCATCTGCTTGTTCTTGGCATTGATCTCCGGCAGATAGAGACGCCGGCCAAACAGCGTCTCCACGTAGCCCTGGTCGTGAGCCTGTTTGCGGATATCGTCCATGTACTGGCGCACGCCCGGGTAGCGGTGGAAATACAGGTCGATGTATTCCTGGGCCAGCTTGCGTTCGACGCCAAGCTGTCGGGACAGGCCAAAGGCGGACATGCCGTAGATCAGGCCGAAGTTGATCGCCTTGGCGCTGCGCCGCTGGTCCGAGGTGACGTTGTCGGTGGTGGTGCCGAACACCTCGGCGGCCGTGGCCTTGTGGATGTCCTTGCCGTCGGCAAAGGCTTTGAGCAGGCCTTCGTCACCGGACAGGTGGGCCATGATGCGCAGCTCGATCTGTGAGTAGTCGGCCGCGACCAGCTTGTAGCCGTCCGGCGCCACGAACGCCTGGCGGATGCGCCGGCCTTCCTCGGTGCGGATCGGGATGTTCTGCAGGTTGGGCTCCGACGACGACAGGCGACCGGTGGCCGCGACGGCCTGGTGATAGGACGTATGCACGCGACCCGTCCGCGGGCTGACCATTTCCGGGAGCCGGTCGGTGTAGGTGGACTTGAGTTTGCTCAGGCTGCGGTGCTCCAGGATCAGGTGCGGCAGCTTGTAGTCGTGGGCCAGCTCCTGCAGGACCGGCTCCGCGGTGGACGGCGCGCCCTTGGGCGTTTTCTTGACCACCGGCAGTCCCAGCTTCTCGTAGAAAATCGCCTGCAGCTGTTTGGGGGAACCCAGGTTGAAGGTTTCGCCGGCTTCCTCGTGGGCGGCCTTTTCCAGCTCGGCCATGCGTTCGGCGAGTTGTTGGCTGTGGCGTTTGAGGGTGGCGGTGTCGATCATCACGCCGCGCTGCTCCATGCGCGAGAGGACCGGCACCAGTGGCATGTCGATCTGCGTGTACACCTCTTCCAGGCGGCCTTCCTTCGCCAGGCGCGGTCGCAGGGTCTGGTGCAGTCGCAGGGTGATGTCGGCGTCTTCGGCCGCGTAGGGTCCGGCTTGTTCCAGATCAATCTGGTTGAAGGTCAGCTGTTTCGCGCCTTTGCCGGCAATGGACTCGAACGAGATCGTCGCCTCGCCCAGATACTTCAGGGCCAGGCTGTCCATGTCGTGGCGCGACGCGGTGGAGTTGAGGACGTAGGACTCCAGCATGGTGTCCTCGGCGATGCCCTCCAGCGTGATGTCGTGGTTGGCGAGCACGTTCTTGTCGTACTTGAGGTTCTGCCCGACCTTCTTCTGTTCGGGGTCTTCCAGTAGCGGCTTGAGCGCCCCCAGTACCGTGTCACGGGGCAGCTGATCGGGGGCGCCCATATAGTCGTGGCCAAACGGCACGTAGGCGGCTTCGCCCGGTTCGATGGCAAAGGAAACGCCGACCACTTCGGCGCTGCTGTAGTTCAGGCTGGTGGTCTCGGTGTCGAAAGCAAACAGGTCGGCTTGCTTCAGGCGCTTGACCCAATCGTCGAACTCACCCTGGTCGGTGATGACGCTGTAGCGTTTTTCCGGCGCGTCCGGCGTCGAGTCGTCGTCCACCGATTCCTCGCCATCGTCACTCAGCTCGGCGATCCAGGTCTTGAATTCGTACTCCTTGAACAGGGCCAGCAGCTTTTCGCGGTCGGCGTCGTCCGGCTTGACGTCCTGGATGCCGAATTCCAGATCCACATCGGTCTTGATTGTGGCCAGCTCCTTGCTCAGGGGCAGCTGATCGAGGGCGTTGCGCAGGTTCTCGCCGATCTTGCCCTTGATCTCGTCGGCGTGCTCGATCAGGTTGTCCAGGGTGTCATACTGCTGGAGCCATTTGACGGCGGTCTTGGGGCCGCACTTGTCAACGCCCGGAATGTTGTCCACCTTGTCGCCCACCAGGGCCAGGTAGTCGATGATCTGCTCCGGTGCGATGCCGAACTTATCGGCCACGCCATCCCGGTCCATGGCGGTTTCGGTCATGGTGTTGATCAGCGTGACGTGCTCGCTGACCAGCTGGGCCATGTCCTTGTCGCCGGTGGAAATCACCACGTCCACACCCTTGTCCGTGGCCTCGTAGGCCAGGGTGCCGATCACGTCGTCCGCCTCCACGTCGGGTACGATCAGCAGCGGCAGCCCCATGGCGCGGATGATCTCGTGGATCGGCGCGATCTGGGTGGCCAGGTCTTCCGGCATGGGCGGGCGATTGGCTTTGTAGTCTTCGTAGAGATCATGGCGGAACGTCTTGCCCTTGGCGTCGAAGACCACCACCACCTTGGAGCCGGGGAAATCCTGGTCGAGCCGGCGCAGCATGCTGATGACCCCCTTTATCGCGCCAGTGGGCTGGCCCTTGCTCGTGGTGAGGGGCGGCAGTGCGTGGAAGGCGCGGAACAGGTAGGAGGATCCGTCGACGAGAACGACTGGGGGCGTCTGTTTCTGGCTCATAGGTGCGGGATTCCGGAATCTGGTTGTGAAGATCGCTGTGTTGTGCAAATCTGCTGGGGGAGCCTTGATTTCAGGGCGCCCCAAGCGTCAAGCCGTTAAGGAACATAAGGTTAACATGAAAAAACCAATCGCCCTGCTGGTGGCCGCCATGGCCGCTGTATTGAGTGCCCAGGTCCAGGCCGAGGAAGAACAGCCGCAGCAACAGGCTCCGGTCCGGGCCTCGGAATACCAGCCTTCGGCGGATGCCCCGGAAGTGGTGATCCGGCCGGGGAAAGAAGCAACGTACTACGAGTACCGCGTTAACGGAGAGCTCAAGGAAATTCGTGTGAAGCCGAAAGTCGGACCGGTCTATTACCTGGTACCGGCCGATGGGGGCGGATTTATACGCCAGGATGGGTCGCAGCTGGTGGTTCCCAAGTGGATCCTCTTCCAGTGGTAGAAAAGCGGAAGACTCTCTGACGCCGAGTATCCCGACCGGTCGACGAACCGGTCGGGATAGGGCCTTTAGATGATATTGACCGCAATGACCTGTGACGGCTGGCTTTCCAGGCCATCGGTGTCGACGGTGGACACGGAAAACTCATAGGCTCCCGGCTCAAAACCTTTCAGCGGGAAGCTGGTTTCGTCTGAGCCGCTGACTTTGATGGATTGATACGCATCCTGGTACTTCAGCTTGTAGTAGATCCGATAGCCGCTGATCTCGCCCACGTAAAGCTTTGACCCGTCCGCACGTGTGGCTGGGGCAGCCCATTGCAGATTGGACGTCGCGGCTTCACGGGGTTTGCTCAGCGCGACCGCGTTGTCGGAGGTGTTCGACGATGATTTGTAAGCTGTATCCGAGGAAGATCCGCCACCCTTACAGCCGGAGAGAAACAGGGTCGCAAAAATGAAAGACAAAAAAAGGACGTGCCGAGGCCGGCTTGGCGTTGTGTAGTTCATTGATATACCTGACGTTTCTGGAGCCTTGATTGCGCTCCTTAGCTGATAGAACATGGCCCGCTTGGGCGAGCTCTCTTTCTAGGGACGACTCACTTTTCTGCGACGACGTCCTTCGTCGCTTAATGAAAATCCCCTCAAGAGGCACTGCGGAGAAGACTCCATCCTCGTACATCCGATCGCGGTCATTATGCGGATGGTCCCCGTCGTCTCAAGTGAACATTTTGTAGGTTTTTTGAACAGGCGTTCACTTTTCGCCGGAAGTTGTTTTTACGCCAGTTGGTTAGCGGCGGTCCTCCCATTCTTCGGCTTAGTATGATTATTCTAATTTTTGTGCGTACTGTCCGTGTTGTTAACGAAATTGGCCTGGCGGGATAACAACCCGCCGCCAGTCGCAACCAAGTCGTACAAGCAATGGAGAGGCACCAAGATGGGTAAACTGAAAAGTTACCAGGAACAGATCCAGGAGATCGTGGAAAAGGGCATCAACGCGGCTGAAGAGCGCCAGAAGAAGCTGGCTTCCAAGCCGTTCGAGTATGCCGAGAAGCTGGAAGCAGAAGCGCGCGAATACAGCGTGAAGTCGCTGCGCAAGCGTTATGACGATTACAGCGGCAGCCTGTTCACTCAGCTGCGCAGTCTGAACAGCCGTTTCGGCAGCTTTGCTGCGGATCTGGTCGCGAAGATCGAGAAGGAAACAGCCGAAGGCGCTGAGTCCGTATCCGAAGCGGCGGACGAGGTCTCCAACCAGGCCAAGGCGGTGAAGAAGTCCACCACCAGCACGGCCAAGAAGACCACGACCCGCAAGACCAGCACGGCCAAGAAATCCGCGACAGCCTCAGCCTGAGGTTGACGGATCGCTCTGTAAAAAAGGGTCGCTCAAGCGACCCTTTTTTGTGTCGGGTGGTTAGTCACCCGGTGACTGGGCGTCGGTGTTGGCCGCCGTGTCGCTTGGTGTGAGCTCCAGCGAGCGCTTCTCCCCGGTCAGCGTCTCGAGCCGCTCAATCTTGTTCTCGAAGGTGCGGCGGATCCGGTCGGTTTCCATGTTCTGTTGCCGG
Source organism: Marinobacter sp. NFXS9 (assembly GCF_040148665.1). Lineage (NCBI taxonomy): Bacteria > Pseudomonadati > Pseudomonadota > Gammaproteobacteria > Pseudomonadales > Marinobacteraceae > Marinobacter > Marinobacter sp. NFXS9. The sequence continues at coordinate 46,094 of NZ_JAGDDW010000011.1, read as the reverse complement.
ATTTCCTGCTCGATGTCCCGTTTCTGGGATTGCAGTCGTTCGATACGGGTGGTCAGGTTGTCCGGGACGTCCCGGCCGGCGCGCTCCAGATCGGCGGCCTTGCTCTGTTGTTCTTGCAGCTGACTGTCCAGGACAGCGATGTTACCGCGCTTGAGCTGAACCAGGCTCTGTAGCTCCTGCAGCTTGCGGCGCAGGGCGCGGACAGCGTCATCCGGATGGCTGTAGGTGCGCAGTAGCTGGGCGTCCGCTTCACGCTGGCTTTCGGCGCGTTGTTCCTGCTGCTGTTGTTTGGCGCGCTTGGCGATCTCCTCGTCGGTCGGTGCCGGATCGACGGTCTTTTCAACGCGGCCCTGGGAGTTGAGGATCTGATAGCCGCGCCTGGAAGCGTCGGAAGGAACGGTATTGCTGATCACGGTCCGCCCATTATCGTCTTTATAACGATACATGGTGCCCGCCTGGGCAGTCCCCAGGGCGGTACAAAGCAGGGCGGCAATCGCGAGTTGCGGAAGGTGTTTCATAAAGGCTTGATTCACCAGTTTACTGCGCCAGTATTCCACGGGATGTCCGCAGCATAACAGACCTGTCGGCAAGCATTGTAAAAAATGGTAGCTGACCGGTTTGCAACGCTTCCGGACGACACCCGGCCGCCATCATCAGATGCCGTACTGGTCCCGGTACTCGGCCACCTTCCGCGCGTTTTCCTGGAAGTCAGGCCGGTCGGCGAGATAGCGGATGACCTGATCCAGTTGAATGATGCTGACCACCGGCAGGTTGAATTCGGCTTCGACTTCCTGGATGGCCGAGAGCTCACCCTGGCCGCGTTCCTGCCGGTCGAGGGCGATCAGAACGCCTGCCGGTTCGGCACCGGCGTCACGGATGATGTCGATGGACTCGCGAATGGCGGTGCCGGCGGTGATCACGTCGTCGATAATCAGGACTTTGCCCTTTAATGGGGCGCCGACAATGTTGCCGCCCTCTCCGTGATCTTTTTTCTCTTTGCGGTTGAACGCATAGGGCCGGTCGTCGCCGGTTTCCGCCAGCGACATGGCCGCAGCGGCGGCCAACGGAATGCCCTTATAGGCAGGCCCGAAGAGAATGTCATAATTCAGGCCGCTATTTTGCAGGGCAGACGCATAGGCACGCCCGAGCTGAAGCAAATCCGACCCCGTATTGAACAGGCCAGCGTTGAAGAAGTAGGGACTCCTGCGTCCGGACTTGAGTGTGAAGTCCCCGAAACGGAGGACGTCACGGCGGATGGCAAATTCGATGAAATCGCGTTGATAGTCGTGCATGGCAAGCATTCTGGCGGGGTGGATTCTTTCAAAACGGCGTAAAAACGGTATCATACACACAAACGTTTCAGGGAACATCTATGCGGGTAGTATCAATCAGCGTCAACGGCCTCGCGCAGGCTATTGACCGGGGTTTCTTCGACTGGCTGGCGGGTCAGGATGCAGACGTGGTCTGCGTTCAGGATCACCGCATGCGGGTCTATGAATTTGATGATCCCCGTTACGTACCCGAAGGCTATGAAGCCTATTTTATTGATGGTGAGGAAACGGAATACGGCGGCGTCGGCATCTACACCCGCCATTTTCCCAAGGCTATTATTTATGGGTTCGCCAACGAAATGGCGGATCGGGAAGGTCGGTTTATCCAGGCGGATTTCGACAAGGTCAGCGTGGCCTGTGTCCTGGCGCCCAGTGCGCTGGGTCGGGAGGAAGAGCTGATCAGTGACGAGAACGACCTGACGGTGCTCGACCACAAGGACGACTTCATGGAAGCGTTCGGCCAGCACATGCAGAAAACCCTGCGCAAACGTCGGCAGTTTATCTTCTGCGCCAACCTGCAGACGGCGCATCACGTTACCGATACCAGCCCGCGCTATCACAAACTGGATGTGTCCGGTTTCCTGCCCCATGAGCGTGCATGGCTGGACCGTCTGTTTGACGAGATGGGCTGTGTCGATGCCTTCCGCGAAGTGAACAAGGAAGGGGATCAGTTCACCTGGTGGCCGGAGTGGGCCGAGGGCTGGCGTCAGCATGCCGGCTGGCGGACGGACTACCAACTGGCGACGCCGGGCATCCGCAAGACCATTACCGCGGGCTGGATCGACGACGAGACCCGGTTTTCCGACCACGCCCCGGTCATTATCGATTACGACATTGATATCGGGTTCTGAGGGATTCACTCCCATCGGGAACGGATACAAAAAAGGCCAGCGATTGCTGGCCTTTTTGCGTTCAGGGTTTTGGTTACCCTTCCAGCGCTGCCTTCTGCAGTTCGAACAGGTGCTCGATGCTCTGCTTGGCCAGGGCCAGCATGTTGTCCAGCTCGTCCCGATCGAACGGCGCGCCTTCGGCGGTACCCTGGATTTCAATGAAGCCGCCGCGGTCAGTCATGATGACATTCATGTCGGTTTCTGCGGTTGAGTCCTCCGCGTAGTCGAGGTCCGCCACCGGCGTGCCGTCAAAGACGCCGACGGAAATCGCGCCCACCATCTGCACCAGCGGCGAGGCTTTCAGGCGACCCTTTTCCACGAGGTGGTTCAGTGCATCGACCAGGGCTACGCAGCCGCCGGTGATCGCCGCGGTGCGAGTGCCGCCATCGGCCTGGATCACATCACAGTCGATGGTAATGGTGTGCTCGCCCAGCTTGCTCAGGTCAACGGCGGCGCGCAGGGAGCGGCCGATCAGACGCTGGATCTCGACCGTGCGTCCACCCTGTTTGCCGCGGGCGGCTTCCCGACCCATGCGGCTGCCGGTGGAGCGGGGCAGCATGCCGTATTCGGCCGTAATCCAGCCTTTGCCGGCGCCTTTGAGGAAGCGGGGCACGTTGTTCTCGACCGAGGCCGTGCAGATCAGTTTGGTGTCACCGAACTCGATCAGGACCGAACCTTCCGCATGCTTGGTGTAGTTGCGGGTGATTCGGATGTCGCGCGTCTGTTCAGGGGATCGTCCACTGGGTCGCATACCGATTCCTGTGTTGGTTGAATGAAAGGATCTGGCCCGGACAGGGCGTTTGTGCCAGTTGTCGGGCATTTGAGAAGCCGGTCAGTGTACCATGACGAGGGCGTCGTCGCAGAGCGTTCGCGGTTGCTGCGAACAGGCTGCTAGAATACATCAACGTCAACGACAGTCCGGAGTTTTCATGATCCGAAGCATGACCGCCTTTGCGCGCAAAGACACCGAGGGAGAGTGGGGCTCGCTGACCTGCGAAATGCGGGCCGTGAACCATCGCTACCTGGAGCCCTCGTTCCGGCTGCCGGAAACTCTGCGGGAACTGGAGAACGGTTTTCGCGAATCCTTGCGACAGCGCCTCGGCCGCGGCAAGGTCGAGATTGGCATGCGCCTGCAGCTGGCCGAGAACGTCGCCGGCGGGCTCGAAGTCAACCTGCCGCTGGCCGAGGAAGTCAACGAAGCGGCCAACCAGATCAATCGGATCCTGGATAACCCGGCCCACATCAACGCGCTCGATATCCTCCGCTGGCCGGGCGTGCTGGAGTCGGCGCAGCAGGACATGGCGCCGGTGAAGACGGCAGCCAAGGCCCTGTTTGAGGAGACCGTCAACGAACTGGTCTCGGTCCGCGAACGCGAGGGCGAGCGCCTGCAGCCGCTGTTCGACAACCGCCTCACCGAGATGTCGGAGTCGGTGGCGGTCGTGCGTCAACGGATGCCGGAACTGCTGGAGCAGCAGGCTCAGAATCTGAAGGATCGCTTTGCGGCGGCGCAGGTGGAGCTCGATCCCGATCGCCTGTCCCAGGAAATGGTGATGCTGGCGCAGAAGTCCGACGTGGCGGAGGAGTTGGATCGCCTCGATGCCCACGTCAGCGAAGTACGCGACACCCTCAAGTCAAGCAAGCCCATCGGTCGTCGGCTCGACTTCCTGATGCAGGAGCTCAACCGGGAAGCCAATACCCTGAGCAGCAAGTCCATCGATGCCGATGTCACCCGTATCGCCGTCAACCTGAAGGTCCTGATCGAACAGATGCGGGAGCAGGTCCAGAACGTCGAATAGGGCGCGTGGTCCGTCAAAGGTGTCGAAGATCGTCAATCTCCGTATAATGCGGCGCCTCTCGTTATTCTTATTCAGTTATCTTGATTGCCGGAGTTGTATGCCATGAGCCAGGCTGCGGAAAAAGGCACCCTTTATGTGATTTCGGCACCGTCTGGTGCCGGCAAGACCAGTCTGGTGGCGGAGATGCTGACCCGGGACGCACGGCTGCGCGTCTCCGTGTCCCACACCACTCGCCCCATGCGGGAAGGCGAGCAGGATGGCGTGAATTACCATTTCGTCGGCCGGGACGAGTTCGAGTCGATGATCGGCCGCGACGAGTTTCTTGAGCACGCCAACGTGTTCGGTAATTACTACGGCACCTCCCAGGTCTGGGTCGAGGAGACCCTGTCGAAAGGTGAAGACGTTATCCTGGAAATCGACTGGCAGGGCGCCGTTCAGGTTCGCCGACTGCTACCGGATTGCGTCAGCATCTTTATCGTTCCACCGTCACCGGAAACACTGCGCCAGCGCCTGACCGGCCGCGGCCAGGATGCACCGGAAGTGATCGAGCGCCGCCTGCAGGAGGCGGCTGACGAGTGCAGCCACGCTTTGGAGTTCGACTATCTCGTGGTCAACGATGACTTCGAGGTGGCACTTGAGGAACTGCTGTCGATCGTCCGAACCCAGCGGCTGCGCGTCGAGGCCCAGGAACAGCGCCACGCGGACCTGCTGGCCGACCTGGTGGCCGGTGGTTCGGCGTATACAAATTGAGCATTTCCGTTTATACTGCGCGGTCTGCCTGAGGGCGGCTCCGGACGGCGCGACCCGTGATAACCGGGCCGGGGCAACTGTTATCCAATCACATTATTTTCGTTTTCGGGGAATTTATGGCACGAGTCACTGTTGAAGACTGTCTGGATCACGTCGATAACCGCTTTGAACTGGTTATGCTGGCAAGCAAACGGGCTCGTCAGATCGCCACCAAGGGCCATGAGCCGATGGTGCCGGAAGAAAACGACAAGCCGACGGTTCTCGCCCTGCGCGAAATTGCGGAAGGCAAGGTGGACAAGGCGCTCGTCGAGCAGGACGACGAAGAGTAAGTCCTCAGTCGCATTGAAATCTGCGCCGCTGCTCTTATAGTAGAGGCTACAGGGTCGTTATAAGTGAACGGTCCTGGCAGGGCAACGGAAGACCCGGGTGTAATGCATTCGGGTTTTTTTGTCGGAGTTTCATGCGGAATCGGCCGGTTCGAACAACGGGCATTCCCCTAACGTCTCTGGAGGCGCAGTGTCAGCAGGGGCTACGGCGATGACATCCGTCGATACGCTGGCGGATCAGCTGAGTACCTACCTCGATACACCTCGCATCAATCAGGTGCGAAGGGCCTACTATTACGCCGAACAAGCCCACGAGGGCCAGATGCGTCGTTCGGGTGAGCCCTACATCACCCATCCGCTCGCCGTTGCCAATATCCTCGCGGACATGAAGCTCGATCACCAGAGCCTGATGGCCGCCATGCTGCACGACGTGATCGAAGACACCGGTATTCCCAAGGATGCGCTTTCCGAACAGTTCGGCGAAGCCGTCGCGGATCTGGTGGATGGCGTTTCCAAGCTGACCCAGATCGAATTCCGTTCCCGCGCCGAAGCCCAGGCCGAAAACTTCCAGAAGATGACCCTCGCCATGGCCCGGGATATCCGGGTGATCCTGGTGAAGCTGGCTGACCGGCTGCACAACATGCGCACCCTCGGCCACATGTCGTTCGAGAAACGCCGGCGTATTGCCACCGAAACCCTGGACATCTACGCGCCGATCGCCAACCGGCTGGGCATGCACAGTCTGTGTACCGAGCTTGAGGATCTGGGCTTCTCGTTCCTGTATCCGATGCGTTCGCGCTACATTTCCAAGGCCGTGGAAACACTACGCGGCAGTCACCGGGAAATCATCGACGAGATTCGCGGGCGACTGGAGGAAAAGCTCAACGAGCGTGGGCTACCCGGACGCATCATGGGTCGTGAGAAGCACCTGAACAGCATCTACAACAAGATGAAGTTCAAGCACAAATCCTTCCATGAAATCATGGATGTCTACGCCTTCCGCATCATCACCGACACCACTGACGACTGTTACCGCATCCTCGGCGCCGTTCACAGCCTCTACAAACCGCTTCCCGGACGCTTCAAGGACTACATTGCCATGCCCAAGGCCAATGGCTATCAGTCCCTGCACACCACGTTATTCGGGATGCATGTGAACATCGAGATCCAGATCCGCACCGAGGAGATGGAGCACATCGCCAATAACGGGATCGCCGCCCACTGGCTCTACAAGAACGACAATTCGTCGGTGTTGGAAGTCAGCCAGCGCCGGGTGGATCGTTGGGTCAAGGGCCTGATGGAGATGCGCGAGCGTACCGATGACTCGCTGGAATTCATCGAGAACGTCAAGGTCGACCTGTTTCCGGACGAAATCTACGTCTTCACGCCCAAGGGCAAGATCCTTGAGCTGCCGGCCGGCGCCACGCCGATCGATTTTGCCTACGCCATCCACACCGATATCGGTAACGCTTGCGTGGCCTGTCGCATCAATCGCAACCTGGGCTCCCTGAGCCAGCCGCTGCAGAGCGGTCAGACGGTGGAAGTCATCACCGCACCGGGTGCGCGGCCCAATCCGGCGTGGCTTGGTTTTGTGGTGACCGGCAAGGCGCGCAGCAGCATTCGGCATTTCCTGAAATACCAGAAGAAGGCCGAGTCGCTGGAACTGGGCAAGACCCTGCTCAAGAAATCCCTGGCCGGCTTTGGTCACAAACTCGGCGATATCGGCGACGACCAGCGTCAGCGGGTCTGCGACCACAACCAGGCGTCCAGCTTTGACGATCTGCTCAGCGACATTGGCCTGGGCAATCGCATGGCCTATATCGTCGCCCGCCAACTGGTGTCCGGCACCGGCGAAGGGGCGCAGGACAGCGTTTCGGCTTCCGATCAGGGCATCGTCAGCCTGCAGCCCGACGATCATGGGCGAGGCACGATCACCATTCGCGGCACCGAGGGCATGGTTATTCGCTTTGCCAGCTGCTGCAAACCGATTCCGGGCGACCCTGTGGTGGGTGTGATGGAATCCGGCACCGGCATGGTGATCCACAGCGATACCTGCCGCAAGCTGCCCGAGAAGGGCGCCGACAGTTCTCCGCTGACCCACCTGAAATGGGCCAAGGACATCACCGATGAGTTCTCGGTGGAGCTGCGCGTGGAGCTGGAGCGCCAGCGGGGCGTGATTGCCGAGTTGGCCAGCGCGGTGTCCATGGCGGATGGCAATATCGAGCGCATCAACGTGGAAGAGCAGAATGCGCGGCTGAGCGTCGTCAGTCTGGTGGTTCACGTCAACGGCCGCCGGCACCTGGCCCGGATCATGCGCCGGGTGCGCAACATCCGCGCGGTGACCCATATCGGCCGGGTTCGCCACTGATTCCCCGGCCCCTTATCCTGACGGTTTCGCCGTGTTCACCGAAAACCCGTTACCGGTTGACAGGGACCGCGGATCCCGGTGAGGATCACTCCTTTTCCTTTGGCAAGCCCCGTTCGCCCGGGGCGATTGAGGCAAGAAAGCGATGACCAACAAATCCGTAATTCAGACAGAAAACGCACCGGAAGCCATCGGTACCTATTCCCAGGCGGTCAAGGCAGGTGACACCGTCTACCTGTCCGGCCAGATCCCGTTGGACCCGGCCACCATGGACGTGGTCAGCGGCGACATCAGTGTCAGCATCCGCCGCGTCTTCGACAACCTGGCGGCGGTCTGCGAAGCCTCCGGCGGCAAGTTGCAGGATATCGTCAAGCTCAATATCTACCTGACGGATCTGGGTAACTTCGCCACCGTCAACGAAATCATGGCGACCTATTTCCAGGAGCCGTATCCGGCTCGCGCAGCCATTGGGGTAGCAGCCCTGCCCAAGGGCGTGCCGGTGGAGATGGACGCGGTCATGGTCCTGAGCTGATCGCTCAGGACGGGCGAATCATTTCCCCATAGCCTGCCTTGTAGTCGGGATAGCGGAAGGTAAAGCCGCTGTCCCGCAGGCGGCGGTTGCTCAAACGCTTGCTGCCGCCCCGACGACTTTCCTGCGTTTCCCCTTCCGGCGCCGGGCATTTCGCCTGCGTGCGAATCCAGTCCGCAATCTCGTCAATCCGTACCGGCTCGGAATCCGTTCCCAGATAGCAGTTTTCCAGCGTGTCGCCCGCCAGCGACCGGCGAATCAGGTGGGCGGCCGCCGCCGAGGCGTCCTCTTCGTGAATACGGTTGGTGTAGGGCCCCGGTGACGTCGGGTTAAGGCGCCCTGTGAGTACCGACTGCAGGAAGCGCTGCCGGGTTGGTCCATAAATGCCGCTGTAGCGAATTACGGTCGCCGGCCAGGGGGCGTCCAATGCCATCCGCTCGCCTTCCAGAACGCGCCGGCCGTTGAAACGCTCCGGTTCGGTGGGGCTGGTTTCGTCCACCCAGCTGTCGTCATTCTGGTGATACACGCCGGAGCTGGAAACGAACAGCAGGCGATTGAGGGACTGTCCGTCTGCTTTCAGCGCCTCGATGAGATTCTGCAGGCCCAGTACGAAAGCGGCTTCATAACCGGCATCGTCGTAGCTGTTGGGCGTCAGGCAATAGACGACGGCGTCCAGCTCGGGCGGCAGCTGGCCTCGCAGGGTCGCCGGATCCTGCAGGTCCGCTTTGACCGGAAGGATGTCCCGGGTTAGCGTTTCGGTATGGCGCTTGAGGCCGAACACCACGGCGTCGCTGGCCAGGTTAATGGCGATGCGGCTCCCCAGAGCGCCACAGCCGGCCACAAGAATGCGTGGTTCACTGATTGCCATAGTCAATCTCAATCCTTATGCTGTAAGCCATTAAAGTGTTTCCTGATTCGCCCGATCGAGAGCGTCCAGATTGCCCGGAGTAATTCCATGACCCTGACCGAATTGCGCTACATTGTCACCCTGGCCCGCGAGAAGCACTTTGGCCGGGCCGCGGAACGCTGCCATGTCAGCCAGCCTACCCTGAGTGTGGCGGTGAAGAAACTCGAGGATGAGCTGGGTATTCCGCTGTTCGAGCGCAGCAAGAGCAGCATTCGGGTGACGGAGACGGGCTCTCAGATCATCGAGCAGGCCCAGCGCGTCCTGGACCAGGTCGGGGTGATCCGGGATATCGCCCAGAACGGCAAGAACCAGCTGAACTCTCCGCTCAAGGTCGGCGCCATCTACACCATCGGTCCCTACCTGTTCCCGCATCTGTTGCCGGAGTTACGGCGTGCCGCGCCGGACATGCCCCTGTTTATCGAGGAAGGCTACACCTCGGACCTGCGCAAGAAACTGCGACAGTCGGAGCTGGACGCCATCATCATTGCGCTGCCATTCGAAGAACCGGAAGTGGTGACGCTACCGCTCTACGATGAACCTTTCGTGGTTCTGCTGCCGGCGGATCACCCGTTGACCCGGGAAGAGTCCCTGACCGCCGAGCAACTGGCCAAGGAACAACTGTTGTTGCTCGGTCCGGGCCACTGTTTCCGGGACCAGGTCCTGGAATCCTGCCCGCCGCTGGAAGATGCCATGGCGGCCCGCGCCTCCGGTGCGGCGGCGCGCCCGTCCCTGGTGACCGAGGGCAGCTCGCTGGAGACCATTCGTCATATGGTGGCCTCGGGGCTCGGGATCACGGTTCTGCCCATGTCGGCGGCAACCGCCATGGAATACCGGGAGGATATCCTGACCGTGCGGCCGTTCAAGCCGCCCGTCCCCTTCCGCACCGTGGCGTTGGCCTGGCGGGTCACCTTCCCTCGGCCCAAGGCGATCGATGTGCTGTCATTGGCGGCGAGCCAGTGCCGGGTGATGGAAAAAACGGATCGGGCCCTGTCGGTCACCGCAGCCTCTGCCTGATCCCATGACGTCACTGGAAGAGATTGGCGTCACGACCCTCAAGGGTGTCGGCGCCGCGCTGGCAGGGACGCTGGCGAAACTGGGCATCCACAACCTGCAGGATCTTCTGTTCCACCTGCCGCACCGGTATGAGGACCGCACCCGCGTAATTCCCATTGGCAGTCTCCACGTCGGGGATGTCGGGGTGGTGGAAGGCGAGGTGGTCAAGACCGATCTGGTCATGGGCCGACGACGCAGCCTGCAGGTGACGATGCGCGACGATTCCGGTTTCCTGGTCCTGCGCTTTTTCCATTTCAACGCCTCCCAGAAGAACCAGCTGAGCGAAGGGGCACGGGTCCGATGCTTTGGTGAAGTGCGTCCCGGCCGTGCCGGATTCGAATTCTACCACCCCGAATACCAGATCAACCCGCCCCCCATGCCGGCCCCGGACCAGGCCACACTGACCCCGGTCTACCCACTGACCGACGGCATCCAGCAACCGCGCCTGCGCAGCCTGTGCCAGCAGGCACTGAAATACCTCGATCGCTATCCGGTCCGGGAGTGGCTCCCGGAATCCCTGCTGGCGGATTTCCAGCTGCCCGAACTCAACCAGGCGTTGCACCTGGTACACGCGCCGCCGGCAGGCGCACCGGTACCGGCGCTGGTTGAAGGGCGGCATCCGGCGCAGCAGCGTCTGGTGATGGAAGAGTTGCTGGCCCACCAGATGAGCCTGTTGCAGGTGCGCCAACAGATCCAGGCCCGGGAGGCCCTGGCGCTCTTGCCCCAAGGGGATCTCGACGACCGCTTCCGAGACCAGCTGCCATTCAAGCTGACCCCGGCCCAGGAACGGGTGCTGTCGGACATCCGACAGGATCTGAGCCAACCCCTGCCGATGCTGAGGTTGGTGCAGGGCGACGTCGGATCCGGCAAGACGGTGGTGGCGGCTCTGGCCGCGTTGCAGGCGATCGCAGCGGGGGCTCAGGTGGCATTGATGGCGCCGACCGAGATCCTGGCTGAACAGCACTACCTCAATTTCAGCGCCTGGATGGAGCCGCTGGGACTGTCGCCTGTCTGGCTGTCAGGCAAGGTGAAGGGAAAGGCGAGGCAGGCGGCTTTGGACCTCGTGGCAGGCGGCGAGGCACAGATTGTGATCGGCACCCACGCACTGTTCCAGGCCGATGTGGCATTCGAGCGCCTGGCGTTGGTGATCGTGGATGAACAGCACCGCTTCGGGGTCCACCAGCGTCTGGCCCTGCGAGAGAAAGGCGCCGAGGGCCGGCTGGCCCCACACCAGCTCATCATGACGGCGACGCCGATTCCGCGTACGCTGGCCATGAGCGCCTACGCCGATCTGGACACATCGTTGATTGATGAACTGCCGCCGGGTCGCAAACCCATCGAGACCATCGCCATCGCCGATGCTCGCCGTGACGAGGTCATCGGTCGTGTGGAAGAGGCCTGCTGGGCCGGGCGCCAGGCGTATTGGGTGTGCACCCTGATCGAGGAATCCGAGGCGTTGCAGTGCCAGGCGGCGGAGGTGACGGCGGAAGATCTGAAGTCCCGGTTGCCGGGCCTGAAAGTCGGGTTGGTCCATGGCCGGCTCAAGGCGGCCGAGAAAGCGGAGATCATGCAGCAGTTCAAGGAGGGTGTCCTGGATTTGCTGGTGGCCACGACGGTCATCGAGGTGGGGGTGGACGTGCCCAATGCCTCGCTGATTATCATCGAGAATCCGGAGCGGCTGGGTCTGGCTCAACTGCACCAGTTGCGGGGGCGAGTGGGGCGGGGTCATGAGGCCAGTTTCTGCGTGCTGATGTATCATCCCCCGCTGTCCCGCAACGGCAAGGCCCGCCTCCAGGTGCTGCGGGACAGCCAGGACGGCTTTGTGATCGCCGAAAAGGATTTGGAAATTCGTGGGCCAGGCGAAGTATTGGGTACCCGTCAGACTGGTATGATGCAGTTCCGTCTGGCGGATTTTGAACGCGACAAGGGCTGGATACCGATTATCCGGGAAGCGGCGCCGGCGCTGATGAATGAGTCTCAGCGTGTGGATGCGCTGATCCGGCGCTGGCTGGGGGAACGTATTCGTTACGGGGACGTCTAGAGGGGCAGTGTTCCTGCAACGCAGGCTCGCCTCGAACCGTTCAGTGGCTGAGACCCTATGTCGTCAAAGACCAGAAATAAGCATTATCAGGGGGTAAGCATGGAACTGCCCATCGCAGTTCGGGATGCCCTGCAGGCTGCATCGCGCAATCAGGGTACGCCACTTTTCGAGATCGTAGAGACGCCGGACGCCGCCAATACGCTGCGGATGGTGCCGCTGGAGGATTACGAAGGCAAGTTGCAGGTGATCTGCCGGCAAGGGGATATGCTGGATATCAATCGCCTCAACAAACGGCTGGGTCGGGACCTACGGGTGATCAGCCGGCGGGAGCTGCGGCGTATCCGGGAACGGTTGGATGTGCAGTTGATTCCCGCACTGCCATCCCTGACCGGCTGGCCCACTGTGGTGGACGAGGCGGTCGAGCAGCTGGAATCTGTCGCGCTGGCGTATGCCCCGGGCGGCCCCCAGGTGGAGATGCCAATCGACGCTTTCCGTCGACTGACGTCCGAGGCCCGGCGGTTATCGGTCACCGCGCCGGTGGCCTCGATTCAGGTTAACCTGTCCGAGCCCCAGCGGGATCGCGAACAGCTGCATTCCGCGCTGGAGCGCTTCACCAACCTGCGCATTCGTCAGCGTCTCGAAGACACCCTGGAACTGCCCCCGTTGCCGGAAACGGCGCAGCGGATCATTCACCTGCGGGTCAATCCCAACGCGGTGATGAACGATCTGGTGGATATTGTCGAGAGTGACCCCAGTCTGGCGGCCCAGGTGGTCAGTTGGGCGTCCTCCTCCTTCTACGCCGCGGCCGGCCAGGTTCGCTCGGTGCACGATGCGGTGTCGCGGGTGCTCGGTTTCGAGCTGGTGATGAATCTGGCCATGGGCCTGTCGCTGGGCCGCGCGCTGAAAGCGCCCGAGGACGAGCCCGACGGCTACATTGGCTACTGGCAGCAGGCCATCTGGCAGGCCCAGGCGGCCGGTGTCCTGTCGGCGATGATGCGCCGCGGCGAACGGCCGTCCTTCGGGCTGGCTTACCTCGGAGGGCTGCTCCACAATTTCGGCTACCTGTTACTCAACCAGGTCTTCCCGCCGCATTTCCGGGTGGTCTGCCGCACGCTGGAGGCCAATGCCTGCCTGGATTCCAGCGTGATCGAACAGCATATCCTGGGCATCACCCGTGAGCAGATTGGCGCTCAGTTGATGGAGAACTGGGGCATGCCGGATGAGGTGGTTGTGGCCCTGCGCAACCAGAAGAATCCGGACTTCGATGGTGAGCTGGCGGTGTACGCGCAGCTGTTGTACCTGGGGCGCACGCTGCTGATCGAGCGCGGCATCGACCTGGGCGCGCCGGCACCGCTGGATCCGGCTCTGTTCGAGCGCCTGGGGCTGGATCCGGACAAGGTGGCCGGGCAATTCGATGAACTGGTCGAAAACCGGGACAGCATCATGGCGATGGCCGGGATGATGCAGCAGTCCTGATCCTCTTACCAAGACTGCGGTTCCGGCCGCAGTCTTTCCCCGATTTCTCCTACCAATTCCTTTCCTGTGGTCTACATTGAAAATAAAGGGAACCGGTTAGCAGTCGGGATGCAATGGAGTGTGAGACGCTTGGCCTGCGCGGGGGTGTCCAATGGATCGGCTCATCTTCAACTCCGGCGGTATTTACCACCTGTACCAGCTTGAATCCCACTTCAGGCATCGTGGCGGACGCCATTACCACCTGGCCGACACCGATGAATGCCTCGAACTGCTCAGGGTGACGGCCCATTCTCCAGACCGTGTTATCCAACGCCATTTTCGGGCGTTTCTGGAACAGCTGGACCCCACACTGATCGATGCCCTGCGCCAGGAAGGTGTCGATTGGGAACAGGAGGCAAAAGACGCCGGAGAAACCGGATTCAACAGCCTGTCCTGATGGGATTCAGGCCATTCGAATACATCAGCCGTCGCCCAGGCGCCGGCCGGGAGTACTCAGGTAGATCTGCATGAGCGGGTGATTGCCGGCCTCAGGGCCGGCTTTTTTATGTGGGGTAGTTTGCGGGCCTGAGTCTGGTGAACATGGCGGGGACTTATCGGGCACCTGCGGCGCCTCAGAAACTAAAGAGGGTATGGCAAAAGCGTGGTGAGCGATAGCGAATATCGTAGGTTGGGCTGACGTAGGAAGCCCAACAAACTGAGTTTGCGGTCAGTCTCGTCCAACCTAGTGGTCGCCAAGGCGATTTTCGAGAACCCATGCTCCAAGCATGTCCGTGATAACGGGAACGTCCGGTGCCCACTTATTGTTGGGCTTCCTGCGTCAGCCCAACCTATATCCCTGGAGCTTTTAAACACCCTATACAGTACTCAAGTGAGTCTTTAATGTAGCAGACGCTTCAGCTTCGGAGCAGCCCAATAAGCTGTCTGTACCTCCCACGACTCACGGGACCGAATACCTTAAAACTGATGATAACGAATCGCCGTCGCCGCCCGACGGATCGCGTCCGCGTGGGTCTTTTCCAGCTCAAACCGCTGCTCGTCCAGTTTACGGATGAAGTGTGACGCCGTGTCCTGCCGAGCCTGATGCGTCGGCATATGCTCCAGCGCATCGTGCATCTCCTGGAAAATGCGGTAAGGCGATTGCTCCAGCAGTTCCGGCGCCAGGTGATCCAGCAGCCCCTTGAGGCGCAGGCAGGCTTCGGAATATTCCACCTGGTCCTGTTCGACGGACATCGCGAGAACCCGGACGCTTTCAATCATCTGGTCACGGCGCTGCTGCCGGAAGGCTTCGTTACGCGCTGTCTGCTGGTTCTGCTGCCGCAACAGCCGGGTCCGTTGCCAGATAAAGCGGGCCAGTAAGGCAATCACGGCCAGCCCGGCAATAATCAGGACCCATTGTATCCATTGCGGCATGCAGCGCCTCCTTCAGTGCTGGTTCAGGCCCGCTGGCGGTCTTCCGCCGGCTGACGGGCGCGGATCTGGACGGTCTGTCCATTCAATACGGACGTGCCGCTGACTGGATCGACCTGATCGTCGCAGATCACGTCATTGATGCTGGCCCCGGCGTGGGCATTGGCCACCCGCTGGGCGGTGCCCGAGCGATCATGACCCCAGCCATGGGGGATCGACACGACGCCGGGCATGATATCTTCCGTGATCTCGGCGGGGATCACAATCGAACCGACCGCCGAAGTCACTTCGGCTTCCGCGCCGTCGGTCACGCCCAGGCGCTGTGCGTCGGACGGGTGAATCATCAGAGTACAGCGGGATTTGCCTTTCACCAGTCGCTGGCTGTTGTGCATCCAGGAATTGTTGCTGCGTACGTGGCGGCGCCCGATCAATTGCATCTCGTTCCCGGGCGTAGCCATCAAAACCTCGTACAGCCGGGGCAGATCGTCCAGGTAACGCCGCGGGGCCAGGTTGACCAGGCCGTCCCGGGTGTAGAGCCGGTCGGGCAGGGAAGGGCGCAAGGGGCCGAGATCCACGCCGTGTGGCTGCTCACGCAATGTGGCCAGCGACAGGCCTTTGGGCAGATCCTGCCAGCGACGGTCCAGAGGGCTCAATCGGGTGAGATGGCGCAGGGGATGGCGCTTGGGAAGGACCGCTTCGATCAGGTCCGTGGCCGGCTGGAGTAGAGGCTGCAGACGGCCCACCGGTTGCCCATAGGGGCCCGTGCGCAGGGCCACATCCAGCAGTGTATCCGGGCCCAGTCGCTTGAAGGCCTGCCAGCCCAGCTCCTGACGAAGCCCCAGTCGGCCACCTTTTTTCAGCCGCTCCAGGCGGTGGGCGAGTTCCAACAGGATCTGCCAGTCGTGGCGGGCGTTGGCCGAGGGCTCGAACAGCGGCTCGCTGAACTTCGCCACATTGCGCACCGCCATCATATTGAAGATCAGGTCGTAGTGGCTGCGCTCCAGGGCGTGGGTGGGCGGCAGGATAATGTCGGCGTGGCGGGTGGTTTCATTCAGGTAGTAATCCACCGAGACCATGAAGTCGAGCTGATCCAGGGCCTGCTCCATGCGGGTGCCATTGGGGCTGGACAGGACGGGGTTGCCGGCGATGGTGACGAACGCCCGGATCTGGCCGTCGCCTGGAGTAAGGATTTCGTCGGCCATGGCACTGGCGGGGTATTCGCCGCCGAACTCGGGGAGTCCCTTGACCCGGCTGTGCCGGCGACCAATATGCCCGCGCTGGCCGGATAGGGCGCCCAGCGCCACCAGATCGACCGCGGGCTGTGTAAACATCAGGCCCCCGGTGGCATCCAGCTTGCCGGTCAGGGTATTCAGCAGGTAGATCAGCCAGGTGGCAACGCCGCCAAACGATTGAGTGCTGGTGCCAATCCGCCCATACAGGACCGCCCGCTGCGTGGTGGCCAGCCGGCGGGCCAGGATGCGAATCTGGGTGGCTTCAATGCCGGTATGACCGGCCACCGCTTCGGGTGCATAGGGCAGGCAGGCGAGTCGCACCAGATCCAGGTCGCGGCTCCAGTGCTCGGCGGCACCGAGGTTGACCAGGTCTTCATCGAACAGCGTGTGCAGCATGCCCATCAGTAACAGAGCATCGCTGCCGGGCCGGACGAAGTGGAACTCATCGGCTTCGCGGGCGGTCTCGGTGCGCCGCGGATCAATCACCACCAGTTGGCCACCTCGCGCCTTGAGGGCTTTCAGGCGGCCCCGGAAGTCCGGCACGCTCATCAGGCTGCCGTTGGACGCCATGGGGTTGGCGCCGATGCAGATCATCAGTTCGCTGTGGTCGATGTCCGGAATCGGGAACAGGACCTGGTGGCCAAACATTTCCAGGTTGGCCAGCATGTGGGGCAGCTGGTCGTTGGAGGTGGCGGAAAACCGGTTCTGGGTGCCCAGGGCCCGCAGGAAGGGCAGCCCGGCAATCATGGCACCGTGGTTGTGGACGTTGGGGTTGCCCTGATAGGTGCCCACGGCATTGCGGCCGTACTCGCGACGGATCTGGTAAAGACGTTCGGCGACGAAATCGAAGGCCGCGTCCCACTCCATTTCCTCCCAACCATCGGCGGTGCGGCGCAACGGCCTGGTCAGTCGATCCGGATCGTTGTGAAGATCCTGCAGCGCGACCGCCTTGGGGCAGATGTGGCCATGGCTGAACGGATCGTCCGCATCGCCCTTGACCGAGGCGATCTGCCCGTCCTTCACTTCGATGGCGACGCCGCACATGGCTTCGCAGAGGTGGCACGTGCGGTAGTGGATGCCGTTATCCATGCTGATCTCTCCCGATTTTTTATTGTCGCTGTGGTTGTCATTCTGGTTTTTTTAGGCAACCAGATTAGCAGGAATGTGGGTGGAGTTGAAAAGGCCTGCCATTGGTCATCCTTTGGGCGGTTTTGAACCTTTAGAGATGGGCGGTAAACGGTAGGTTGCTGTGGACATATTTGAATTCATACCTTGGGGCTGAAACCCATGGACACCATCGCTTCCGCCGCCCTAGAGGGCCATCCCTGGCCCGCTATTGCGGTCAAGGACGTCCGTGTCCTTTTCTCCAGCGATGGTGTCCATGGGTTTCGATCAGACCTCGTGTCATATCCGCGGGCGTGATGGATAGGTCTGCTGCTCACTCGAGCATGTAGCAGATGCTTTAGCTTCTGAGGCGCCGAAGGTGCCCCGCGAACTTCCCGTGACCATAAAAAAGGCCAGCCCGAAGGCTGGCCTTTTGGTTCGAGGCTGGTATCAGCCGTCTTCTGGAATCTCCTTGATGGGATTGGAGATGAAGTTCAGGTAAACGCCATTTTCGGGAATCACTAGTGGAATGGAAACAGCGCCAGCACTCTCGCTATCGCCCGAGTCGATAATCTGCTGACACGCGCCGAAATTACCGGTGAACAGTCCGCCAAGACAGCTGATAAAATCCACGCCGGCGTTGACGATGGCGCTCTCGCTGGAGACGACGACGTTGATTTCCGGCACGTTGTGGCTGATCTGCTCAATCTGCATGCGACCATCATCAAAGAAGGTGATGGGGCCACTCAATTCCAGCGTGAAAGGATAGCTGTACAGGTTGTGATGCAGAACCCCTTCCAACGGGACCGTCAAGTTCGGTGCGTCAAGGGTGAGCTCGGCTTCAGTCTTGAAGATCGGCTGACCATCGTCACCTTCGATAATGATGCCGGGAATCAGGCTGTTGCGAGCGCAATCGCTGGTACAGTTTGGGTCGTCCTTTGCGTAACGCATGCGCAGGATCTGTGGCCCTGTCCGCTGTTCGCCCAGCGGATCCAGATAGACGCTGGCGTTTGTCGTTGCAAGCATCGTTGGATACAGCAGAACCCGAACGCCCGTTTTCCCAGTTTCTTCATCGACTGCGGGACCGACCACTTCGGTATTCAGGCCGTAGGTCTGATAGATGAACTTGTTACGCGGGCAGTCCGCCCCGCCTGTCTCGCAGCCAACCCGGGCATTGCCCGCAATTCGAGCGCCCAGTACGGTTGCCGTTTGGTCGGTCACGAGCAGTTTCGCGGCGTTGGCCGACGGCAGGAAACCGCCAGAACCGTCAGGCTCATGGTCAAAGGGTTCCAGGCAGTCCTCACCTCCCAAACCTCCATCACAGTCGACGATGTAATTTGAGTTTACGTCGCGGATCGGCAGGTTTCGGAGTGGTGTAAACACGGACTGGCGTTTGTCTCCACCTTCGAAGTAGATGGTGAGAGGTTGGCCGCCGACATCTTCCGGATCTTCCAGAAGATCGGTCTGCAGTGCCAGGTTGTTCTCGCCACAGACGATTGTGTCACTCGTGCCGTCGGTACACGTACCATCCTGTTCCGATTCCAGTGTGTAGCGATAATAAGCGCCTTTTTCCCACGGTTTATCGGGATAGAAGCGGATGCGCTGATTGCTCTTCTCCAGTCTGCCTGTTACTTCCTCGATCAAGCTGGTGTCCTCGTTGACCTTCTCGACCTTAAACGTTTCACCAAGACGAATGGAGTCCAGATTCATGGACTGGGAGAAAACAACCACGATCGGGCGGTCAGCCGGCATTGTCGACAGCGGAAGAACGTCGCCCTGTTCGCCATCAGGCGCGTCGTCCCAGCACTGTCCATGAGTACCGGCGGCCAGATCAACACCGGTTGTCTCACACGGATAGCCCGGGTAGGTGGTCAGTGCAATAGGGGAACGCTGGGTGACCGATGGTGTCTCTGTGTCCAGGGCGGGCAACGCAAAACTCAACGTCCGAGTCGTCGCACCATTCCCCGACACATCCGTCAGCGAGCTGTTGATGTTAACCGTGTAATCCACGCCATGCTCGAGACCACCCACCGGATTCACGGCAATCGTGGTGCCATCCAGCTTGGTTCGCACATCGCTCACTTCCGATCCGTCGGCAAACAGCGTCACACCGTCTGCGACGGTATCCGGATCTAGCGGTTCATCGAAGTTCAGGACCACCGGATCCCCCGGGCGTTGCATGGCCTGACGGGTGTCGGGAATGGCGTCGTCCGGTCCCGGCATCCAGCTCACCAGTTCCGGGCCGGTTTCGTCGATCGGGCGGTCCGGTGCGGTCATCTGCTCGGAAGTATCCGCCTCGATGTGGAAGGCGATGGTGGAGTCAGTGTATTCCTGGCCCAGCAGGTTGGGCTCGACCATGCCGATGGCGTCGATGGTCAGGATGCCGTTCTTGACGATGGCGATGCCGGTCAGCTCGACCCGCAACAGGTCCTGGGACAGCGACGCGTTGGGCTGGGCCTCCTCGGTGTTCATGGATACGTCCATCCACAGACGGACGTGGCGCGGCGCCTCGTCGTCATCGCTGTAGGGGTTGGGATAAAGGTAGCCCATGGCATCCGACAGCATGGTGACCTTGATGGTGCCGGTCTCCTGCGGCTGGCCGGTTTCGGCGTTGAGGATGGGGACGCTGCCGTTGATTTTTACGTCCAGGCTGGTGCTTTGCAGGATGGTGCCCTTGGGCACGCGCAGGGGTACCGGCGTGTCGCCCGGGAAGCTGGGCGCGTAGCCCAGTTCGGCGTAAAGGGCGCCGGTCTGTTGAGACGGGCCGGCGGTGCCCTGGAGTACGGAGTTCAGCGTCACCGCGTTGACGTACTGGCCGTCGAGGATCGACTGTTCGCTGAAGTTGGAGTCGACGATCTTCTGGTACAGGATTTCGGTCGGGCCGGTTTCCTGAGGCGTGAAGGTTTTCTCGTAGGTCAGCGAGTTGCCCTTCATGTCCATCAGACCGTTGATGCTGAGCGTGTAGGTCTCATCAGGATCCAGCTGATCGTCGGCGCTGCCGCACTGGTGCGGATCGTCTACCGTGCACGGATCGACGGTCAGCTTGTTGTCCGAAACCAGCAGCGTCGCCGGGACCAGCTCACCACTGCCGTCGAGTAGGGAGACTGTAGTGCCGTAGATCGCTGAATCCGGATGGATCGGGTGGCTGGTCCGCAACCGGATGGTGGAGAAATCCATGAACTTGAAGGTGTCGCCGTCCGGCAGGGTGTCGACGACCTGGAAGTCCGCCGACAGGTTGGCCAATTGGGCCACGTCGGTGAGACCGCCCCGAGTCGTGAATTGGACGCCGTCTGCGCCCACGGCGTTGGGCGTGCCGATGGTGCGATTGCCGGCGGCGTCCAGGTTTTCCGCGAAGCTGACGGTGTATTCAGTGCCTGGTGCCAGCTCGCTGTCCGGCGAGAGGACGAGACTGTTGCCGCCGTCCACCTTTTCGACGCTGAAGGGCACGCTGGCATCGCCGCCGGCCGCTGTGATCCGGATCTTGCTGGCGGCGTCTTCATCGGTGATGGCGTTGGAAAACCGCAGGACCACATCCGCTTTGGTAGAGATGCTGGTCTGGCCGTCCGCCGGGTAGGCGTAGACGACCGAGCCCGGCATCTGGGGTTCGTTCACGGTCTGTTCTTCACCCCCGCAGGCTGCCAGCACCAATGCGGGGGCCAGAGCCAATATCTTGTTGTATTTCATGGCC
Organism: Marinobacter sp. NFXS9; assembly: GCF_040148665.1. Taxonomy (NCBI): domain Bacteria; kingdom Pseudomonadati; phylum Pseudomonadota; class Gammaproteobacteria; order Pseudomonadales; family Marinobacteraceae; genus Marinobacter; species Marinobacter sp. NFXS9. Next base: position 25,199 of record NZ_JAGDDW010000011.1, on the reverse strand, counting down.
TGTACCTCTTGCTCAGAATTTCAGCGTGACGGAGCCACTGAACACATCGACTTCACCGTCGGTGGTGACGACTTCGCCGTCACGGGTGCCGGGCTTGGTGCTGTCGATCGTGAAATCGCGGTCCTGCAGCATCTGGCGTTGATAGGCAATATCGAAACGCACCGGGTAGGTCAGCACGCGCGTGCGGGTGTACTCCGCGCTCAGGCCGATGCCGGCGATGTACTTGTCGTTATCGAAGTAGTTCACGTCCTGGGTGCTGTTGCTCTTGAGTGCGGACTCCTGGTACGCGAAGCCAAGGGTCAGGCCGAAGTGCTCGGCAAACTTGAACTCGGCGCCGATCCGCGGGATCAGGATGTCCTTGAAGCGGGCATTGGCCTGGTCCTTGATCGTGTCGTTGTCAAATTCATCTTCCAGGTCCGACCAGTTTTGCTGCTCGAGCGTCAGGCCCAGGCGCCAGGAATCGGTGCCGTACTGGATGCCGGCCGCGTAGATGGACGGCTGATAGGAGTCATAGGTCAGCACCGAGAAGACCAGCGGCGCGCTCTCCGGAATCAGGCCCGGAATAACGGTGTTGGCGCTGACTTCGGTGTTGGTGTTGGAACTGCTGCGATAGGCGAAGGCGGTTTCCCAGCCGTCCAGCCAGCACTCGCTGTCCGGGCAGAAGGTCTCCCCGAGATCAATGCTGGTACTGAGGATGGAGCGGATGGATGGCTTCGCGTTCACCGTCAGGGATTCGTACTGCGTGTTCCCGGCCAGGTCGGTGGTGGTCTTCAGGCTCGCGCTGGAGTGAAGCGTGATACGCGCCGAAGCGCCCACATCGATGCCACGCCAGAGCGTGGTTGCGCCCCCCAGCAGCAGGAACAGGGGCTGGCGGCCGTATTCAAGGAACTGGCCAGTCTCCGAGGTGTTGGACTCGAAGGCGAGCATTTCCTTGCCATATTTCTCAACGCCGGCCATGAAGCCAAGGTAGATCGGGTGGTCGAAACGGGTCAGCGAGGTCAGGTTGGTTTTCATGCCGATCAGGACGTGCTGACTTTCCTGATCGGAGACCACGTCACCATCTCGGTACGGTGACTTGGCACGCAGCTCCGGTTGAGCGTGCATCAGACCGGACGTCAGTTCGCCTCGGGGATCCTTGGCCAGGTACGCCGGGTTGTAGTAGGTCGCCGAGACCTGGCTGTTGAACATGGACAAGGCCTGGGCAGACGCGACATCCGTTGGCAGGATGCCGTAGGTGGTACCGATATTCCCCATACTGGCGGATGCGGTGGAGGCCATACCGGCCAGGGCAAGGGTGACAGCCGAGATCAGGAGTCGGGACGGCTGGGGCGCCTGATTTGTCATGTGGATACTCCATTATTTGTTTTCTTGTTCTGCCCGGGTTACGGGGTGCGTTCCTTCAGCGATGCATCCTGTCGGGCATTCTTAATGGGACATTTGTGCACTTATTGTTTTGTTGTGATCTTAGGCCGTAATGGGCCACGGGTGTTTGGCCTGACTGACAGTTGCTTCAGTCCGTCTAGTCATATGAGGCCGCGGCTGTGTCAAACGCCGTTAAGGTCGTTTCAGTGTAGGCCGACATAAGTCGGGTTTAGGTCATAAAAAACAGATATTTAACGGGTTTTTACATGAATTTTCGATCTGTCGCTTCGAGGGGCGTATTGAATTGTTGCGGCGTGTTCATTTTGGTTCCGGTGTGAACTGGGTCACAAAAATGGCGGGTGTGGGAGGGGGCAAACTGATCGACCGACGAGCAGGAGAGTTGACGTGATCCTGCGCCATGAGTGCATAATAGACCGGTCGTCTATAGTGGTGGGCAATGACACTTTTCCTCGCACGCTGCCCATCGGAATGTCCTTGGCGTGCACTCACGCCCCGAATGAGGGAGCCCGATCATGATCGACCTTTATTATTGGACCACCCCGAACGGCCACAAGATCAGTATCTTTCTGGAAGAAACCGGTCTGGAATACCGGACCATCCCGATCCACATCGGCCGGGGTGACCAGTTTGGTGAGGCCTTCCTGAAAATCTCTCCCAACAACAAGATCCCGGCGATCGTGGACCACAACCCGGTGGATGGCGGTGCGCCACTCTCCCTGTTTGAATCCGGCGCGATCCTGGAATACCTGGCCGAAAAAACGGGGGAGTTCCTGTCGAAGGATCTGCGCCAGCGCTGGGACACCCTGCAATGGCTGTACTGGCAGATGGGCGGTTTCGGGCCCATGTTGGGGCAGAACCATCATTTCAAACAGTACGCGCCGGAGAAAATCGACTACGCCATCGACCGTTATGTCAAAGAGAGCGAGCGGCTTTATGGTGTGCTGGACGATCTGCTGGCGGATCGCGACTACATGGCGGGCGAGTATTCCATTGCCGATATGGCGACCTACCCCTGGGCCAAGGGTTGGGAAAAACAGGGGCAGGACATCGAAACCCTGCCCAATGTGAAGCGCTGGCTGGATGCCATCGGCGAACGCCCGGCCGTGCAGCGCGCCTATGCCCTGGCCGATGAGATCAGCCAGGAGGCGGTGGTCAACGAGGACAGCAAATCCGTTCTGTTCGGTCAGGGGCGGCGCCCGAAGGATTGAGCCGTCTATTCGATGGATTCGTAGGGCAGGCCCACATAGTTCTCTGCGATCACGCGCAGGCCGGCTTTGGACTGGATGTGGTAGTCCAGTTCGGCCTGCCGCAGCCGATACTCGAACTCGTCCTGCCCCTCGAAGCGGTGCAGCATCGACGTCATCCACCAGGAAAAGCGCTCTGATTTCCAGACCCGGTTCAGGCAGGCCCGAGAATAGTTGGGAATCAGGTCGGTGCGACCGTCCTGATAAACCCTTGTCAGCAATCGATACAGGCTGTTGACGTCGCTGGCCGCCAGATTCAGTCCCTTGGCGCCGGTCGGAGGAACGATGTGCGCCGCATCGCCCACCAGGAACAGCCGACCGAACTGCATGGGTTCGGCGACGAAACTGCGCAGGGGCGCGATGCTTTTCTCCAGCGACGGGCCGGTGACCAGGTTGGCGGCGGCGTCGTCCGGAATACGGCGTTTCAGTTCGTCCCAGAAACGCTCGTCCGACCAGTCCTCCACCTTTTCGGTCAAGGGCACCTGCACGTAGTATCGGCTGCGGGTGGCTGAGCGCTGGCTGCACAGGGCAAAGCCCCGCTCGTGATGGGCGTAGATCAGTTCCTCGGAAACGGGTGGCGTATCGGACAGCAGACCCAGCCAGCCGAAGGGATACACTTTTTCAAAGGTGCGAATGCGATCCTCCGGGATGCTCTGGCGTGAGACGCCATGATAGCCATCGCAGCCCGCCACGTAGTCGCAATCCAGGCGGACCGTCTCACCGTGTTTCTCGAACGTGACGAAGGGGGCGGCCGACTCCAGATCGTGAAGCTGCACGTTGTCGGCTTCATAGATCGTCTGCCCGCCGGACGCTTCGCGGGCTTCCATCAGATCCCGGGTGACTTCGGTCTGGCCGTAGACCATCACCGACTTGCCGCCAGTCAAGCCTTTCAGGTCCACACGGACCCGGCGATTATTGACGGCTAATTCGAATCCGTCGTGGGGCAGGCCTTCCGCGTCCATCCGCTCGCTCACTCCGGCCTCGCGCAGCAGATCCACCATGCCCTGTTCCAGCACGCCGGCACGAATGCGGCTGAGCACATAGTCGCCACTGCGGCGTTCCAGGATTACGTTGTCGATGCCCTGTCGTTGTAGAAGCTGTCCCAGGAGAAGGCCGGACGGTCCGGCGCCAATGATGGCGATTGTTGTTTTCATGGGTGTACCTCGGTCGTTCTTGCTCTCGTTGTTATTTGTAGTTTTCCGGGAAATGAACGGCGATATAAGGCAAAATCTGAACAAAGAATTGGACTTTTTAGAGATCGGCTGATCGAGGAAGGCGGGAGGCAGCATGATGGGAAAAACGGTCAGAACGGCACCCGAGATGGACCGGGTTCCCGTCTTCAAACTCTATGGTGAGACCCGGCAGTGGCCGACGCCGGATCTGCTGCACTGCGAGTCCATTGCCGCCCGCAGCCGGCTCCACGACTGGCATATCCGCACCCATCGGCATGCGGATCTGGTGCATGTGCTGTACATCCAGACCGGGCAGGTCGCTTTGGAGCTGGAAGGGCTGGAACATGATCTGAAGGGTCCGCTGCTCATCGTGATCCCGGCCATGACCATTCATGGTTTTCGGTTCAGTGAAGATATCGACGGCCACATCATCACGCTCGCCCGACCATTGGCGGAGCATCTGGCCAACTGGCCGGGCGCCGCAGCGCCGGTGCTGACCCGCCCCGGCTTCTATCCGTTGCAAGCGGGAAAGGCGGCCCGGCGCATCCAGCACCTTGTGGACGAGATCGCCGAGGAATATCGCGACCCGGGCATTGGTCGGGACATGGCGCTGCATGGACTGATCCAGGCGCTGGTCAGCCAGCTGATGCGTCGGCGCGAACGGGATGTGTCTCGTAAGGGAACGTCATCGCACCGGGGTGAGCCCCGGTCGGAGCGGTCCGGCGAGCATGTGCGTCAGTTCCAGACGTTGATCGAAAGCCATTTCCTCGGCCAGCCGACCATCGAATGGTTTGCCGATTCCCTGGGCATCACGGCGGCCCATCTCAATGCCCTGTGTCGGCGTGAGACCGGCGCCAGCGCCTTGCAGTTGTTGCACGAGCGGGTGCTTCTGGAGGCCAAGCGCAACCTGACCTACACCAATCTCACTATCAGCCAGGTCTCCGACATGCTGGGGTTTTCCGAGCCGGCCTACTTCACCCGTTTCTTCAAGCGACTGACCGGGTTTACGCCCAAGGCCTTCCGGATTCGGCACAGTGGTTCGATGACCATCCCGGAATCCGGGGGCGACCTGCCCGGTACCCGCTAGATCAGCGCATTACCCCGAAGGGACACTAGAACGTCAGTTCCAGTCCCGCGTAAACCGTGCGTCCCGAGGCCGGCTCGTAATAGCGGCCGTTGCTGGCATTGATGCGCACGTTGGCGAAGTATTCCTCGTCGGTCAGGTTGCGGATGCCGGCATAGGCTTTCAAAAGGGTGTCGCGGCTGACGTACCAGCCGTCGCCGCCCCGCAGGCTCAAGAGCCAGTAGTCATCCACGTCGACGGTATTGGCGTCATCGGCTTTCATATCGCCCACGTAGCGAGCTTCAATCGCGGCGAAACGCTCACCAGAGCCTTGCCATTTCAGCTGGTTGTTCCAGGTCTGTTCCGGCAGGCCGGGAATGCGGTTGCCGTCGTAGTTGTTACCGGACGATTCATAGTCATCAAAGCGATAGCGGGCCAGCGTCAGCGCGGATTCCAGGCGCCAGGCCGGAGCGAAGCGCCAGCCGACGGCCATCTCGATGCCCTTGCGGGTGGTGTCGCCGGCGTTGCGGTAGAAGGTGCGGTCGCTGTCGCCGGCCAGTTCGTAGGGAATAAGCTCGTCACGCACGTCGACCCAGAATAGGGTCAGGTCGTAGTCGACGTCGTAGCCGAAATCCCCGCGCAGACCCAGTTCGTGGTTGACGGATTTCTGGGGCTCGACATCGGGATTGAAGCCGCCGACACCACTGGGATTGGCGAACTCCGAGAACGTGGGCGTCTCGAACGCAGTGCTGATGTTGGCGTAAGCCTGGTGATCGGGCCGGTAACGCCAGCTGAGGCCGGCCGACCCGCTCCACTGGTTGAAGGTTTTGTCGCCGCTCTGGTCGCCATCGTCGAGATAATCGTCGTCCACTTCCAGGTCGACGCGATCGAAGCGGCCACCGAGAGAGGCGGTTACGGTATCGGTCAGGTCCAGGTCGCCCTGGGCAAACAGGCCGAGTGCGGTCGCTGTTTGCGTTTCATCGGCACTGACGCCTTCGATCTCCCCTGAGAAGGCGACATTGCGACGGCCGCGGTCGTCTTCCTGGCGCCGGGCTTCAATCCCGGTGACGTAGCGGAAGGGCAGGCTTCCGAATGACAGAGACTGGTGGTACTCAGTGCTGGCGCCATAGTAGTCGCGGTCGTAGTTGATCAGGCTGTCGCCGGGATAGGGCAGTTGCTGGTCGAAATTCCGGTGCAGATAAAAGGTTTTGGCGTAGAACTCGCCCGGTCCGGCGGAAAGATCCTCGTACTGCAGGCCGACCACCTGCTGGTCGACGGTCTGGCCGGTGTCGTACTCCTCGGTGAAACGGCCGGCCTGTTGACGGTCTTCTTCCACCTGTTCGGCGGTCAGGGCGCCCGGGTCGTCTGATCGGGGATTGTCGAGCAGGTTCAGGACCAGGGTCAGCGCCCGGTCACTGCTCAGGTTTCGGCGCAGCTTGCCGTTGAGCAGGTACTTCTCCACGTGACTATGGTCCCGGTAACCGTCGAAATTCAAAGCTGAAAAACTGATGTTGTGGGACCAGGGACCATCGTGCCCGCTGTGTCCGGCTGCGAACTTGCCGTAACCGTCACTGCCGCCTTCCAGGCGCAGAGTCGTGTGATCCTCTTCGTAGCGACCGTCTGGCGTGGTGACGCTGAGCACGCCACCGGCGGCATTGCCATACAAGACGGATGCCGGACCACGAATCACCTCGATGCGTTCGGCGCTGTCCAGGTCGATGGCGTCCAGCTGGGCCTGGCCATCGGGCAGGGTGTAGGGAATGCCGTCCACCAAAACAGTGACGCCGCGCACGCCGAATGGGGCGCGAGCTCCGAACCCGCGAATAGAGAGTCGTTCGCCCTGGGCGAAGTTTTCCCGGTTCTGCAGAAACACGCCGGGCACCTGTCCCAGTGACTCGTCCAGCTTCAGGCGCTGCTGGCCGTCCTGGATCTCCGACTGGTCTACGACCGACATGGCGGCCGGTGTGTCATACAGCGAGCGTTCCAGGCGACCGGAGGTGACGGTGATGGTGTTGAGTTCCGGCGTGGCCTGGCCGAGCGCCAGGGTGGGCACGGCGCACAGGGTCAGGAAAAGCGGCGTTTGAATTCGGATATCAGGCATGGCAATCGCTTCGGCTGGGTGAATGTCCATTTCGGTAGGAGGCTAATTTTCTGCCTCCAGCCGAAACCGGTCAATTCGGGGAATAGCCTATTTTCAGCGTTTTCCCGGGCCGCTTCAGTTGCAGCTGTATCGAAAGCTGTTATCCAGGTCCAGTGGCAGCACCAGCGTGCTGAACTGGCGGTTGACGCTATCGGTGCACAGGGCCGCCCGAGCAGTGGCATCGTTGACGTACTGATCCTGGTACTCGGCATTGAGCACGGCCTTGTTGGCATCGATAAACGGCTGCAACCGATCGCACTCGCTGTACTCAAAGCACTCTTCGTTCACCGCGAAATCAAAATAATTTACCAGTGAGTCAATCTGGTTCAGATCGTTCTTTAGACCCACGGCCAGCGTTCTTTGGTGGGCCTCGTTGGCGATCCAGCGGTTGTAGGCGAGCTGGTCCGCGGCGGTGAAATCGAAGCCGGGATCGTTGGTGTAGCCGTCCATGTTATCCGGTTCGACACCATCGCAGCCCTTATCGACCGCCAGATCCAGTCGCGCCGCCATAATATCGCGCACGTTCTCGTTGCGGATATCCAGCCAGCGTTCTCCATCCCAACCATCCAGGTTGTTGCCCAGGTCGGCGGCCTCGAAGTCTCCGGCATCGTCGCGCCAGTTTTCATAGGACCCGGCTGAAAAATAGCAGATGACCTTCTTGCCAGTGGCCTGGATGGACTGGATGAGCGACACGTCCGAATCGAAGAGATCGATGTCGTAGATTTCCACGTCGTAGCCGGTGTCCACCGTGCCCTGGAGTTGCCACTGCCAGGTCACCAGTGGAACGGGTTGGTACCAATCGCCGCCGGTGATGGGATCGGAGTCCGAACTGGCCGAGGTGTTATCTGACGTGTCGCCTGAGGATGAACCACCGCAGCCGACGAGGAGGAAAGACAGAAAAAACAGCATTCCCAATGTTTTCATGGAACCATCCCTGTTCGAAGAATGGGGTCATTATAGGGGGCGGTGTGGCGAGTGGATTGCCCAATCCCGTTTGGTTACCAAATAAAACAGAAGTGGGTAAGGGCAGTGTTGCCGGGAAAACGTTGAGGGAGAGAGGCCCCGGGCCGCCGAAAGGCGGAGCCCGGGGTTGGGCGATGGATCAGTAGTGAATCACCGTCCGGATGCTCTTGCCTTCGTGCATCAGCTCGAACGCTTCGTTGATGTCTTCGAGCTTCATGTTGTGGGTGATGAAGGTGTCCAGCGGGATCTCGCCTTTTTCGGCTTTTTCCACGTAACCCGGCAGTTCGGTGCGGCCCTTAACGCCGCCGAAGGCGGAGCCTTTCCAGACGCGGCCGGTGACCAGCTGGAACGGGCGGGTGCTGATTTCCTCACCGGCGCCGGCGACGCCGATGATGATGGATTCGCCCCAGCCCTTGTGGCAGCACTCCAGCGCCGCGCGCATCAGCTTCACGTTACCGACGCACTCGAACGAGTAGTCGACGCCGCCGTCGGTCATCTCGACGATAACTTCCTGGATCGGCTTGTCGTAGTCGTTCGGGTTGACGAAGTCGGTGGCGCCCAGCTCTTCGGCGATCTTGAACTTGGCCGGGTTGATGTCGATGGCGATGATGCGGCCGGCCTTGGCCATCTTGGCGCCAATGATCGCCGCCAGGCCGATGCCACCCAGACCAAAGATGGCGACGGTGGCGCCTTCCTCAACCTTGGCCGTGTTCAGCACGGCACCGATACCGGTGGTGACGCCGCAGCCCAGCAGGCACACTTTGTCCAGGGGGGCTTCCTTGGGGATCTTGGCCAGGGAGACCTCCGGCAATACGGTGTATTCCGAGAAGGTGGACGTGCCCATGTAGTGGTACAGCGGCTCGCCCTTGTAGCTGAAGCGGCTGGTGCCGTCCGGCATCACGCCCTTGCCCTGGGTGGCCCGGACCGAGCCGCACAGGTTGGTTTTGCCGGATTTGCAGAACTTACACTCGCCGCACTCCGCGGTGTAGAGAGGAATCACGTGATCGCCCACTTCGACGGAGGTCACGCCCTCGCCGACGGCTTCGACAATGCCGCCGCCTTCATGACCGAGAATGGTCGGGAACAGGCCTTCCGGGTCGGCGCCGGACAGGGTGTAGGCGTCGGTGTGGCACACGCCGGTGGCGACGATGCGCACCAGCACCTCACCCGCCTTGGGTGGTTCCACATCCACTTCAACGATTTCCAGGGGCTGGTTGGGGCCAAAGGCAACGGCCGCGCGGGATTTCATCTGTCGGTTCTCCTCAATTTCGATGTGCCATGCAATTCGATTAGGATAATGCACACTTCCGCCGTCTGCCCGTCGAATTGCCCCGGATCAGGGACACATCGCCTGTAAATTTGGACACGGCGCGCCATCCGTCCTTCAGTGAAGAGGTTTTGCATGTCCGAACGCCAGAGACACCGCGTTGATCTGGTTATCTATCCGGGGTTCAAATCACTGGAGGCCATCGGCCCGCTGACGGTGTTCACCTATGCTAACAAGCACCTGGAAAGCCAGGGAATGCCCGCGTTTTATGACATCCGCGTAGCCGCCGCGATCGCCGGTCCGGTGACCTCTGATACGGTGATGACGCTGGAAGCCGCCCAGCGACTCGATCCGGACGATCTGCCCGATACCGCCCTGGTGGCCGGCGCCCACGATATCGAAGGCTCCATGGTCAACGCCCAGGGCGTGATCGACTGGGTGAAAACCAGTGCGCCGCGGATCAAACGGTTCGCGGCGCTGTGTACGGGCACCTTCTTCCTGGCGGAAGCCGGACTGTTGGATGGTCGGCGGGCGACGACCCACTGGCGCATGTCGAAGCGGCTGGAGCAGCGCTTTCCGGCGATCGAGGTGGACGTGGACGCGATCTTCATCCAGCAGGACAACCTCTGGACGTCGGCCGGCGTGAGTGCCGCCATCGACCTGTCGCTGGCCTTCGTGGAGCGGGACTGCGGCCACAAGCTGGCGCTGGAAGTGGCGCGGGATCTGGTGATTTTCCTCAAGCGCCCGGGCGGGCAATCCCAGTTCAGTGCGGACCTGGCCAGCCAGATGTCCCAGTCCTCCGCCGTGCGGCGCATCCAGGCCTGGATCCTGGATCACCTGGAAACGCCGTTCACCTCCAATGAGCTGGCGGATGAAGCCGCCATGAGCCTGCGCCACCTGACGCGCCTGTTCCAGAAGGAAACGGGGATGAGTCCCATGGAGTTCGTCGAGCGCTCGCGTCTGGACAAGGCGCGCCGTCTGCTGCAGGACACGGAACTGCCCCTGAAAAGCATTGCCTTTCGCTGCGGTTTCTCGTCGGACGAGCAGCTGCGCCGCACCTTCCGCAAATACCTTTCGATCCTGCCTACCGATTATCGGGCGCGCTTCTCCAGCCCCAACTGATGCCCACAAAAAAGCCCCGCCGTGCGGGGCTTTGAAGGCTTGGAGGGCAAGGCCTACAGGAACGTCAGCCCAAGGCTGATCAATACACCGGTAATGATCAGCAGCAACAGGCAGTAACCCATGATGTCCTTGGCTTTCAGACCGGCGATGGCCAGCACCGGCAGCGCCCAGAACGGTTGCAGCAGGTTGGTCCAGGCGTCGCCCCAGGCCACGGCCATGGCGACACGTGGAATATCGGCACCCAGTTGCTGGGCGGCCGGAATCATCACCGGAGCCTGTACCGCCCACTGACCGCCGCCGGACGGCACGAAGATGTTCACCACGCCGGCGCTGATGAAGCTCCAGAACGGCAGAGTGTCGGCGCTGGCGATCGAGGCGAATCCACTGGAAATAGTGCCCGCCAGTCCTGACTGGGTCATGATCGCCATGATGCCCGCGTAGAACGGAAACTGGATGACGATGCCGGCCGCGCCACTGATCGCTTCATTCAGGCTGGTGAGCAGGCGGCGTGGGGTCTGGTGCAGGATGATGGCGAGGAACAGGAACATGAAGTTCACGATGTTCAGGTTCAGCCCGCCGTCTTTGACGAAATACTGGAAGGTAAATGCCAGGCCGGCGAAACCGACCAGCCACGCCAGCAGGCGGCTGTTTTCCAGGTGTTCCGCCGGGCGGGTGATGGAGACCGCCTCATCGCTGCCGTCCTCCAGTATTTTCGGATCAACAAAGATGCTCTCGTTCTGCGGCGGCAGCATCAGGCGGTTCACGATCGGGACGAGGACAAACAACGCCACCACGATCGCCAGGTTAAAGAACGAGAAAATGGTCTCGCTGGTGCCAATCACGCCGATCATGTCCTCGGCGAAATGGCCCTCGGTGGCGATGGTCAGCGGAATGGAGCCAGCCAGACCGCCGTGCCAGACGATAAAGCCCGAGTAGGCGCTGGCGATCAGCAGCGGGTAGTGGACCTGGATACGACGGGCCAGTGCCTTCGCAAACAGTGCGCCGACCACCAGGCCGAAGCCCCAGTTGATCCAGCTGGCGGTGAGGGCCACGAACGTGACCAGGAGGATGGCCTGCCCGGGGGACCGGGCCAGACTGGCGATCCGGTCCAGGATGCCTTTGACCAGCGGCGTGTTGGCCAGCATGTAGCCGCTGATCAGCACCAGCAGCATCTGCATGGAGAACGTAAGCAGGTTCCAGAAGCCGTCACCCCACATGGTGACGACGGCTTGCGGTGACTGGCCTTCCACGCCCATGGCGGCGACGAAGACCACCAGGGTCAGCAGCAGAACGAAAATGTAAGGATCGGGCAGGTAGCGTTCGACCAGCCGGACGAAGGGTTTCGATGCGCGATTGAGCATGGAATGGATACTCCGTTTATTGTGTTTGTGACGTTTTCGGACTCGCAAAGACAGGGGTGACGAAACCAAGAAAGCCCCGCAGGCGGGGCTTGGGTGGTTCGGTCGTCTGGAAAACCGGTTATCCGGCGACGGTCATCTCCGGCACAGAGTCGGGGACCACCAGCTCGCCGCCGGTCTTCTGGATGATTTCCTCGACACTCACCCCGGGTGCCCGTTCCTTGAGGACAAATTGGCCGTTCTCGATCTCGATGTAGGCCAGATCCGTCAGCACACGCTTGATGCAACCCGCGCCGGTCAGGGGCAGGGTGCACGCCTGCAGCAATTTAGGCTCGCCGGACTTGGACGCGTGGGTCATGGTGACGATGATGTTCTCGGCGCCGGCCACCAGGTCCATGGCGCCGCCCATGCCTTTCACCAGCTTGCCGGGCACCATCCAGGAGGCGATGTTGCCCTGGACGTCCACCTCAAAGGCGCCCAGCACGGTCAGGTCGACGTGACCGCCCCGGATCATTGCGAAGGAGTCGGCGGAATCGACAATGGAAGCGCCCGGCTGGGCCGTCACGGTCTGCTTGCCGGCGTTGATCATGTCCGGATCGACCTGCTCCTCGGTGGGGAACGGGCCCATACCGAGCAGGCCGTTTTCGGACTGGAGCATCACCTCGATGCCGGCGGGGACATAATTGGCCACCAGCGTCGGGATGCCAATCCCCAAATTGACGTAGAAGCCGTCTTCCAGTTCAGCGGCGACGCGTTGCGCCATCTGTTCGCGGGTCAGTGCCATGGTCTGTTCCTCTTGTTCTGATTGGGTCGGCGGACGACGGAAGTCTCAGCCGCGGACGGTCCGCTTCTCGATCCGCTTCTCAAACGTCCCGCAGATCAGTCGGTCGACGTAGATACCGGGCGTATGAATCACGGCGGGATCCAGTTCGCCGGGAGCGACGATCTCTTCGACTTCCACGACCGTGACCTTGCCCGCCATGGCGACGAGCGGATTGAAGTTGCGAGCGGTATGGCGGTAGATGACGTTGCCGTAGGTGTCGGCTTTCCAGCCCTTCACGATGGCGAAATCGCCGGGCAGAGCCTCTTCCAGAACGTAATGGCGATCCCCGAACAGACGGGTTTCCTTGCCTTCGGCGATGCGCGTGCCGTAACCGGTGGCGGTGTAGAAAGCGGGAATGCCCGCGCCGGCAGCACGCATGCGCTCGGCCAGGTTCCCCTGCGGGGTCAGCTCGACTTCCAGGTCGCCATCCAGCAACTGCTTCTCGAACAGCGCGTTTTCGCCCACATAGGACGCAATCATCTTGCGGATCTGGCGATCTTCCAGCAGCAGGCCCAGGCCAAACCCGTCCACACCGCAGTTGTTGGAGGCGACGGTGAGGTCGCGGGTGCCCTTGCGTTTGATCTCGGCGATCAGGTTTTCGGGAATGCCGCAAAGCCCGAAGCCACCGGCCAGCAGGGTCATGCCGTCTTCCAGGCCGGCCATCGCCTCTTCATAGGAGCTCACGCGTTTATCGAAACCGGCCATAGTGCCGCCTCCTCTGTTTTATTGTTGCTGTATGACACAGAGTCTCGCGGCCCGCCGTTTATTTGTTAAGTTTGAAATATTGAAGAATTAATTGGTTTTATAAAACAAAAGGCCGGCGATACAATGAGGTCAATCAGTTAGCAGCGGGGTGATCGCATGACGGTGAAACAACTTCGGGCTTTCCTGGCGGTAGCCCAGGCCTTGAGTTTTGCCCAGGCGTGCGAACGGCTGCATCTGTCCCAGTCCGCGCTCAGCCTGTCGATCAAGGCACTGGAAGAGAGCCTCGGCGGCGCCTTGTTCAGCCGCACCACCCGGAACGTTCGTCTGACGCCGGAAGGGGAAGCGCTGTTACCCCTGGCACGCCGCCTGATGGCGGACTGGGACAACGCCCGGGACGAGATCCGCCAGCGCTTTGAGCTGGAGCTGGGCCGCGTGACCGTGGCGGCCATGCCGTCCTTTGCCGGCAACCTGCTGCCCGGCATCCTCAAGGATTTCCGGGCCCGCTATCCCAAGATCAGTGCGACCATCCAGGATGTCATCAACGAAGATGTGATCGACCTGGTTCAGATCGGCCAGGTCGAGTTGGGCGTTGCCTTCGAGCCCCCGGCGGCGTCCCGGCTGACGTTTACGCCGCTCTACGTGGACCGTTTCGTCGCCGTCGTGCCTTCGGACTCGCCCCTGGCTAACCGCTCGGACATGGCCTGGGATCATCTTCTGCAAGAGCCCTTCATCGCGCTCCAGCGCCCATCCGCCGTTCGCTATATGCTCGAAGAAACCCTGGCCGAAAGGGGCCAGTCACTGCCGGTTGAGCTTGAAAGCCACCAGCTTTCCACCGTTGGCCGAATGGTGTCCGCGGGCCTGGGCGTCAGCGCCGTGCCGGCCTTGTGCATCGGCCAGATGCAGGCGTTGGGTGCGGTGTGTCTGCCGCTGCATGATCCGGTGATCGAGCGGCCGATCGGTGTGCTGCAGTCGTCGGAGCGCGGATTGTCGGTTGCCGGTCAGGCGCTGCTGGATACGTTGATGGCGACGCCGTTTAATGCGGTTGGATTGGTGTCTACTCAGGTGTGAGCATTGATAGATGTCAGTCCCATTAGAGCTACCGTAGGGGCCTGTCTTTCAATCGACAATGCCTGGCCTGCTAAAGACGGCATCCGTCGATCTTCGCTTGTGTTCATGACCTTCCAGTTAAAGGAACGCTCCGAGTTACATCGAGATTATCGATGCCAAGCATTGTGAATATCGACTTCTGTGAAAGGCTCACCTCGTCTTACGTTTCCTTTTAGCCTGATCGGAGCAGGGCACTCGCGTTTGTCGCCGATCAGAAATGGCTCGCCAGATTCAGACCATCGCGAGCCTGTCTGTTAAGAGGAAAAAGTCATGAAATTGAACCCAACTCGACGCCTGGTTGATCTTTCCGTCACGCTGGACAACAACCCCTACACAGATCCACCTCCGTTACTCCCAAAGATCGAGTACACCGATCACCAGGAAGGCTGGCCAGAGATGGCTGCCATGTTTCCGGGGCTGACTAAGGAGCAGTTGCCGGGAGATGAGGCTTGGGCCGCTGAGCGTCTGTCGGTGACCACCCATAGCGGTACCCATATGGATGCACCCTGGCATTACGCATCGACGACGGACGGCGGCGTACCCGCCTATGGCATTGACGAGTTGCCGCTGGACTGGTGTCTGCGCCCCGGTGTAAAGCTGGATTTTCGAGGGTATCCGGATGGCCATGTCGTAACGGCCGATGAGATGGCGTCTGAATTGGCGCGGATTGAATACGACCTGCAGCCGCTGGACATTGTGCTGGTGAACACCCGAGCCGGTGCCTTGTTTGGTGAGCCCGGCTATCTGGAAGCAGGCGTGGGCATTGGGCGGGAAGCCACCCTGTTTTTGCTGGAAAAAGGGGTCCGGGTTGTGGGTACGGATGCCTGGAGCTGGGATGCCCCGTTCAAATATACGCGGGAGCGATTCGCCGCCAGTGGCGATGCCTCCATCATCTGGGAAGGGCACAAAGCGGGCCGGGATATCGGCTATGGGCAAATGGAGAAGCTCACCAACCTGGAGGCGTTACCGGCCTTTGGTTTTATGGTTTCCTGCTTTCCCTACAAGATAAAACACGCCTCCGCCGGTTTTGTCAGGGCTGTCGCCATTTTTGAGGATTAGCCCGGGAGGCCTGTCGACTCGTTCACACAAGCTTTGATGCCGTTTCCTGGAGGAGTTGGCGCATCCAGATGTGGCCTGGGTCATTTTCAAGGTGTCTGGGCCATTGCAGGCATTCGGTGAGTTTGGGGATCTCCAGGGGTACCGGAAGCAACCGAATGGGAAGGTATTCGGCACTGCGCTTGGCGAGATGCGTGTGCATTGTGGCGACGAGTGAGGTGCCGACCAGCAGTGGCGCCATCGTGCTGAAGCTGCTGGCGATAACCTCTACGCGACGCTTCATGCCGTGCTGTTTGAAAAACCATTCCTCGAAGGTGGGCTGACGGGACGCGCCGAACCGCGGGGCGATATGGCCGAGCTCGAAATACTGTTCGAGCGACAGGGTGTCGCCCACTTTGTCGTTGCCTTCCCAGACCACGCAGGTATAGCTCTCCTCGAACAGGACCGAACTGGGCTGGTCATCGACGGCCAGCTGCTGGGGAATGACGACAAAGTCAAATTCGCCGCGCCGGAGACGCACCTGGATATCGTCGTACTGGGGCATGATTTCCATCGTGGTATTCGGGGCCCGCTGCTCGCGCTCTCGGACTACCTGCGTTAAAAGCACGCTGGAGACGTAATCCGAGGCACATATTTTAAAGGCGCGTTGAGCTGTTTGGGGATCGAAACTTGAGGTGATCGCCAACGTTGACTGGATTTGCAGGATCAACTCGCGAATCGGGCCTGCCAGTTGCTGAGCCAGCAGGGTGGGCTCCATTTTTCGGCCGACCTGCACCAGCAGGTCATCGTCAAAATAGTCCCGAAGGCGGCCGAGAATGCCACTGGTTGCGGACTGGCTCAGATTCAACCGTTCGGCAGCTCGAGTTATGTTTTGCTCGGTCAGCAGGGCGTCGAGGGCGACCAACAGATTCAGGTCCAATCGGTTAAAGCGCATCGCAGTTTCCTTATTATTGTATTGCTATTCCGGATACATTCCATCAAATCAATCGATTCGTCAAATGCCTTGACGGTCGATAGCATCGAAAGTTGCAAGCCACGTCTTGATGGCTGGTCAGGCCGGATTCGGTCCTGTGGACCGTGTCGACTTTGGCCACCTCCTGACAGTCCACTCGTAAAAAAAGGCCCGATAACAATGAAACTGGCAACCCTAAAAGCAGACAACCGGGACGGTGTCCTGGTGGTGGTCTCAAAGGACCTTTCACGCGCGGTTCGGGTGCGGTCCATCGCACCGACGCTTCAGTGCGCCATTGAGAACTGGCACTCCGCTGAGCCGGAGCTGGAGGCTTGTTATCAGGCCTTGAATGCCGGGGAAATGGCCGGAGACTTTCCCTTCGTATCGCAGGAGGCTGCCGCTCCGTTGCCCCGCGCTTATCAGTGGTGCGATGCCTCGGCTTTCCTGAATCATGGCAAGTTGATGCAGCAGGCCTTCAATTTGCCGGCTCATGAGGATGCCGAAACCACACCGTTGATGTATCAGGGGGCGTCTGATGACTTCCTCGGGCCCTGTGACGATATCTGCCTGCCTGATGAAGCCGATGGCATCGACTTCGAGGGCGAGTATGGGGTTATCGTGGATGACATCCCATTAGGGTGTCCGGCGGACAAAGCCACCAGCCACATCAGGCTGCTTGTGCTCGTCAATGACGTCAGCCTGAGGGCCTTTGCGCCGCGGGAAATGAAATCCGGATTCGGTTTCCTGCATGCCAAACCCTCGTCGAGTTTTGGTCCCGTCGCAGTCACACCGGACGAGTTGGGCGAACACTGGCGCAATGGACGAATCGAGCTGCCCCTGCAGGTTTCACTCAACGGCGAATGGTTTGGAAGCCCGAACGGCCGCGAGATGAGCTTCAGCTTTGGTGAGCTGATCGCCCACGCGGCCAAGACACGCCGCCTGGGTGCCGGAACCATCGTGGGTTCCGGCACGGTGTCCAATGCCGACCGCAGCGCCGGGTCAGCCTGCATTACCGAACGGCGTACGATCGAAATTATTGACAACGGAGTGCCTTCAACACCGTTCCTCAAGTTTGGTGACTGCGTCCGAATGCAGGTGCTCGATCCGCACGGAGTGTCTGTTTTCGGCGACATCGAGCAGACGGTTCGCCCGTCCTGACGATCCCGCGTATTACTCGGGGCTCACGTCGCCCAACAGTGACGAGACGCCCCGCGTACAAACGACAAAACGCCTTCGATGAACCTCACCGAAGGCGGTTTTATAGGGCGGTGTGGTGTATCAAAAACGCTCCAGATCGTGGGCCACCCTGATCTCACCGTCGAATGCTGTCCTGGCCTGTTCAATCAGTTTGGGCGCTATTTGGGGTGTCGGACCGGCGATGACGAGGTGAGTAAAAACCAGTTCGGACACACCGGCCTCCTGTGCGAGTTCGCCGGCTTGCTCGGGCGACAGGTGATGCTCCCTCAGATGCTGGATCATCGCCTTTTTGACGGCGGTTGGAAGCTTTGTCTGCGGACTGTTGATAATGGCTGCGATAGCCGGGAGATCAATCACTTCGCTGACGAGCAGATCCACACCCCCGAAGAAACCGGGCAGTCGTTTGTCCGGCCCTGTGTCGCCGGTGACCCCCACGCTGTAACCCGCATGGTCAAAGCGGTAGGACAGTGACGACGACCCGTTGTCGACAGGGTGCCCGGGTGGGTTGTCGAAATGGCTGTTCCGTTGGGCGCTCACATGCACGCCGTGAAAATCGAGGCGGCTCCCGTCTTTCAACTCAACCACATTGACCGACTTGGCGACGGGATGATTGCTCTTCCCTGCGGCGAGTCCAAGGCCAATACGTTGGGTCGGTTGCAACGCGTCGACCAGGCCGGCGACAAGCGCCCGGGTACCGGGCGGGCCGTAAATCGTGAGAGGCTGCCTGGCGTGTGTCATCCAGCGAAGTCCGATCAGCCCCTGAAGGCCTCCAATGTGGTCCATGTGGAGGTGGGTGATGAACAGCGTGTTGACGTTCTCGGGCTGGAGCCCTGTGGCGGCCAGTTGTTCGCCGCAGCCATCGCCGCAATCGATCAGCCAGTGCTCGTCGTTGATCGATAGCAGGTTGGCGGGTTGGGAGCGGCTGGGAATAAGCACGGGACCGCCAGCAGTGCCCAACGTTGTCCAACTCATGGGAGGGTGCGACTTCTGCGTGCCCGCGTTAACGAGGCCAGAGATCGTCAGGAAAATTACGCAGAGCAATCCTGACAGCGTGTGAAGATGGGGAGTGAAACGCATAGATGTCCTCAAAGCATGGCCCCCGGCAGGTATGCGCGGGGGCTCGGCGGATGTGACGTTTTTACAGGGCGGATGAGGGTTAGATGGCCTGGCTGAATCGTCTGCGGCGGGCGAGTGCCCATTGCAGGCAGCACAGGACCGCCAATACGCCACAGACTTCGGCGATGATTGAAATCGTCGCCGTGAGGCCGACGCTCAGGGCGGCCCCCACGCCGAACACGACAATGGGACTCATGAATTCACCCAGGTAAAAGCTGGCCATAAATCCGCCCGAACCCCGGCCGCGCTGCTCAATTGACAGGCCATCGAGAGCCCAGGAAGCCAGGGTCGGTATCATGAGGCCAATGCCATAGCCGTTAATCAGGATGGCCATCACCACTTGGGTATAACTCTGGGAAATGGACAGCATGAACAGACCGGCGCCCATCAGCGTGAAACCGCCAACGCCCATCAGGCCGGGTGCCACACGCGTTGTCATGCGGGTGGTCAGCGCGCCCAGGAACAGGGCCAGATGGGATGAGGCGATGGCCAAGCCAATAAGCTTGGGTGAATCGATGCCAATGCCATCCAGGAGAAAGCCGAGTTGCACCGCCACCACGAACATGGTGGCGCCGGTCGCCCAGGCCAGTCCAAACACCGGTAGATGGCCCAGCCAGGGGAAGCGGGCAATCTTGTGGTCCTTTTCCGGGGCACCGGTAGCGGTGTCACGGAGCGGTTCCCAGACCACAGCCGCCGCCCAGGGCAGCATCAGAAAACCGACGGTGTATAGCCAGAACGGTACGCGCCATCCCAGCTCGCCAAGCATGCCGCCGAGCGCAAAGAACAGGGACGCCGACAGCGAGCTGGCAACGGTTTGCAGGGCCAGGGTTTTCTTGCGCGCCTCGCCCTCGAAATAGTCGCCGATCAGGGCGGTACAGGCGGTGATGATGCCCGTTTCCGCTAGGCCGAGCCCCAGTCGGCTCATGAGGATGAAGGTCAGATCGTCAATCCACAGTGGCGCGGTGCCCACAACGCTATACAACCCCAGCGACCACAGCAGTAGTCGTCGCCGACCGAAACGGTCGGCGACGGATCCGGCAAAGGGGCCGATCAGCCCGATCATCAGAGCCGGCATGGTCAGTACCATGGGCACCAGCACCTCGGCATGATCCGCCTGCTCAAAATGCTTTTGCATTTCGGGGAGTAGCGGCGCCAGTAGAACGGCGCCGAGAATGGGAAGGCAGCTTCCTACCAGCAGCAGGAGCGTGCAGGAAAGACCCGGTTTGCGGTCGTCCGGCTTCTGAGTATCTGTCTGTTTCATGATGGTCTTCATGTTGTGTTGTGATTGTTATCAGTGGGTTAGAACTTGATAAACGGGTTGATCCAAAGTTGGTTACCATTCGATGCGTTACGCGCATAGACCTCATGGGTAAAGGAGACATAGACGCCGGCATTTGGGGTGCCGTAGCCGATCTTGGGACCGATCGTGAATTCCCGGATCCGGTTGCCGTTTTCTCCGACCGATTCTCCGTTGACCTCGTCGTCGGTGAGCTGTTGGTGCCAATAGCCGCCAACACCGACAAACCAGTTGTTCCGGAAGTGGAAGTTGATGCCATAGTCCATGACGGTTTCGGCACCGGACTTGTAGTTAGTGTCATGGTTTTCAAAGTTATAGATGCCCTTAAACAGAGCGCTCAGCTCCAGCGGGCCCATAAAGTGGGTGATGCCATAACTGAGCTGCAGGGCGGTGTAGTTTCGTCCCACGTTGACCTGGTTGTCCTCGTCGTAGGTGCCCGACGGCAGGGTGACCAGGAATACGGCCTGCTGGTGTGTCTTGGCTCCGTGCCAGCCCAACGACGGCCCGATCGTGAGGTCACCGATGCCACTGGCGTTGGCATCGATGTCCAGATAAGGCGGTTGGTAGGCTTCAAGGGAAACGTCCGTGTAAGCTGCCGCCGCCTCGAATCCAACGTTCGCACCGGCGAAGTCGATACCTTCGAAGATGTGCAGATAGCGCAGGGCGTGGGCTTCGACATCCAGCTCCGCGTTCGGTAGCGAGGAGTGCCCGTCATTGTCGTTCAGCGCGTTGGAATGGACCCAGGTGTTGTAGCTCAGCAGATAATTGCCGGGACTGAACATAACCCCGGGCATCACGGTTTGAACCCCCAGTGGGTAAACACTGCCGCCCGATTCGGTGGCGTTCACGTTACCGGCGAAAAGAAGTCCGCCGATGACGGTGGCGGCAACGGAATGGCGTAATGCTTTGTTCATGGTCTACCTCGTTTGTCATCTTGTTTTTGTCTTGTCTGTATGACGATAACGACGAGTATGTATCTTTAGAAACGGTAAATACGGATTGCAGGTATCGGGAACAGGGATACCTTAGGGCGTACGGAGGCT
The DNA here is from genome assembly GCF_040148665.1 of Marinobacter sp. NFXS9. NCBI lineage: Bacteria > Pseudomonadati > Pseudomonadota > Gammaproteobacteria > Pseudomonadales > Marinobacteraceae > Marinobacter > Marinobacter sp. NFXS9. The sequence goes on along the minus strand of NZ_JAGDDW010000011.1, from coordinate 4,191 downwards.
AGGCAAAATATTATATTAAAATTATGATTTTATTGATTATTTTTTTGATTCGCGTGGTGGTTGAGCCGGGTGTGCCGGCAACACAGGATGTCAGGAGGGAAGCGTCGATGACTTGCGGGTAGACGGTACACTGCCGCGCCCCAGGAAGGCACGCGGCAGTCCGGACAGGGGCTTAGATGGGCTGAGTCAGCGCTTCCATACTGGAGCGCATCAGTTGGGCATGTTCGGCTTTGTCGCCGCCATTGATTTCAATCTCTGCGAGCCGGGCGGAATTCTCAACCACCATGCGGCAGCGGTCCCAGCGTCGTCGCTCGAACCGGCCCAATGCGTCATCAACAGTGGAGGCTGCCTGGAGCTCTTCGGCCAGTGCCAGAGCGCTTTCAATACCGATGCCGGCGCCGGAGGCCAGGTGCGGCGTCGTGGCATGAACGGTGTCACCGATCAGAATAACGCGTCCCCGACGCCAGGGTTGTGGGACCAGCAGATTCAGCAGGGACCGGAAGTCCACACGCGCGCTGTCTTCGAGAAGCTGAGGCGCCGCCTGTTGAAGCCGTTCGGCTGGAAAGCCGGTGCGCAGAGCCTCAGACATGAGTGTCGGCCAATCGGACCGATCCACATACTCGTTCGTCGGGCGATTCTCCGTCATGAACATGTACATCTGGTCGTCCGATACCGGGTTCACACCCACTTTCAGGGACTGACCCACCCACATGGTAGGCCGGATAATATCCGCCGGGCGAGGAAGGATGGCGCGCCATACCGCCTGACCAATGTATTGGGGTTTCGGGGCGTCCGGGAACAGCGTTTCCCGTACTTTTGAATGGAGGCCATCGGCACCGATGACCAGGTCGTAGCGCTGACGCGTGCCATCGGTGAAGGTGACATCCGCGCCATCGTCCAATGGTTCAATCCGGGTAAAAGTGGTGCCGAGCCTGACATTGACGCCAACGGCCACAGTTGCATCGGCCAGGATCCGGGCCAGCACGGGGCGCATGATGGCGCCACCGCCTTCAACATTCGCCCCGGCCGGCGGTGGTGTCGGCACACTGGTGATAAGGTCACCGGTTGCGGTGTATACGTCCAGCCCCGTGGACAGGTACCCCCGTGCTTTCACCTCGTGATAGACGCCAATGGTCATCAGAGCACGGAGCGTGGCTCCGCTGATACTGATGCCGGCACCTTCCGGGCGCCAGCTTGGGTCGATTTCCACCAGATCCACATCGATGCCTGCTTTGCGCAGCTCAATGCCCGCTGACATGCCGGTAAAGCCGCCGCCAATAATCAGAACTCGCGTTAGGCTGGCCATGATTCTCTCCTCTGCTACCTTGTTGTTATCCATGCAAATACACGCCCTGTGGCGGTATCAATGTCCAGTGGAACCGACGTCAGCCTCTGGCCCGGACACGGCCCGCCGGCGCACATGCCCGTCTCTGGGTCGAACCGGGCGCCGTGGGCAAAACAGACAATCTCCGTCCCATCGGTCGACAGGTAGGCGTTCTTGCGCCACGCCATCGGCGATCCCGGGACGTGGGGGCAGCTGTTTCTGTAGGCAAACAGCCCCTGTTCCGTCGCCACCACGAACATGGAGTCCTGCCCGTTGCCTGCCGTGTCGAACCCGCGAGAGGTTCCTGTCGGGATATCCTCCCGCTGGCAAAGATAGAGCCGTTGATGGTTGGGCTCAGGCATAGTCGCCGTTCTTCGGCGCGCCGGGACCGGGGAACCATTTTTTCCGGTGCTGGGTCAGGAACGCCTGGGAGGCGTCAGCGCTGATGTTTGCTGACCGGGGAGACCAGTTCTCATCGTGCAGGTCCATGTCAGCGTCCATTTCGATGTGACATCCGAACGGGCTGTTGAAGTACCAGAACCAGTTGGACCCAAACACGTGCCGGCCCGGTCCCCAGAACGCCTGATACCCCTTCTCCACAAACCGTGAACCGTTCTGAAGAACCTCCGTCGGTCCAGCAAAGTGGAAGGTGAAATGTTCGACGCCCTGAATCTGCGGCGGCGCGCTGATGAAGAAGTGGGTGTGGTGGTCCAGGGTGCCTGCGGGCTGCATAAAGGGACCGACATCCGCGAAGCGATCGGTGCAACGAAAACCCAGTCGTTCGGCGTAGAAAGCTTCGGCTTTCGCCACATCCGGCACAAAGTAAACGACGTGGGAGAGTGTCTTGGGTTTGATGTCGGCTTCGATGTTCACGGCCGTATGGTTCACCGGGCGTTGGTATGCCGCACCCGGAGCATTGGCCAATTCACCCACTACTTCGATCGGTCGGCGGACGCTGATCTGGAAGCCGATGACAAATCCGCAATCGTCGATACTCTCAATCGAGCCATCCTGCAGGCGCTTCACGTCCCGATCTTTCGACAGTTCATTCGCCACGGCGTCAAGGTCGTCATGGGAGGCGACGGCCATGACCGTTTTGCGCAGCTGGCAGTTTGGCAAAGTCTTCTCGGGCAGGGCCGGATCGTCTTGGTGTGCAATAACGACGGCTGTGCCATCAAGCGCCTCGAAACGACCGCCGGCATCGGTCACGTCGACCGGCGTCAGGCCGTAATCGGTCAAAAACTGCGTACAACCGGCCACGTCCTCGACGCCGAAGACCAGTTCGTCCAGTCCAATGATGTTCATGGGTATTCCTCCAATGATGAAAACGGGCTCAGGCCCTGTGGCCGCCAAGGTGCTCGGCCACCCAGTCGGCGATGTACGCCCCGGCGTTAGCGCTGTTATCGAAGCTTGAGTGCTGCACACCGCTTTCACGCTCGGTGAAAATCTTGAGTTCACGCTCGGGGCTGTTAACCAACTGCTCGTAGGTGCGCTGGGCCCATTTCAGGGGAATCTGCGAGTCCTTTTCGCCGTGGGTGACGAGGAAAGGCACGCGGATCCGGTCCAGTACACCATCGAGGTGGACTTTTTCGGCGATATCCATGAATTCATCGATGTCCTCGGCGCCCCAGACCCAGCACACATGGTTCCAGTAGTGAGGAACGGGGAAGTCTCCCTCGCGCTCAAGACGTTTCTTCTGAACGTCGCGCCAGTCATGATTCGCGCCCCAGACCACGCCCATTGCAAAACGGGGTTCGAAAGCGACTGCGCGGGGGCAGTAATACCCTCCGAGGGAAACGCCCTCCATACCGATTCGTTTGGGATCGATATCACTGCGTGTTTCCAGGTAATCGACGATTTTGCTGGCCCAGACTTCGGAGTTATAGACCGCCTTCAAGTCATGCAGACGGATGGCCTCGCCGGTACCTGGCTGGTCGATGATCAGGGAGGCAATACCCCGCTGCGCGAGCCATTTGGGCAGACCCACGAAGTATTTCATTTCTTTGGTGCTATCCAGTCCATTCACCTGGACCAGCACCGGCTGGGGGCCCTCAACGTTCTCGGCGGGGACGAACAGGGCGGAGAGATGCGAATCGCCATACGGGATTTCGACGCGCTCGCATGGGGCGTGTGACAGCTTGATTCCGCGTCTGAATGCCCTCTGGAACTGGTCATACAGTGCTTTACGCGTCGGGTCGCCATGACCCAGCATCCGCTCTGCCGTTAGTAGATAAATGGAGGCACGCTGCAGTTTGTCGCCGGCCGAAATGAGCCGACCTTTTGTCTCGTCTTCATCGGCCAGTTCGCACAGCTTGTGACCCATCTTGACCCAGCTTTCACGAAAGGTCGTGACGCCGGGACCATCCGGTTGTTTGGATGCATCGAGTAAAGGGCCGCACATTTCTTCGATTTCGCCCATACGGGCGCCCATCTCGATAGCCAGATCGACGGACAGGTTCCAGACATAGTTGGTCGGAAAATACTTGAACACGATTGAAACTCCCTGCGGGCAACAACAGACGGTGTTGCCACGATCGACGGAACATTGTTGTCAGTTCCGACGAAGATACTGGGAGCTTTCGTATCTTAAAAATCGATTATTTGGATCTTATGTATTTTGAAAGGCGATGGTTTCAAGTGGTACTGCTTGCGGCTCCCGCTTTCTGTTACGGTCATGCGCGGCAAGGTGTCGGGTTCCGGAAGCGGCATGCCGGTCTTTTACGGGAATGGGGGCAAGTATGTAGTCGCCCCTGCAAAAACGCCGTTTTCAGACAGCCAGCAATTTACCGGTCTCTGCCGATTCATCCGGCAACGCCGGGATTGACCATAAAATAGCCAATATCAGGCGTAAATGCCGTCCGTTTTCA
>NZ_JAGDDW010000010.1:0-166681 GCF_040148665.1 Marinobacter sp. NFXS9 | reverse complement strand
CCCGTGGGATCATGGGGCTTTCTTCCGGTTTTTGGACGAAACGGGGAGATTTATGATGGATATTATACCCCGAAGTCAGGCCAACTCATTGCCTTTGTTCAGGTTTTTACTTTTGCAGGGGCGACGAATTCGCACTCTATCTCTGGACATGGGCGACTGGAGTGTGCTGAAAATCCCCACCAGTCGCCCGCAATTCCAGTGGAATGCCATAGGTACCGCAAACGGCTCGGCGGGTTCCCTGGAAATTTGTAACCCGAGATCGCAAAAGGGAGCCAGGGCGTTAATTATTTCTTTCGCCGGCCGAGTACGAACCTCCCTGGACTATGATCACAACGGTATCGATGAACGATCTCCGGGAGCATCTATTGATTGCCAATAATTACATTACCAGCAGTCGTTAACGACACTCCCTCCTTTCACGGCTTTCTCTACGCCAACATTGTCGACCGACAGCGTGCCACAGCGGTCTTCCGCTTGAACGCCTGTCGGCGTTGCCTTGAGCGTGTAGGTATTCGCCGTTGCACTGCTGATCGTCAAGTTATAAAAATCCGCACTGGTTCCACGCAGGACGGCGTTGTTCGGCGTCCCGGTATCACTGCCACCGTCAGCCAGCCCCTTGAACGAGTAGTTTCGGGCGTAGGCCTCCTCCATAGACTGCGCCAATTCCTTAAGCGCAGCCTTCGCGTCAGCACGATGCGTTTTCTGGACATAGCGCTGATAAGATGGAATGGCAATCGCGGCAAGAATACCAATGATCGCAACCACAACGACCAGCTCTATTAGTGAAAAACCGCGCTGGGGCGCAATGCTACCCCAGCTTTTCTTGTGGTAATGGGTCATTGTTCGCCTCATCAATTAACTTCCCGCCAGCTCTGGCGCCCTTGTGTGGATGCTTTCGCAGACTCTGTGACAACATCGATTTTCGCGTTTGATGTACCAATGAACTTCTTCTCAGTACATTGGCCAGCTGCACAGGATCCAGGTACGTCTGAAATAGCTGGCGTTGTTGGGATGCCGCCTTCGTTCTTTTTACGACCACCGCCGGCCAAATTGTTCTTGGCACAATCATCCCCATCGCAGTTCTTATCATCCTCCTCGAAGTCGATGAGGTCCTTCTCATCAAACTGGCCATCATTATTGGTATCGAAAGGCGAGTCCGCCAACCTGGAACCACTGAGCGCCGACAATTCCATCAACCAACCGGATCCACCAGCCGAGCATTGATCCTTGCTTGGCTCGAGTGTCGTGAAGATGATCCGATCATTACGGATGGTAGGCTCGTATATGACTCGCTCCCCTCTATTATCCGTGTTGCCATCCTCAGTGTTGATTAGATCTATGAACCAGCCGCGATGAGCCGGCAACACATTGCCCTCTTCATCTTCTTCAGCCGTCCAGCGAATCTCGTTGTCACTGATCTGTCGATAGCTGTAGTCTCCAGTGGTGGCCTCAGCCTCAATTTTCTGCTGCAGCAACTGACTTCGGGTAGCGCCATAACTTAAACCGTCGTCCCATATCGCAAAGAACGACTGAGTATTTTGGTCGTCAGGGTCATTATCGGTTGTCTCGATGTATTTCCCCGTTCCAAAATAGACCAAAACATCGTCACTACCCGTCGTACGATTGGGGTGTGAACCAACGGCAGGGGCCGATGTAATAGGCAACCGGTTTCCATTACTGTCTTTTGCAACGAACAGCGGTTGTGGACTGTCATCGGTTCCGTAGGCAATCCCCCAGTCATCAGCATTGCCGCTAGATACATCAAACTTCCACATATTGCCCTGCAAATCACCCGCATATATCGAGTCCGCGATATCGTCTCCGTTCAAATCGACAACCTTAGGCGTTGCCAAGCCATTTGGGCGATTTTGTGCATCATCTGCAAGGCCTGCACCAGTATCCAGCTTGCGGATTATCTCGCCTGTTTCGATGTCGACAATATAGAGTACAGCGTTGCCTGTGGCGCTAACATGCCCATCGGCGGCCGTGTTGTTGTAACCGTTTCCGAATACAGCGGCCCACTTTCCATTGGCCATCCGCACGATAACTGGCTCACCATATGTGTACCCTAGGTCCGCATCGTCACTATCCGAGAATTCCCAAAGCACCAAACTATCAGCATCATCCTCATTAAAGGAGGGGTATCCAAGATTAGTCACGCCTCTTGGGTCGGTGATATCAAGGGCGAATAGCCCTTGCCCACCAGCACGCAGACTTCCAACCAACGCAGTATGCCAGCGCTCATCACCTGAAAAGTAAGCGTCGGCATAGGTCGATGGACCGTCAACGTAATATTTATGGACGTAGTTGGGACTACTGAGATACGCCAAATTGCCGTAAACCATGGACGGAACGTAGGAAAGCAGTTCCTGTCCTCCACTGTTTACCCCGTCTCCGGACACACCTTCAAACGCATTGATTGCGTGGAACATCCCATCATTAGCGCCAAAATAAAGCACAGCATCACGATCCTTTAGCGCCTTTCGGAAATCAGAATACTTGTGCGAGTCCTCTGGAGCATTGCCCGGCCAGTCATCAGGATAGAAAAATGCTGGAGCGGGGACGAAAAGAGGATCTGAGTTAGCAATGTCACCTATTATCCCATCCTTCCGTTCGCGGAAATCATAGGTCGTCCCCGCAGTCTCCTGACTCTGATCTCCACGGATGTAATCCAGCACTTTACTACCATACTCGTCCGGATTGTCAGTGACACCACCCCGAAGGGCCTTAACTTGAACCGAGCTTATTTCGGTATCACTCGGGTTTTCCGGATCCACGGGCCAACGGAATGGCACACCAACACCAACTTCCGCGTTATAAGTAACGACCTGCCGCTTATCGTCGAAAGCGTTATTCGACGAGTACTGACTGCTGAGAACATTCTGTAAATTCCAAACTGCACTTCCCACACCGGACGAGTCGATCGGGTATGCATCTACATTGCCCGACCAGTTTTTTGCATTAAAGGTCGCCTGGAACAGAAGGGAGTCAGTATTCAACTCGCCTGAATTGACAGTTACTGTCGAAGCGGATGCTTCTCTTTCCAATATAACGTCAAAGGCCGAACTCAGCTGATTTTTTAATCCCAGTGCATTCGTGACTAGGAAGTAGTTATCTGGTACGCCATCTGCACCTTCAGCCTGGGTCGTATTATTTTTGACGTCCCATTCATCGGCCTGATCAGGGATATTATTGCCATTGTGGTCAATGAACCCGCCCCACTTGGCCGCATAATATAGTGGGCCCTGCAACAACGTAGCCGCGGTTGAGTTACCGGCTTCGAATGTTCTCGTACTGGAAAGTGGTAGTTGATCAGTACCCCGACTGTCTCCCTGGTCACGGCCAGGAGGCATATCCAGATAGTAAACAGGTGTAGACGAGTCATTTTCCTCGTCATCCTTTATGTCTCGCACGACGAGGTAAATGCCGTCTGACTTGGTGCCCGAGATGACATATCCCATATGCTGATCTATGCCACCAGCAGCATAAAGCGAATTGACCGAGATTGTGATCGAGCCGTCGTCATCAAGCTTATATTTATATCGAGCGATGGCATCCATGTCATGATCTGCACCCTGCTCGACATCCTCGAAGTTAATGAGGAAACTGCCTTCCGTGTCGGTAATACTCTCTACATAGAAATCAACAATCTGGTTAGTTGGTTGGAAGTCCCCCTCTTTGGAGGATATGCCACTGCCACCGGGAGACTTGGCGAATGGAACCAATGTGACAATACGGCCGTCGCCAACCGGGATCTCAATCCTCGGCAACGGTGAGGCCAAAGCAACCGCAAAAGTATTAATTCGAGTCGGATCTGTATCCGAGCCCTTATTTGGAAACAGATCATTTAGCCAACCATAGTAGGCTACAGACGCCGAATAATAGCTCCCTAATTTGGTCGGTTCTTCCGGAGCCAATCCCCGGATGGTCCCAAGGGACTTAATATTCTTTGCTGTCGGTGCACTATCGGCATCATCACCGGATTGACCGATATAATGCATCCCAGTCACATCCGCTTCGTGTGCCGTGATTGTGTCTGCTAGCGTCTTCACGTTCATCGCTGGCGAGAGGTCACCAGAGAAATCCGAGAAATAGCTGCCCGGCACCTTATCCGAGTCATAATTCGGATTAATGTCAGACAACACCATCATGTACGGGTTGGCACAGTAAGGCTGCCCATTCACCTCATCATAGGGATCATCCCATTTTGCATTTGGTAGACCAAGGGCTGCATCGTTGTTGCCAGAGTCACTGATTTCAAAGTCTGCTGTTGGACTCTTTTTTCCCTGGAAGTAGCGAACCGTTTCATACATCATCTCAGCGATAGGGTTACCCCACATATCACATTCGCCATCCGAAATTGGACGTGTAGTGATCCAGCCACAACTGTATTGAGATTTCCCTGTTCCGGCATTTTCAAAATTAACTGTTCGCAGTTTATTCATCGTGCTGACAATACCGTTCATATCCGTAAAGGTACCGTCCGAACTATTCACCTCGTCTTTAAACGAGCCAATCGTTTTACGCAAAACCCCGCCATCTAGGTTATTTTCGTACGAGCCACTTAACAGCCCAAAAAGGATGCTGTCATTTTCACCGTAGTCATGAAGTAATCCGGTTGGCTTGTAGCTAGTATTCCCTGCTCCATCGCTATAAGTTTTGCAGTTGTCTTCAAGCAACGCTGCCGAAGCACAAACCTGTACACGCACGGTATATCTGGCAAACGTCGATGAAGCTGTCGTCTTGGGCTGCAGAAGTTGAAAACTATCCCCCCCCCCAGATTCCTGATGCCGGAATTCAACTTGGTAAGTTCCCGCCAACAGATAGACCGATTTACTTTTGTCCTTATGGCAATTGTCGTCAGAGCAGGCACTGTGCCCACCAAACCAGCTAATGCGTTTTTCAATAGTGCTACCTGACGAATTTTTTATTAGAAACTCAACTGCATCATCACCATCAACAGAAAAGGTGTAATCTCCGGTTTTAGGAATAACCATTGATCCCTTAACGATGGACAGATAATGCTCATATCCAATATTTCCACCTTTGATAACATCAAGTGACTGGGTTGAACCCATCTGTCGGTTTGATCTTTCAAAATTGTCAACGAAGTTATCGTATTCACTTGCACTCCCCGGAGATCCGACAGAATTACAGTCGTCTCGGGAGTCCCCCTCCTTGTCGGTGTCATAATATTTTTTACACGTGGTGTAATATTTTAGAGTCAAGTTCTGAAACAATTCAGAATCCGCCAACTCCCAACCATCGTCACCAGCTGAGGTCTCACAATTAACCTTGCCGGCACCGATGCCTGGCACGCACTTATCAGCCAACACTGGACGCTCTATAGACGCCCACTCCCAAGGACGAAAGTTGGTGTTGGGCAAAACCTTGAGAATGGGATTGTTTGCTGACTCGGAAAGATTACCAAACAGGTGCCCCTTACCTTCTGGTGGCTGGGCTAATGGCGTGTAGGCTTCGATGTAGTAGCCGTCTTTTTCAGGGCTCCGGTACTCTTTTGCCCAACTGTGCGCATCCCACGGGATGTGAGTCCGCTCCAGAACGGTCATATCTGCCGTGTCAGTAGAGCGATAACCGCCGTAAAAAACTTTTCGCAATGCGTCAATGCGCGCCATGGTGACATAGTTTAAAAAGTCACCACTCCAACTGCCAGCATAATTAGCCCCCGAACCATCAGCACGAGTATTGCAACTTTTGATACCCGCCGCCTTGTCTGCTTCAGACTTGACACTCTTCGGTACAAATCGATTATTCCCAGTGTCATAGTCATAGCAAGCGTAACTATTGAAATAGCCGTAGTAATCGATACTAGGCTTATAACCGACGTCAAGCTTACCGTCGTTATTCAAATCAGAGGCATCGTTGTAGGCTTCATAATAAAGCTTGTGATTTCGCCCCATGACCATCATCAGGAGCGGAGAAGCCGTCGATCCAAGAAATAAGGGCTTGCTTGCCAAGTTGAGTGATGCAGCGGCACTATGGGGCGCATACCCACCGGCCAACAACGTGGCAACAAACGCCATTGCGAAGCTGAATCCACGATGAATTTTCATGCCCCTGCCCTCCTGAGCCGGAAATGCTGAGTTCTTATCAATTGACGGCATTGTTATATACCTTGCGTGCATAGACGGATTGCAGATTCACATCTGCACCGCCAGGACCTCGTCCTCGAGACGTGATGCGATAGAATCGGGTTACGGGTTTGATCCCCCCCATCCCTAAATCGTTGACTTGCTGATTGGCCCCGTTTGAATCAATTTCAATTGGCTGTTCAATGACATAAGAAATGCCATTCGTACTATTCTTCCGACCAGAGAAGTCACTGACGGCTTCCGAATTATTGGTCCACCATGTTTCATCGGCGGACTTCCACCAGTTATCGGCCATGCTTGAGGAGAGCATGCCGGCGGTAGAGGAATCTGGCGTCGGCGTTCCGGGTTCGATCGTATCGCCTGCAATATTCAGCGCCGTTTCTGCAGCATCGAAAGCCATACTTCGATCTTTCATATTGGCGGAGATTCGAGTGTCCATGGTGGTCAAATTCACGGCGCTCAATCCGATAATCGTGAGCAACAGCAGCATGACGAGGCTCACCAGCAATGCGGCGCCTTCTTCCTGACGCATTAGCTTTAACGGCTTATGAATCCGTTTAATTTCACTCATCGAAATATGCCTATTTGCCTCGATAATTACGGAGAAATACTGTGTCTTTTTGCACGAGTCGCAAACGTTTATCGCCAGCCCCGTTAACGGTTTCACCATCGATCAACTGATATGACCTGGTATCCTTCTGACCCGCTGTGTCCTGATTCGATGTTGCAAGGACGGCATACCGGATTGATTTGACTTCCGTCCAATCAGTGACTTCATCAGGACTGACATATTCCTTAACTCGCATCTCGTCACCCAGACCGAGTTCAATCTGAAGGTTCTCAACGCCAACAATCAGCGTTTGAGTGGTATTCGACTTGGCTGTAGATGAACCTATGGCAAAGATTTGGCTCTGGCAGCGCAATCCTGCCACCTGTTCTGAGCCAGAAGCAGGCGCAATAAAGTAACGATCAACAGCGATTTCAGTCTCATCAGGCTGCCCATTTAGGCAGGTGTGAATCGCGCCGTCGGCCGCACCGTTATATCGAATCGTTACGGTATCGCTATTGTTGGTAGCGTCATTATTTGTCGCAGTGATGACTTCGTCCTCACCAAAACCAAGCCGATCGTCAAAATCGCGGGCAACGGTGGGATCACTCCAGTAGCCTGCGTGACGGAGGCCTCTTCCCAGAAAGTGAGTAACCACCCTGGCGTTTTCTTGAGCCTGCGACTGAGCCGTCACGACCGTGTAGGTTTGCTTACTGCTCAAAAAAATTCGGACGACGCCCGCCATTAATATTAGCCCCAGCGTCATGGCGATCATCAACTCAATCAGGGACAGCCCTTTTTGTTTAGACATCAAATCGCTATCTCACTCTGTAAGCTGTGAAGTAACACCCAGCTGACGTGTTATCAGCTGCAGTGCAGGTCGGGGCGACATACGTGGCCCCCAAATTGGCTGCATCCCACGTAATGGAAATCGTGTATTCACCGGTTGCATTATTCCAATCGACATTCCCGACTGCCTGCGGCGGTGCTCCAACATCCGAGGTCAGCGCCTCATTCCATTGCCAAAGATCCCAGGTTGCGGTTTGAGACGCGCCACAGGTTTCCGTGGAACAGTTTGTCGAGGGCTCGGACGTAGGGGGGGTCGCTGCATAGTCGCCGGACGTCGCAGCGTCCCTGTTCGCCATTATTCGGTTAATGATGTCGTCAGCGTAGCTTTGCGCCTGTTGATCAAAGTGAACAGAGGTCGCATTCCTGAGGCTCAGCGCCTGGAGCCCAGCCACCCCTAACAAACCGACCGCTAAAACGAGGACTGCTACCAGTATCTCGATCATTGTGAGACCGGCCTGACTGGATCGCGGCGTTGATGTTGGAACTATCATGGACAATTAGCCTCCGCAGCTGTCCCAGTACGTACCTGACCGGTCGTCACGGCGACAATCAGCGAATAGGGCTGAACATCGCCATCCGGGTCACAAAATCCGAAATAGCGGCTCGGGGGAGCCATATTTTGAGCTAGCCCGTTTGGCAAAAACCGGATAAAGCTGAGTGCTCCGCCACCCCCGTTATGCTGAAGGGATACAGCAGATGCATCCGGCCCATCAAATACCCGCAGTATCGTTCCTATACCGACAGCTCCGGTTTCATTCGTATCAGTCACGACGATCCAACCATCTGCCCAGTCACCCGATCCACCGCAAGTACTACCATCTGTTGAGGGGCAAACTGAAACCGGCTGATTCCTGGCCACAGCCTCTCCCTTTGTATACTGAATAGCCGATAGCATGCTATCTCTGGCTTCAAGTAACTGATTACTTGCAATAACCGACTGAAACGACGGCACCGCCACAGTCACTAGAATGACCATGATGGCTATCGCAACTAACAATTCGATGAGCGTAAACGCAGCTTGCTTAGGCATGAATCCCAATCCCTTTTTGACACCGTTAACTCTAGGTAATCAAACAGGCAAATTCAGCCGGGATCCGACAAGCGGACAAACAGGAAAGACAAACGGTAGCCATGGTGAACATCCATGAAACCAATCCGTTCGATTAGACGAATGCGCTCGGGAGATACGTCTCCAGCGTTAAGTCAAACTTCTCGGACTGGAATCCGCAATTCCTTCGGCATAGAGAACACAATATTCTCCTCCCGCCCGGGCACTTCCTCGGGCGCTTCACAGCCAAGGTCCTGGAGCTTGCGGATAACGTCGTGCACCAGTACTTCTGGTGCGGAGGCGCCAGCGGTGACGCCGACAGAGTTGCGGCCTTTGAGCCAGTCGGGGTCGATCTGGGCCGCGTCGTCGATGAGGTAGGCGGGGGTGCCCATGCGCTCGGCGAGTTCGCGCAGGCGGTTGGAGTTGGAGCTGTTGGGGGAGCCGACGACCAGCATCAGGTCGCAATCGCCGGCGAGCTGCTTGACCGCGTCCTGGCGGTTCTGGGTGGCGTAGCAGATGTCGTCCTTGCGTGGTCCCTGGATCTCGGGAAAACGGGCGCGCAGGGCGTCGATGACCCGTGCGGTGTCGTCCATGGACAAGGTGGTCTGGGTGACGTAGGCCAATCGACTGGGATCGCGGACAGCCAGCTTTTCGACATCCGCCTCGTCTTCCACGAGGTAGATGTCGCCGCCGTTGCTGCGGTCGTACTGCCCCATGGTGCCTTCCACTTCCGGATGGCCTTCGTGGCCAATCAGGACACATTCATGGCCGTCGCGACTGTAGCGCATGACTTCCATATGCACTTTGGTGACAAGCGGACAGGTGGCGTCGAAGACTTTCAGACCACGACGGGCGGCTTCCTTCTGCACCGCCTGGGACACGCCGTGGGCGCTGAAAATCACCAGGTGATCGTCGGGCACTTCGTCGAGCTCATCGACAAAGATGGCCCCACGATCGCGCAGATTGCTGACCACGAACTTGTTGTGGACGACTTCGTGACGGACGTAGATCGGCGCGCCGAACACGTCCAGTGCCCGGTTGACGATCTCGATTGCCCGGTCGACGCCGGCACAGAAGCCACGGGGGTTGGCCAGTCGAATCTGCATAGTTGCCCTGTCTTGCTGAATCAGTGTGCTATCTGCGCGGGTTCCACGCTGACAATTTCCACATCAAAGGTCAGTGTACGCCCGGCCAGGGGGTGATTGAAATCCACCTCCACCTGATCGCCTTCCACGTGATGAACCACGCCCGGCAGCTCGCCCTGACGCGCATCGGCGAAGGAAATCACGGCGCCACGCTCCAGCACCATATCCGGCCCGAAATCGGACCGTTTGAAGGTCTGGATGTTCGACGGATTATGCTGACCGAACGCCTGCTCTGGCGGCACTTCGAAGGTCTTCCGCTCGCCCGGCTTCATACCCACGAGGAGTGCCTCGAAGTTCTCCGGCAGATTGCCGTCGCCCAGCTCCAGCGACGCCGGCGCCTTGCCAAACGTGGAATCAATCTCGCTGCCATCCGGCAGCCGTAACGCAAAGTTCAGGGTGATACGGGTCCCCTTGTCCACAGGCAGCGCTGTCATGCTTATTCTCCCTGATCGGCCGGCTGTTCCGGCGATTTGCGAAACAGGTCCACTACCATCATCAATGCGCCAATCGTAATGGCCGTATCGGCCAGATTAAAGGCGGGAAAATGGTACTGGTTCCAGTAAAAGTGTAGAAAATCGACGACGTACCCGTGCACAACACGATCGTAGACGTTGCCGATCGCGCCGCCCAGGATCAGGACGATCGCCACCGCCATCCATCGCTCCCCGGCGCCCAGGCGGGACAGCCAACGGATCAGTACCACGCTGACCACCGCCGCCAGCGCGACGAAGAACCAGCGCTGCCAGCCATCCTCACCTGCCAGAAAGCTGAATGCAGCACCTGGATTGTGCAGCAAGGTCAGGTTGAAAAAAGGCAGCACTTGGATCGACTCTCCTAAACCAAGCGAGGCAGACGCCATCGCTTTGCTGCCCAGATCAATCGCAATGACCGCAGCCGCGAGCCAGAGCCAGTGCAACGGAGAGCGGGTCACGGCCATCTCCTCTGTCTGCGCCATCATCAGGCAAACGCCCTCTTCTCGCCGTCGCCTTCGATGTTCTCGATGCAGCGACCGCACAGCTTGGGATGATCGGCATGCTGCCCGACGTCTTCGCGGTGATGCCAGCAACGGTCACACTTGGCGTGAGCCGTCGGCACGACGCGGACCCGCAGCCCTTCCAGGCCGGTCTGCTCGGCATCGCCGGCTTCCGCAATCGGTGCCACGGTCGCTTCAGAGGTGATCAGCACGAAGCGGAGTTCGTCGCCCAGCGCTTCCAGATCGGCCTTGAGATCACCCTCGCAATACAGGGTCACTTCGGCACTCAGGGAGCCCTTGATGTCGCCCCGGTTACGGGCATCTTCCAGGCACTTGTTCACAGCTTCTTTCACGCCCTGGATGT
Source organism: Marinobacter sp. NFXS9 (assembly GCF_040148665.1). Taxonomy (NCBI): domain Bacteria; kingdom Pseudomonadati; phylum Pseudomonadota; class Gammaproteobacteria; order Pseudomonadales; family Marinobacteraceae; genus Marinobacter; species Marinobacter sp. NFXS9. The sequence continues at coordinate 155,642 of NZ_JAGDDW010000010.1, read as the reverse complement.
CATCCCAGTATTCGCGACCCATCGACAGGTCCGCCGGCAACGCGACCAAGCCGCTGTACCAGTCTTCCAGGAAGACGCTCTCGCCACGCTCGCCCGGCAGGTGCTGCCAGATCTCGTCAGCGGTGAAGCTCAGGATCGGCGCGATCCAGCGCACCAGAGCCTCCGCCACATGGAACAGCGCGGTCTGGCAGGATCGACGTGCCAGGCTGTCCGCCTGGGTGGTGTACTGGCGATCCTTGATGATGTCGAGATAGAACCCGCCCAGCGTCGCTTCACAGAAGTTGTAGATCTTCTGGTAAACCTTGAGGAAGGCGTAGTTCTGGTAATCCTCATTCAAGGACTGCTGCATCGTCAGCGCCCGGTCCACCATCCAGCGGTCCAGAGCCAGCATCTCTTCGGGCGCAACGGCGTGCTTGTCCGGCTCGAACCCGGTGAGGTTGCTGAGCAGGAAGCGTGCGGTGTTGCGGATCCGGCGGTAGCCATCCGCGGTCTGCTTGAGGATGTCGTTGGACACGGTCATCTCGCCGCTGTAGTCCGTCGCCGCCACCCACAGGCGCAGGATATCGGCTCCCAGCTGGTTCATGACTTCCTGCGGCGCGATGACGTTGCCCAGCGACTTCGACATCTTGCGGCCCTTGCCGTCCACGGTGAAGCCGTGGGTCAGCACTTGCTTGTACGGCGCGACACCGTTGATGGCGATGGACGTCTTGAGCGACGACTGGAACCAGCCGCGATGCTGGTCCGAGCCTTCCAGGTACATGTCTGCCGGGAACTGCCCCAGATCTTCGCGCTTCTGCAGGACGGAGGCGTGCGTGACGCCGGAATCGAACCACACGTCCAGGGTATCGGTCACCTTGTCGTACTGATCTGCATCGGCACCCAGCAGACTCGCGGCATCCAGTTCGTACCAGGCGTCGATACCGCCTTCTTCGACCTGCTTGGCCACTGCCTCGATCAGCTCCGGCGTATTCGGATGCAGCTCCTGGGTTTCCTTGTGGATAAACAGCGCGATCGGCACGCCCCAGGTCCGCTGACGGGAGATACACCAATCCGGCGACTGCTCGACCATGGCCTCAATACGGTTCTGGCCCCAAGCCGGCACCCAACGGACGCCCTTGATGGCTTCCAGTGCTTTATCCTTAAGGCCTTTCACGTCCATGCTGATGAACCACTGCGGCGTCGCACGGTAGATCAGCGGCGTCTTGGTCCGCCAGCAATGCGGGTAGCTGTGCTGGAATTTTTCCTTGCGCACCAGCTTGCCTTCACGCGCCAACGCTTCGCAGATGGGATCGTCCGCCTTGTAGACGTGAACGCCCGCAAATTCGCCGGCGGCACTGGTGTAGGTGCCATCGGCCTGGACCAGGTTCAGCGTGTCGATGCCATAGACCTTGCCGACTTCAAAGTCTTCCATACCGTGGTCTGGCGCCGTATGCACTGCACCGGTACCGGCGTCCGTCGTGACGTGATCACCGAGAACCACCGGCACCTGTTTGTCATAGAACGGATGCTGGAGCTTCTGCTGCTCCAACGCCGCGCCGCTGCAGGTGGCGAGGACCTTGTAATCCTCGATGCCCCAGCGAGTCATGATGTCTTCCAGCATGTCGGAGGCCAGCACCATCCTCTCAGGTCCGTTGCCGGCATCGAGCTGCACCAGTGCGTATTCCAGTTCGGCGTTCAGCGACACCGCCTGGTTGGCCGGGATGGTCCAGGGCGTGGTGGTCCAGATCACGACCGAGACCGGACCGTCGCCACCGGGCTGGCCGAAGGCACCCAGTACCGCCTCCTGATCAACGATGGTGAAGCGGACGTCGATCTGGGTGGAGGTTTTGTCCTGATACTCGACTTCTGCTTCCGCCAGTGCAGATTGACCGACAACACTCCAATACACCGGCTTATAGCCGCGAACCAGGTGGCCATTTTCGACGATCCGGCCCAGGGCGCGGATAATGTCGGCTTCCACCTTCGGGTCCATGGTCAGGTACGGTTTATCCCAGGTACCAAACACGCCCAGCCGGATGAAGTCGGCCTTCTGACCTTCGATCTGCTTGGCGGCATAGTCGCGACAGGCCTGACGGAACGTCTTGTAGTCCACCTTGACGCCGGCCTTGCCGATTTCCTGCTCCACCTTGTGCTCGATCGGCAGACCATGACAGTCCCAGCCCGGCACATAAGGCGCGTCGTAGCCCATGAAGCTGCGGGACTTGACGATCATGTCCTTCAGAATCTTGTTTACCGCATGACCGATATGAATGCTGCCGTTCGCGTACGGAGGACCATCGTGGAGAATCCAGCGCTCGCGGCCCAGGCGGGCTTCGCGGAGCGTTCCGTAGATATCGGCATCCTGCCAGCGCTGAAGCATCTCGGGCTCGCGCTTGGCCAGGTTGCCACGCATCGGAAACCCGGTTTCCGGCAGGTTCAGGGTATGCTTGTAATCGCTCATAGTGCTCTGTCGGTCAATGGTGAATCGTGCTGTTGAAAGGGTCTCAACAAGGCGTCAGTGTGCCGCAATCCAGGCCCGGGCTTCATCAATATCCTGATCGATCCGGGCTTTCAGCGCGTCCACAGAGTCAAACTTGATTTCATCCCGCAGCGGGTGGCGGAATTCTACGCGTATACGCTGGCCGTACAGTGTGCCAGCAAAGTCAAAAAGGTGCACTTCCAGTGAGGGCCGGCGCCCGTCAACCGTGGGCCTGAGGCCTATATTGGCGACGCCGTCACAGTCGGTGCCATCCGGCAATTGCGTGCGCACCACGTAGACGCCCCGCAGGGCTGGCATCCGTTTCAGCAGGATGTTGGCCGTCGGCGCGTTTAGCTGGCGCCCCAGCTGCCGGCCGTACACCACGCGCCCGCTGATAGCATAGGGCCGCCCGAGCAGACGTTCAGCGGTTGCCAACTCGTTGCCCCGAAGGCACTTCCGGACTCTCGTGCTGCTGACGCGCTCATTATCGACTTCCACCGTGACGGTGCGCTCAACGCCATAGCCTCGTTCGCGCCCCACCTGTTCCAGCAGGGCGAAGTCTCCGGCCCGGTCACAGCCAAAGCGGAAATCATCGCCGATCACCAGATGACGCACCGCCAAACCGTCAATCAGGATGTCCTCAATAAAGCCCATGCCGGAGTACTGACGAAACTGCTCATCAAACCGGATGCACAGCACCATGTCGACACCTTCATCGCTCAAGGCCTCGATCTTCTGACGGAAGCCGGTCAGCCGCGGCGGCGCGTCACTGCCCTGAAAGAACTCGCGGGGCTGGGGTTCGAAAATCATCACGAGGCTTGGCACGCCCAGTTCGGCCGCCTTGGCTTTAACTTGCTCGATAATCGTCTGGTGCCCAACGTGCACACCATCAAAATTGCCGATGGTGGCAACGCAGCCTTGGCTTAATGGCGAGTCGGGCCGTTCAGCCAGCGATCGCAGATTGGTGAGGCCTCTGATGAGCCGCATGAACTACACACCTTTGGCGGGTCGTGGTGAGAAAACACGCGATTATAAACGATCTGCCGCAGCGGGATAAGGTGCTGAAAGCCGAAGGCCCGCCCGGATCAACGCAGTCGGAAATGCCGGACCCGAACGCCGACCAGCGCCAGCACGACAAAATAGGCCACTACGCCGCTGCCAACGAGCACCGCCATGGCCTGTGCCCGCTCCAACCCGCTCATGACCAACCATTGCGATACCGGCGTCCCAAGCAGGAGGATGACCGTGGCCAGCGCGGCGTTGGCCGCCGCCAACTGTGCCAGGAAGCGAAGCCACCCCGCCTGCCGCTGCCATGCCCCTTCCCGGCGCAGGTTGCGCCAGAGCAGCGTGGCGTTCAGCCAGGCGGACAGCGAGGTCGCCAGGGCCAGACCAGCGTGAGCCAGAGGCACGATCAGCGCCAGGTTAAACACCATGTTGGACACCATGGCGATGACTCCGATCCGTACCGGCGTCCGCGTGTCCTGGCGGGCGAAGAACCCCGGCGCCAGCACCTTGATCAGCATAAAAGCCAGCAGCCCCAGCGAGTAGGCACGCAGACTCTGGGCCGACATCACCACATCCCGATCGGTCACCTCGCCGTAGTGAAACAGGGTCGCCAACAGGGGCTCAGCCAGCAGGCAGAGCGCCAGTGCCGCCGGCACGCCGATCAGCAACACCGCTCGAATCGCCCAGTCCACCGTCGCTGCAAACTGGTCCGGTGCCTCCGCGGCGTGCTTGCGTGAGAGATTGGGCAGGATCACGGTGCCGATCGCCACGCCGAACACGCCCAGCGGCAGCTCTGACAGACGATCCGAGTAATAAAGCCAGGACACACTGCCGGTTTGCAGGAACGACGCCAGCACCGTATCCAGCAACAGGTTGATCTGACTGACCGAAACCCCGAACAAGGCCGGCGCCATCAGCCGTAGCACCCGGCGAACGCCCTCGTGACGGTAGTCGACTTTGGGCCGCGGCATCAGCCCGAGTCGCATCAGGAACGGCAACTGGAAAAACAACTGCAGGGCTCCGGCGACGAAGACGCCCCACGCCAAGGCCATCACCGGCGCTTCCATCAACGGCGACAGGAAGATCGCCGCCCCGATCATGACCAGGTTCAGCAAGACCGGAGTAAACGCCGGCACTGCGAATCGGTCGTAACTGTTCAGGATCGCGCCGGCAAATGCCGTCAACGAGATCAAAAGCAGGTAGGGAAAAGTAATCCGAAGCATATCGGCGGCCAAAGCAAACTTTTCCGGCTCGTCCGAAAAGCCCGGCGCAAACACCCAGGTCAGCAGCGGCGAGCCGATCATCGCTACAATCGTGACGCCCAGTAGCACAAGCCCAAGGGTACCAGCCACCGCATTGACCAGACGCCGGACATCCGACATCGACTGCGCCTCGCGATACGAGGACAGCACTGGCACAAAAGCCTGGGAAAAGGCGCCTTCGGCGAACAGGCGGCGCAGGAAGTTGGGGATCTTGAACGCGACAAAGAAGGCATCCGCTCCGGTGCCGGCGCCAAAATAGCGGGCAATGACCATATCCCGAACCAGACCGAGCACCCGGGACAGCATGGTCATGACACCGACCACCCCGGATGAGCGCAACAGGCCGGGCGCTTTTGGCGGAGATTTCTGGGAATCGTTCGGAGCGGGCTCGGAGGCCATCAAGCGAGATCCTTGTCACGGCAAAAGGAAAAGGCAGTACGGAAACGCCGAAATGACCGCCGCAACAGCAGCCAGAGCGCGTGCCGACGGGGAGTCTACCACACCCGGCACAGCGGGGATTTGAGCCGTATTTCACTTGACATCAAGCCCCCGAAACGGCATAGTTCCGCGTCATTTATTTCGAGGCGCTGATTGTAGGCGCGCCCGCTATTTTTCAGAAACGAATTTCAGGAGTTATACGGTGGCAAACTCTCCCCAAGCCCGTAAGCGCGCTCGTCAGAACGAGAACAACCGCAAGCACAACGCCAGCCTGCGTTCCATGTCGCGCACCTACGTCAAGAAAGTTCAAAGCAAGATCGAAGCTGGCAACTACGATGAAGCGCAAGCCGCTTTCACCACGGCCCAGCCGATCCTGGACAGCATGGTCAATAAAGGCATCTACACCAAGAACAAGGTGGCCCGCCTGAAGAGCCGCATGTCCGCCAAGATCAAGGCCCTGAAAAGCGCCTGATCCGCAGACTGAGCATAAAAAAACCGGCCTGATGGCCGGTTTTTTTATGCTCGGATATAACTCCAACACAAAGGGTCACACGATGACGAGATTGTCCCGGTGCACCATCTCCTCATCGGAGACATACCCCAACACTTCGGTAATCCGGTCACTGGAACGCCCGGCAATGGCCCGCGCCTCGTCCGCATCGTAGTTGACCAGCCCCCGCGCCACCTCACGCCCGGACTCATCGACACAGGACACCATCTCTCCCCGACGGAATTGCCCGGACACCGAGCGCACCCCAACCGGCAACAAACTGCGACCACCCTGGCACAGCACCTTCACCGCACCTGCATCCAGAACCAGTTGCCCGCGGGTTTTCAGATGACTGGCCAGCCACTGCTTGCGCGCCGCGATTCGCCCCTGCTCAGGCAATAACAGCGTACCCAGCACGTCGCCGCTTCGAACGCGGGACACCACCTGCGGCAGGCGCCCACCGACAATTACCGTAAAAGCACCGGAACGTGCAGCCAGACGCGCCGCCCGCACCTTGGTCTGCATACCGCCCCGACCAAGCATACCGGCACCGCCAGCCGCCATGACATCCAGCTCCGGATCACTGGCAAGGCGCTCGTCGACCAGACGGGCGTCGGCGTGTTTGCGGGGATCGCTATCGAACAGACCATCCTGATCGGTGAGGATGACCAGGCCATCCGCTTCCACCAGGTTCGCCACCAGAGCGCCGAGGGTATCGTTATCGCCGAAGCGGATTTCGTCGGTGACCACGGTGTCGTTCTCGTTGACGATCGGCACCACGCCCAAATCCAGCAGGGTGCGCAGCGTGCTCCGGGCGTTCAGGTAGCGCTTGCGGTCGGACAGGTCATCGTGGGTCAACAAAACCTGCGCGGAATGCAGGCCATGACGCTTGAACTGCGCCTCCCAGGTCTGCACCAACCCCATCTGCCCCACGGCAGCCGCCGCCTGAAGCTCATGCAGATGCTGCGGGCGCTCTGACCAGCCCAAACGACTCATGCCCTCGGCCACGGAGCCGGAAGACACCAGAACCACTTCAACGCCGGAATCGATCAAAGCCGCCAACTGGTCCACCCAATCGGCCAGCACCGGCACATCCAGCCCCTTGCCATCGTTTGTCAGCAGGGCACTCCCGATTTTCACGACCAGGCGCCGGGCCCGCTCCATCCGTCGACGTTCTGACATACTCTTCCGCTTACTCCCTATCCCCGACTGAACGCCCTGCTCGCCCAAGGCCGTGGCGACGCAACACAATAAAGCCCCGGTTACTCAGGCGCGTAGACGACTTCGACGCCGTCATCATCGTCGTCGTCATCAAAATCATCATTGTCTCGCTCGGCACGACGCGCAGCCTTGATCGCATCGATCTGCTGCCGCGCCTCCTCATCCATCTGCCGGCGAATGGCGGATTCCTGCTCCGCCAGATCCGGATTCTCCGCCTCCTCTTCGGCGCGGATCTCGATCCAGCGCATCACCGCCTGACACAGCGGTTTGGTGCCTTCACCGCTGAGTGCGGAGATGCGGAAAACCGGGCCATCCCAGCCCAACTCGTCGACGATCGCCTGACAGACCGACTCGCGCTCGTCTTCCGGCAACATATCGACCTTGTTGAACACCAACCAGCGCTCGCGACCGGCCAACGTTTCACTGAACTTGTGCAGCTCGCCGACGATTGCGCGCACGCTGTCCACCGGCAAGGAACCGTCGTAAGGCGCCACGTCCACCAGATGCAGCAGCAGGCGAGTGCGCACCAGGTGCTTGAGGAAGCGAATCCCCAGACCGGCGCCTTCCGCCGCACCTTCGATCAGCCCTGGAATATCCGCCACAACAAAGCTTTGGTGCGCCTGAACACTGACCACGCCGAGATTGGGCACCAGCGTGGTAAACGGATAGTTGGCCACTTTCGGTCGCGCTGCGGACACCGAGCGAATAAACGTGGACTTGCCGGCATTGGGCAGTCCCAGCAACCCCACATCGGCCAGCACCTTGAGCTCCAGGCGCAAGTTACGCACCTCACCCGGCGTCCCGTTGGTGGTCTGGCGCGGCGCCCGATTTATCGACGATTTGAAGCGGGTATTACCGAGGCCGTGGAATCCACCCTGAGCCACCTTCAGTTGCTCACCGGGCCGAGTCAGGTCACCCAGCACCTCATTGGTATCCATGTCGACGACGGTCGTTCCGACCGGTACCTGGAGCACCAGGTCCTCGCCTTTGCTGCCCGAGCAGTTACGCCCCGAGCCGCCCTCACCGGTCTGCGCCTTGTAGGAACGCTGGAAACGATAGTCCACCAGCGTGTTCAGCGCCGTGTCCGCTTCCAGGTATACCGAACCACCATCACCGCCGTCGCCACCATCCGGACCGCCTTTGGGCACATATTTTTCGCGACGAAAACTCAGGCAGCCGTGCCCGCCATTACCCGCCTGAACCCGAATTGTCGCTTCATCTACGAATTTCATGCTCTTTGCCTGTCCGGATGACTTTGGGAGCCTCTGATCAACTCCTTTGTATGACCATTCTATAGCGCCGTTATCGGCAGGCCATACGAAAAAGCCCCGCACGCTTCGTTCAAAGCTGCGGGGCTTTTTGTGAACAGCAATGGCTGTATACGTTCGGCCCCTTACTGGGCTGGAACGATACTCACAACCTTGCGGCTCTCGGGGCCTTTGACCTCGAATTTCACAACACCGTCCGACTTGGCGAACAGCGTGTGATCACGACCCAGACCAACGTTGGTGCCGGCGTGGAAACGGGTGCCGCGCTGACGAACGATGATGCTGCCGGCACTAACGACCTGACCACCGAAGCGCTTCACACCAAGTCGTTTCGACTCGGAATCGCGACCGTTACGGGTACTACCTGCTGCCTTTTTATGAGCCATGACTAGCCTCCTCTAATGGGGTTTCAGAGCCTCAGCCCTTGATACCCGTGATCTTGACTTCAGTGAACCACTGACGGTGGCCCTGACGCTTCATGCTGTGCTTACGACGACGGAATTTGATGATCTGGACCTTGTCACCGCGACCGTGACGAACCACTTCCGCAGTCACGGAAGCACCGTCGACAACCGGCGCGCCGACTTTCACGTCGTCGCCATTGGCAACCAGCAGGACTTTGTCGAACTCGACAGTGCCACCGGTTTCAACTTCAATCTTTTCCAGCTTCAGGACTTCGCCTTCCGCTACGCGGTGCTGCTTACCACCGCTGACAATCACTGCGTACATGACCTTCTCCGCTGTATAACGGGCCTGCGTCCAACCGTCTGCAGACCGGCAATTGACCCATCCCTGCTCTTTAATCCACCTGGTTCTAAGGGAAGCGCTCTGGCAACCCTATAGCAGGGAGCGCAGGTTGGGATGAGTTAGGGCGCGCAATTGTACGAAAAGCGGCCGTCCTTTACAAGCGTCGACTGACGCCATTTCCAGACCCTGACAATGCTGCCATAGTGGATCCGGCGACGACGGACCCGACGCCCAAGTTGACAGTCCCGGGAGCAATACCTAGCATTGCCGCGTCCTACCCGATAATGACCGGATCATCCGCATGACAGCGCAGCGTATCTATGAAACCGTCGCGGACGATTTTGCCCGCGTCAACGACCTGATCACACACCGGCTCTCCTCCGATGTCCCCCTGGTCGAGAAGATCGCGCAGTATATTGTCGAAAGTGGCGGCAAGCGCCTGCGACCCCTGCTGGTGCTGCTGACAGCCCGCGCCCTGGGCTACGAGCGGGACGACCACCTCAAACTGGCCGCAGTTATTGAGTTCCTCCATACCGCCACACTGCTGCACGACGATGTCGTGGACACGTCCGACCTCCGTCGTGGCAAGGCCACGGCCAATGCCCGCTGGGGCAACGCACCGAGCGTTCTGGTCGGGGATTTCCTCTACTCGCGCGCGTTCCAGATGATGGTCGAGCTGGGCAGCATGCCGATCATGGACGTTCTGTCCAACGCCACGGCCGTGATTGCCGAAGGCGAAGTTCTGCAATTGATGAACACGCGCAACCCGGATATCTCGGAAAGTCAGTACATGACGGTCATTCACAACAAGACCGCCATGCTGTTCGAGGCCGCCTCCCACAGTGGCGCCCTGCTGGCCGGCGCGGACGTCGACGACGAGAACCGCCTGAAAGCTTACGGCAAGCACCTGGGCATGGCCTTCCAGCTGGTTGACGACGTGCTGGACTACCGCGGCAAAGCCGATGAAATGGGCAAGAACGTGGGTGACGACCTGGCCGAGGGCAAACCCACGCTACCGCTGATCCACGCCATGGCTCATGCCAACGATGTGGACAGCCAACTGATCCGCTCGGCGATCCGCAAAGGCGGCCTGGACGAGCTGTCCCGCATCCTGGAAATCGTCGAGACCTCCGGCGCGCTGGACTATACCGTCAGCCGCGCACAGGAAGAAGCGGACCTGGCTCGCGCCTGCGTGGCCGATCTGCCCGCCTCTCCCCAAAAAGACGCCCTGGTGCTCCTGACCGAAGTTGCGGTTGCCCGCACAGCCTGATCAGCCCGGGAAACCGGGCCCCAGCGCCTCCCGACCATGTGGCGCATCCAACATGACTGCTGGACCAACCGGCACGATCTGGGTCGGATTCACGGTCCGCTGGCTCACGTAGTAGTGCCGCTTGATTTGCTCCAGATCCACCGTCTCCGCGACGCCAGGCACCTGATAGAGGTCCCGCAGATAGCCGGCAAGATTCGGGAAGCTGGCGAGCAGCTGGCGGTTACACTTGAAGTGTGAGTAGTAGACCGCGTCGAAACGCACCAGCGTCGTGAACAGGCGCCAGTCCGCTTCCGTTGGCCTATTCCCCACCAGATACCGCTGGGTCGCAAGCCGGTCATCCAGCCAGTCCAGACTGTCAAACAGTGCCGTGTAGGCTTTCTCATAAGCCTCTTGCGCCGTTGCAAAGCCTGCCTTGTAAACCCCATTGTTGACCGTGTCGTAGACCCGCTCGTTGACGGCATCAATATCGGGGCGCAGCGCTTCCGGATACAGGTCCAGGTCGGACCGCACACCGTCGATGCCATCAAAGGCCTGGTTGAACATGCGGATGATCTCAGCGGACTCGTTGCTGACCATTTTCCCCTGCGTTTTGTCCCAGAGTACCGGCACCGTGACGCGGCCGGTGTAGTCCGGTGCGACCGACGTGTAGACCTCGTGCAGGAAGCGCTTGCCGTTCACATCATCGCGATGGGCAGGGTCGTCCGGCCGGAACTCCCAGCCGTTCTCCAGCATGTGCGGATGCACCACCGACACCGAGATGTGCGGGGCCAACCCTTTCAGTTCCCGGAACACCAGGGTCCGGTGCGCCCACGGACAGGCCATGGACACGTACAGATGATAACGCCCGGACTCGGCCGCAAACCCGCCCTCACCCGTCGGGCCCGGCGACCCGTCTGCCGTAACCCAGTTCCGGAAGCGGGCGCTCTCACGCTCAAACTTGCCTCCGGACTTATCGGTGTCGTACCACTGATCTTGCCATTGGCCGTTTACCAGCAGTCCCATATAACCTCCCATCAAACGTGCTGTCGATTCGTTGTCGGCTTGTAAGCCTTAACGCTGGCTCTACCCCGAAGATTACGGCTACACTAACCGCCACTCAAACGATGATTTCTGGCCAACTCCATCAGAATGACTGAACATGCATAACGCCATTACGATCGACGCCCTCAAGGTCCTCGACGCCATCGACCGCCGGGGCAGTTTTGCCGGTGCGGCGACGGAACTGTTCCGGGTTCCCTCCGCCATCAGCTACACCGTTCAGAAACTGGAGGACGACCTGGACATCGAGATTTTCGACCGCTCCGGCCACCGGGCCAAACTGACGCCGGCCGGGCGCTACCTGCTCGAGAAAGGCCGGGCCCTGCTGGACGCCGCCGATACGCTGGCGCACGCGACCAAACAGGTTGCCCAGGGCTGGGAAACCCGCATCAAGATTGCGGTGAACTCGCTTCTGCCCGTCGAGGCCCTGTTCCCGGTCGTCCAGGATTTTCAGGCCCTGGGCGTGCCGGTGGAGATCCAGTTGGTGGAAGAGGTGTTTGCCGGCGCCTGGGATGCGTTGCAATGCCGGCGCGTCGATCTGGTCTTTGGCGCCGACTCGGTCAGCCGTCCGGCCGGCCCCTTCACCACCCGTATACTGGGCCAGGTGCCATTCACCTATGCCGTATCCCCGGATCACCCGCTGACCCGAGAGTCCGGCCCCATCGGTGAAGAAACCATTGCCCGCTTCCCGGCCATTGTCGCCGCCGATACCGCGCGCCACATGCAACCGGCCACCGCCGGCATTTTCTCCCGCCAGCGTACGATCACCGTCAGCAACATCGAGCAGAAGATACAGGCCCAGGCTGCCGGACTGGGCGTCGGCTGGCTGCCGGAACCGCGGGTGCGTGAGCAGCTGGCCCGGGGCGAACTGGTTGCCATTGACGTGGAAGCCGTACGCCAACCCGTCGTCCTCCACCTGGTCCGACACCAGGAAAGCCAGACCGGGGAACGGGTCTGCCAGGGCAATGCGCTGAAGTGGTTCTGGGACCGACTGTCCCAACCCAACCAGTTCAGGCGCTGGATCGACCCACACACCCAGTAGATTGAGCGGAAAGGCCTCACAGGCCCATAAAAAAGCCCGCAATGACACTCGACGCCATCAGGCGGGCAGCGCAAAATGGCCTCGCGTCGATTTTTTTGTCAGGCCGTTAACGCAGGGAGTTTTTCATGCGGCAGTTGTCCGAACTGGATGCCTCTTTCCTTTACCTGGAGTCCGACACCGCACCGATGCACATCGGCGGCATTTACATCTTCGATGGCCAGGATTGCCAGAAACCTCTCTCGTTCAGCACTTTCGTGTCCTATCTGCGCAGCCGACTCCATGTGGTACCCTTCTTCCGGGAAAAGCTGCAGCCCATTCCGTTTCGTCTGGGCCACCCCTACTGGGTCGACGATGCCAATTTCTCGATCGAACGCCACCTGGCGTATGTGAAGATGGGGGCCCGCAATGACCAGGACAGCCTGATGGCCCTCGCTTCGCGCATCCTGCAGGAACCCCTGAAACGGGATCGCCCGCTCTGGCACATCACGTTCGTGGATGGCCTGCGGACGCCCGGCACCCCGGAAGAGGGCGAGGACGCCCGCGGCTTCGCCCTGATTGTCCGACTGCACCATGCGGCCATCGACGCCTTCAGCGGCGAGGAAATCATGGGCAAACTGCTGGAGTACAGCCCCACGCCTGACCCGATTCGTCCGCCACAACCCTGGCACCCGCGGCCCGCACCCAGCGAGCAGCGCGCACTGTTCCAGGTCGGCACCAACCTCCTGCGCAAGCCGTTCCGCATCGCGTCACTGGCGGCCAACGCCGTCGAGGCTACCACCCGCGGCATGATCCAGAAGCAGCTGCGCAAGCTGCCCTTGCCACTGCCGCTATTCTCGGCTCCCCACAGCCCGTTCAATCGGCAGATCACCGGCAACCGTCAAATCCTCGGCAAAAGCCTGCCCCTTTCGCGCCTGAAGAGCATCAAGGTCGCCATTGGGGACGTGACCCTCAACGATGTCGTACTGGGCTTGTGCGCGGAAGTGCTGCGCCGCTACATGGAAGAACATGAGGCCGACCTGACTCGTTCGCTGGTGGCCATGACGCCGGTGTCGGTGCGTTCCAAAAGCCTGCGCCGCCCGACGGGAAACCAGATGTCAGCCATGCTGCTCGACCTGGCCACTGACCAGCCCTGCCCGGCCTCGCGAATCCGGCGAATCCACTGGAATGCCGTTGCCTCCGAACCCTACCAGGAAGCCATCGCCGCGGACCGCCTGACCGAACTGGTGCCGTCAACCATGCTTGCGCTTTCCGCGCGGCTCTACAGCGAATTGCAGCTGGCCCAGCGTTATCAGCCGGTGTTCAACGTCCCCATCACCAACGTGCCGGGGCCGCAGGTGCCGCTGTACCTGCAGGGCGCCCGACTCAGCCACCAATACAACTCCGCGCCGCTGTTCGACAGCATGGGCCTGGTAATCGTGGCCGTCAGCTATGAAGGCCAACTAACCCTCAACTTCACGCTGTGCCCGGATGTGGTGCCGGACGGTCATCGTTTGGTGGACCTGGTGGAGGACAGCCTGCAGGCGATCGAAACGGCGGCAGAGAACCTGCCGGCCGAAATGCCGCCTGAGCTGGAACGATCGGGTCACGGCTCGACCCTTCTGGACGACACCTTGCATCTGATTGAAGGTGCCATCCAGAAATCCATTCGCAAGCTCCGCGATTGAGCAAGCCCCTGAATCGGCATGGGTCTGGCCCAATATCACGCGCATAAAAAAACCGGGCCAAGGCCCGGTTTTTCGCTTCCTGGAACGCTTACTGGAATGCCCAGCGCAGGAAGTCTTTCTTTTCGTCAGTGGAGGCACGCTCCCAGAGAACCTTGAGACCCTCGAGTGTCGGCAGGTTATTCGCCGCCGATGGCACCGCCGGCGTCTGAGCCGGAGTCGTTGAGGAAGAGGCCGATGCGGCACCGGCAGCCGCGCCAGCGGTTGCAGAAGACGCCGTCTGCGGAGCACCCGGCAAAGTCGGTAATTGCGGTGTTTGCTTCACCACCTCAGAGGACACCGCCACCTGACGATCCTGCTCATTCACCACCTTGGCCTGGAAGTTCTGGCGGATACGCTCCGCTTCGCTGCGGGTTTCAGCCTTGGGCAGAACAAAATGATAGGACTCGCCGGCGCGGGCATTGATCACGACCTGCTGCGGATCCGTCTCAACCACGTGCACCTTGGACTCGCCATTATCCACGACACCCTGCTTGGCCCAGATCGTCTTGTAGGTGAACACCACCGTGTTTTGGCCCGGCAGCAGCTGATAGGTCAGTTCCAGGTCATCCGTCAGGTAGTTGGCCATGTCCTGACCATTTACGGACACGATCTGCACAGAACCGGGCTTGTGCAACAGGGCAACCTGACCCGGCTGCGCTTCAGGACCTTCCCAGGTTTGCACCTGCTTGAAGGAGCTCGTACTGCAGCCCGCCATGGCGACAACGGCGAACAGTGCGGCCATTAGCTTCAAACACGTGAAAAATCCCTGTCCGTTCTGACCAGATGCCATGAAAACCTCGCGATAATAATTCAGTGAAGGAAGGCCGTGGCCCCGCCAGAGGCGCGGCGGCCGAAGGGGCATTTTGACGATTGCCTCAGCCGAGCGCAAGACGGCGACCTGTCCCCGGCAACCGCCTGTCGTACCGGTCGCAAACTTTTGATTGAAATCGGACCCATTTGCATTAAATTGAATGGATCGGCATCCATTACACAATAACGAGAAAACGCAACCGGAGGGTTAGGGAGACGCCAGATGGACACCAACAATCGCACGGGTGAAGCCGGCCCGGTGCCCTTTCGCAGCAGTCGCTTTTTCTGCGTCGGCGGCCAATGGTACTTCACCACCAGGGAAGGTTTTGACAGCGGTCCTTTCGCCTCCCGCGACCGGGCGGAAACCGGTTTGCGGCGTTTCCTGCATGTGGTCAGCCTGCTGCCCGAAGATATGCACTGACCCGCCAACACCGCATTAAAGGGCAAACGGTATCAGCGTCTGATCGACCACATAGACCAATGCCATCGCCATAAACCCGGCGATCACGTCGTCGATCATGATGCCGAGCCCGCCGGGCGTATGCCGATCGATCCAACTGATCGGCCAGGGCTTGAGCACGTCGAAGAAACGGAACGCAACGAAAGCGATCAGGACCCCCTCCAGCGTCTGTGGATGCAGCCCGAGAACGATCCACATGCCCACAAATTCATCCCAGACAATACCGCCGTGGTCATGGACCTTGAGATCCTCGGCCGTTTTGCCGCAAAGCCAGATTCCAAGCAGGAAAAACCCGGCAACAGCAACCCAGTACATCGGGCCCGGCAGCCAGAACAGCAGCCAGTAAAGCGGAATGGCGGCCAGACTGCCCCAGGTTCCCGGCGCCCGGTTGATCGCGCCACTCCCAAAACCAAAGGCCAGCAGATGCACCGGATCTCGCAGAAAATGCGGTGGCAGTAAGGGCTCGATCTGTTCTGGCTCCTCGGGCAACGAGGGATCAGTCATTAGCGACTCCGAAATGCTCATAACCGGACCGCAGCGGAGACGCATCCTGGTCGGCGTTCGTCAGTGTCAGGCCCGGCTCGGCAACGATTTCCCCGATCACCTGAACGGGAACGGGACTTTTCTGTTTCACCGCATCCCAGTGTCGGGCAGGCAGCGCAAAGCATAGTTCATAGTCGTCACCGCCCCGCAACGCGTGGTTGATCGCCTGCTCGCCGGCTAATGCATTCAAAGCGGGAGACAACGGAATTCGAGCGGCATCGATGACGGCGCCACAGCCGGAGGCCTGCAGAATGTGCCCCAGATCGGCCAACAAGCCGTCGGATATATCGATCGCCGCACTGGCACGACCACGCAGGGCCTGCCCCAAATCCAGACGGGGCTCCGGCTGATGATATTTTTGCAGAAGTGCTTGCTGCTGTTCGCTGGGAGCAGACTTATTCAAACAGTCGAGGGCTGCAGCGGCATCCCCCAGGGTGCCGGAGACCGCCACCAAGTCGCCAGGCCGGGCGCCGCTGCGTAACAACGCCTCGCCATCCGGCACGGAGCCATGCACCTGGAGTGTCAGTGTCAGGGGGCCGCGGGTCGTATCACCGCCAGCCAGCGCCAGACCGAAATCCTCAGCGGCTTGCGCCAGCGCTGCGGCAAACGGATCCAGCCAGTCGGGATTCGCCTCTGGCAACGTGAGTCCCAGCGTGAAACACACCGGCTCAGCACCCATCGCGGCAAGATCACTGGCCGCCACGGCCAGGGCGCGCCGGGCAAGCCGGTCCGGGGCGTACCCCCGGGGGAAATGGATACCATCCACCAGGGTGTCCATCGAAAACACCAGAACCTGCCCCGGCTTGATGCGCTGAATCGCACAGTCATCGCCAATTCCGAGCACCACCTCCGGATGCACCGTACGCTGGGCTACCGGCTGGAAATACTGCCGGATCAACTCGAACTCGCCCATCATCAACTCCAGTGCCCCGGCCGGATCAGCGTGGCCGGGTCTCCGCCAGTCGCAGGCGACGACTCAATTTGTCGAGCACGCTGTTAACGAACTTGTGGCCTTCGGTACCGCCAAAGCGTTTGGCCAGCTCGATCCCCTCATTGATCACGACCCGGTAAGGCACGTCGATGCGGTGCTTGAGCTCGTAGGTGCCCAGGCGCAGGATCGCCAGCTCGATCGGATCCACCTCACCCAGCGGCCGGTCGAGGAACGGTTCGAAGGTGCGATCCAGATCGTCCTGCTCGCGGTGAATGCCGCGCAGCAGATCCCGGAAATAGGCGGAGTCCACCTTGGACATGTCGTTGTCCACCATGAATTCCGCCTCGATGTCGCTGATCGAGCTCTTCGAATAATGGCGATGGTAGAGCGCCTGCATCACGAGGGCGCGCGCACGGCGGCGCTCACCGGCTTTCGGGGCGCTGCTGCCGGGGCTTTCCGGCGCGGTTGGTTCCTGGTCGCTCATCACTCACCTATCTTCTTGAACAGGCTGACCATTTCCAGCGCGGTCACGGCAGCTTCAGCGCCCTTGTTACCGGCCTTGGTGCCGGAACGCTCAATCGCCTGTTCGATGGAATCGACGGTCAATACGCCAAAGGCCACCGGTACGTCGGTGTCCAGACTGACCGCGCCCAGACCGCTGGAGGCCTCACCGGCCACATAATCGAAATGCGGCGTACCCCCACGAATCACGGCGCCCAGGGCGATGATCGCATCGTACTCGCCGGTTTCAGCGACCCGCTTGACCGCCAGCGGCATTTCATAGGCGCCGGGCACCCGGACGACCGTGATATCGCTCTCCGCGATGCCATAGCGGCGCAGCGTGTCGATCGCGCCGTCGACCAGACTTTCTACGACGAACGCATTGAAGCGGCCAACGACGAGCGCATAACGCCCGCTGCACTGGGTGAAATCACCTTCCAGCGTCTTGATTCCAGACATGTCTAACTCCTGTTTCCCGGACCCGTCACCACGGACGCCGGCGGTTTATGGGTTGAAGGGCAGGTATTCCACAACTTCCAGGTCGAAGCCGGAAATCGCGGAGAACTTGATCGGTGCACTCAGCAGGCGCATCTTGCCCACGCCCAGGTCACGCAGGATCTGGGAGCCCGTGCCGACGGTGAAGTAGACACCGGAACTGCCCTTGGCGGCCGATCGGGGCCCTTCGTCAAAAAATTCGTGAATGCGGTCGTCCAGATTGTAGCTGTCTTCGCCACTGTTCAGGATGACCACGACACCGCGGCCTTCCGCACCCACTTTCTCCAGCGCCCGGTGCAGGGGCCAGCTGTGGGAACCGGTGCGCCGCGCGCCCAGCAGATCGCGCAGGGTGTCGGTGATATGGACTCGCACCAGGACCGGCTCGCCCTCCTGAACATTGCCCATGGTCAGCGCCAGATGGGTGCCGCCCTGAATGGTGTCACGATAGGTGTGCAGCTGGAATACGCCGTACTCCGTATCCAGCTCATGCTCCTCGATGCACTCGATGGTGCGCTCGTGCAGGGTGCGGTAGTGGATCAGGTCGGCGATGGTGCCGATTTTCAGGCCATGCTCCTGGGCAAAGGTTTCCAGATCCTCGCGGCGGGCCATGGAACCGTCGTCGTTCATGATCTCGCAGATCACGCCAGTCGGCTCAGCACCCGCCAGGGCCGCCAGATCACAGGACGCCTCGGTATGCCCGGCCCGGCTGAGCACGCCGCCCGGATCGCTCATCAGCGGAAAAATGTGCCCCGGCTGCACAATGTCAGAGGGCTTCGCATCTTTCGCCGCTGCCGCGAGCACGGTGCGCGCACGATCGGCCGCAGAAATACCGGTACTGACACCTTCCGCCGCCTCGATCGACAGCGTGAACTTGGTGCCGAAGCCGGACGCGTTCTTCTGCACCATCAGGGGCAGGTCCAGCTGTTCGCAACGCTGGCGCGTCATGGGCATGCAGATCAGGCCGCGACCATGGCGAGCCATGAAGTTGATGGCCTCCGGCGTGCAGAATTCCGCCGCCATCACCAGATCGCCTTCGTTCTCCCGGTCCTCGTCGTCCATCAGGATGACCATCTTGCCCTGACGGATGTCCTCAATAATCTCTTCGATCGTGTTCAGTGCCATAACAGATTGCACCCTTTGCTCAGAAAACAGGTCACGGTCACCCGACGCCGGCCACTGTGCGGCCTCAGGCAACCACAGCGGCCGGCGTCAGGATCAAGCGTAGATCATCACCGATCTGGCGACGGTCACGGACCTTCCAGAATTTGCGGTCGGCCATCCGGGTCAGTGGCAGATCCACCGTCGGTCGACCGTCACTGCCCAGGAACACCGGCGCCTGGTACAGCCAGAATTCATCCGCCAGTTGCGCCGCCACCACGGCGCCGGCCAGCGTTGGTCCAGCTTCCACCAGAACCTCATTGATGCCCGCCTCGGCGACAGCCCGGGCCACATTCAACAGATCCACTCGCCCGGTGACACACGGCAGCGGTTGTATACGAGCTCCACGAGCGGTCAGTTTGCGGGCCGCTTCGCTGTCGGCCACCGCGTCGCTGCAGAAAATCCAGACCGGACCGGTAGTCAGCACCCGCGCGGTCGGCGGCGTGCGCAGCTGGCTATCCAGGATAATCCGCTGCGGCTGCGGCCCCGGAGGCACCGCTTCGTGCAGATCGCCCATGTCATCGGGACGCACCGTCAGCGATGGGTCATCGGCGAGGATCGTCCCCACGCCGGTCAGTATGGCATCGCTCATGGCACGCAGGCGCTGGACGTCACGGCGGGCGGCGGGCCCGGTGATCCATTGGCTTTCACCCGAAGCCATGGCGGTCCGTCCATCCAGACTGGCCGCCACTTTCACCCGGAAAAGCGGCCGGCCGCTGCGCATCCGGTAAAGGTAGCCCGGATTGAGCGATTCGGCTTCGGTAGACAGGACACCTTCCGCCACCTCGATACCGGCGTCGCCCAACCGCTTGAGGCCTCGTCCGGCCACCGAAGGATTGGGATCCGTCATGGCTACCACAACCCGGCTCACACCGGCTTTCACCAGCGCATCGGCACAAGGGGGCGTACGCCCATAATGGCTGCAAGGCTCGAGGGTGACATAGACCGTGGCCCCGCGGGCTCGCTCGCCTGCAGCGCGCAGGGCATGTACTTCGGCGTGGGGTTCGCCGGCCCGTTCGTGCCAGCCCTCACCGACGACTTCGTCGCCTACGCAGATGACGCAGCCCACACGGGGATTGGGATGGGTGGAAAAACGTCCACGCCAGGCCAGCTGAATGGCACGAGCCATCATGGCGGCATCGGTCCGGGCCTGCTCATCACGGGAGTTCAATGCAGCGGCCCTTCAGTCTTTGGATTTGTCGGGCGCCGTCAGCGCCTTGGCGACGTCGACCGCATCCGCCTTGTCGCCCATGTGGACGGTCAGACGTTCAATCTCTTCCTTGAATTCGTTGATATCCTGGAAACTGCGATAGACGGAGGCAAAGCGGACGTAAGCGACCTGATCCAGCTGGCGCAGCTCGGTCATCACTTCCTCACCCAGCTCCATGGATTTGATCTCCCGCTCGCCCCGGGCACGCAGCCGGAACTTGATGCGGTTCAGCGACGCTTCGATTTCCTCAATACTGACCGGCCGCTTCTCCAGCGCTTTCATGATGCCGGAGCGCAGCTTGTCCTCATCGAAAGGCTGGCGCGTGCCGTCCTGCTTGACCACGCGGGGCATGACCAGTTCCGCCGACTCGAAGGTCGTGAAACGCTCCTTGCAGGACAGGCACTCACGGCGACGCCGCACCTGGTCGCCCTCGGCAACCAGTCGCGAGTCGATCACCTTGGTATCTGCTTCGCCGCAAAACGGACAATGCATGGTGGCTACTCCCAGCCCGTCAGGGCGCCTGCAGGCGCCCGCTCAGTGTATCGACGCTCAGCCGGCGTACACCGGGAAACGCTTGCACAGATCTTCGACCTGTTCGCGTACGCGGTTGATCGTCGACTCGTTGTCCAGGTCATCCAGGATGTCACAGATCCAGCCGGCCAGGTCACGGCACTCGCCTTCCCCGAAGCCACGGGTAGTGACCGCCGGAGTCCCGATGCGCAGACCGGACGTGACAAACGGTGAACGCGGGTCGTTCGGCACGGCGTTCTTGTTGACGGTGATGTGAGCCTTGCCCAGCGCGGCATCCGCGTCCTTACCGGTAATGTCCTGCTTGATCAGGCTCAGCAGGAACAGGTGGTTCTCGGTACCGCCGGAGACCACATCGAAACCACGCTCGACGAAGACACTGGCCATTGCCTGGGCGTTCTTGATGACCTGCTTCTGGTAGTCCCGGAACTCATCGCCCATGGCTTCCTTGAAGCACACGGCCTTGGCAGCGATCACGTGCATCAGCGGACCGCCCTGGCCACCCGGGAAGACGGCGGAATTCAGCTTCTTCTGGATGTCTTCGTCGGCACAGGCCAGGATCAGACCACCACGGGGACCGCGCAGGGTCTTGTGGGTGGTGGTGGCGACCACGTGGGCGTGGGGCATCGGGTCCGGATAAACGCCGGCGGCGACCAGGCCGGCTACGTGGGCCATGTCCACGAACAGGTAGGCACCGACTTTGTCCGCAATCGCGCGGAAGCGGGCAAAATCCAGGTGCTGTGAATAGGCTGAGAAGCCGGCCACGATCATCTTCGGTTTGTGCTCATCAGCCAGACGCTCGACTTCGTCGTAGTCGATCAGACCGGTTTCCGGGTTCAGGCCATACTGGACGGCCTTGTAGATCTTGCCGGAGAAGTTGACGGAAGCCCCGTGGGTCAGGTGGCCGCCGTGGGCCAGACTCATGCCCAGTACGGTGTCGCCCGGCTTGACCAACGCCATGTACACGGCACTGTTGGCCTGGGAGCCGGAGTGCGGCTGGACGTTGGCGTACGCGGCGCCGAACAGCTTCTTGGCGCGTTCGATGGCCAGTTCCTCGACCACGTCGACGTGCTCGCAGCCGCCGTAGTAACGCTTGCCGGGATAGCCTTCAGCATACTTGTTGGTCAGGACGCTGCCCTGCGCTTCCATGACTCGCGGGCTGGTGTAGTTCTCGGACGCAATCAGCTCGATGTGAGCTTCCTGCCGTTCGGTTTCTGCCTGGATGGCGTTCCAGACATCATCATCGAAGCCGGCGATTTTCATATCACGGTTAAACATGGATGCGCTGCCCCTGTATGGCTGATCAGAAATTTGGAGGGCCCGTATTCTAGCCCAAAAGCCCGCCTTAAATCATCTTTTAACCCGCATGATACGGGTTTTTCGCGGGCGACGTTACAGGCCTAGCCGAATTGCCAAAACCACCCCGTTTCGCTACCGTAGTACGCCTTCTAGAACTGATCTTTTCCGGGGTCCCGACGCGGTTATCCACACCCCGGCCGTCCCCAATTCAACCAGAGGACACTGCCTAAAAATGGCTCAATACGTCTACACCATGAATCGCGTGGGCAAAGTCGTCCCGCCCAAGCGCGAAATCCTCAAGGACATTTCCCTGAGCTTCTTCCCCGGCGCCAAGATCGGCGTACTGGGTCTGAACGGCGCCGGTAAGTCGACGCTGCTGCGTATCATGGCCGGCATCGACCAGGACTACATCGGCGAAGCCCGTCCGCAGCCCGGCATCAACGTCGGCTACCTGCCGCAGGAGCCGGAACTGGACGACAGCAAGACCGTAAAGGAAATCGTCGACGAAGCGGTTTCAGGCGTTCACGACGCCTTGGCGGAACTGGACCAGGTCTATGCCGCCTATGCCGAGCCGGACGCGGATTTCGACGCCCTGGCCAAGAAGCAGGGCGAGCTGGAAAGCTTCATCCAGGCTGCCGACGGTCACGACATCGAGCGCAAACTGGAAGTCGCCGCCGACGCGCTGCGTCTGCCGGCCTGGGACGCCAAGGTGGTCAACCTGTCCGGTGGTGAGCGCCGCCGTGTCGCCCTGTGCCGTCTGCTGCTGTCCAGCCCGGACATGCTGCTGCTGGACGAGCCCACCAACCACCTGGATGCCGAATCCGTGGCCTGGCTCGAACGCTTCCTGCACGACTTCAGCGGCACCGTGGTAGCGATCACTCACGATCGTTACTTCCTCGACAATGTCGCCGGCTGGATCCTGGAACTGGACCGCGGCCAGGGTATTCCTTTCGAAGGCAACTACAGCCAATGGCTGGAAGCCAAGGAGAAGCGACTGGAAATCGAGGCCAAGCAGGAAGTGGCCCGCCAGAAGACCATCAAGCACGAGCTGGAGTGGGTGCGCAGCAACGCCAAGGGCCGCCAGTCCAAGAGCAAGGCCCGCCTGGCCCGTTTCGAGGAGATGAGCTCCCAGGATTTCCAGAAGCGCAACGAGACCAACGAACTGTACATTCCGCCCGGACCGCGCCTGGGCGACAAGGTGATCGAGGTCGACGGCGTGAGCAAGGCCTTTGAAGGTCGCCTGCTCTATGAAAACCTGGATTTCCGGGTACCGCCGGGCGCCATTGTCGGCATCATCGGGGGTAACGGTGCGGGTAAATCCACCCTGTTCCGCATGATCGCCGGCGTGGACCAGCCGGATGCCGGCACCATCACCGTTGGCGAAACCGTCAAGCTGGCCTACGTCGATCAGATGCGCGACCTGGACGGCGACAAGACCGTCTGGGAAGAGCTGAGCGACGGCCAGGACATCATCCAGGTGGGCAACTACCAGACGCCATCCCGCGCCTACGTGGGCCGTTTCAACTTCAAGGGCAGCGACCAGCAGAAGCGGGTCGGCGACCTGTCAGGCGGCGAGCGTAACCGACTGCACCTGGCCAAGCTGCTGAAGGAAGGCGGCAACGTCCTCCTGCTGGACGAACCGACCAACGACCTGGACGTGGAAACCCTGCGGGCGCTGGAAGAGGCGCTGCTCAATTTCCCGGGCGCCGCGCTGGTGATCTCGCACGACCGCTGGTTCCTGGACCGTGTGGCCACCCACATTCTCGCCTTTGAGGGCGACAGTGAAGCCGTATTCTTCGAAGGCAACTTCACCGAATACGACGAAGACCACAAGCAGCGCAAGGGCGACTCCGCGATGGTGCCCCAGCGCATGAAGTACAAGAAGCTGGCCTGATCCCAGCGCCGGCAGCCGGTCGCCCGACCGGCTGCCCTCCCCTTTTCCCGACGATCGAGCAACCATGGCCAAGACCAAGACCGCCTACGTGTGCACCGAATGCGGTGCGGATTACTCCAAGTGGCAGGGCCAGTGTTCCGCCTGCTCCGCCTGGAACACCATCAGCGAAGTCCGCGGCGTCAGCAGCTCGAGCGGCGGCGGCAATCGGGGATCACGCTTCGAGGGCTTTGCCGGCAGCCTGTCCGGCGTCCAGTCGCTGGATTCGGTCAGCCTGACCGAACAATCCCGCATCAGCTCCGGCATGAAGGAGCTGGACCGGGTGCTGGGCGGCGGTCTCGTGGAAGGCTCGGCGATTCTGATGGGCGGCCATCCCGGGGCGGGCAAGAGTACCCTGTTGCTGCAGACGGTGTGCAATCTGGCGGGCCAGTACCCGGCGCTCTACGTCACCGGTGAGGAATCCATGCAACAGGTGGCTCTGCGGGCCAAGCGCCTGGGCGTCCCGACCAGTGACCTCAAGATGCTGTCCGAAACGAGTGTCGAGCGCATCATCCAGGTGGCTGAGACTGAAAAACCACGCATCCTGGTGGTGGACTCGATCCAGGTGATGCACGTTAGCGACGTGGAATCCGCGCCCGGCAGCGTGTCGCAGGTGCGTGAAAGCGCCGCCTACCTGACCCGCTTCGCCAAGCAGACCGGCACCATCCTGTTTTTGGTGGGCCACGTCACCAAGGACGGCAGCCTCGCCGGCCCGAAGGTGCTGGAACACATGATCGACTGCTCGATCCTGCTGGAAGGCTCCAGTGACAGCCGGTTCCGTACCCTGCGCGGCATCAAGAACCGCTTCGGCGCGGTCAACGAGCTGGGGGTGTTCGCCATGCTGGAACAGGGCCTGAAAGAGGTGAAAAACCCCAGTGCCATTTTCCTCAATCGCGGGGAGGATGCCGCACCCGGCAGTGTGGTCATGGTGGTCTGGGAAGGCACCCGGCCGATGCTGGTGGAGGTTCAGGCTCTGGTGGACCTGTCGCAGGGCAGCTACCCAAGACGGGTCGCCGTCGGCACCGACCAGAACCGACTCGCTATGTTGCTGGCCGTGCTGCATCGCCATGGCGGCATGCACGTGGCCGATCAGGACGTGTTCGTCAACGTGGTGGGCGGCGTCAAAGTCAGCGAAACCAGCGCCGACCTGGCCATCCTGGCGGCGATCGTGTCGTCATTCCGGGACAAGGCATTACCGCAGGATCTGGTGATTTTTGGCGAGGTGGGTCTGTCCGGCGAAATCCGCCCGGTACCCAGCGGCCAGGAACGCATCTACGAAGCCGCCAAGCACGGCTTTATCCGTGCCGTGGTGCCCAAGACGAACGTGCCGCGCAAGCCGCTGGAAAACATGCGGGTGATCGCGGTGACCAAGCTGAGCGAAGCCCTGGACGCCCTGCTCGAACTCGCCAACTGACTGCAGCGAGCGCTCAGTCTCTCTCGATCAGATGACGCAGTTCTCGATCCAGCAACGACGGGTCGCCCAGGTTGAGTTCGACCAGACGCTTGAGATGAGAGGCACTGTCCAGGTCGATGTACTGGCATTGGAAGCCCAGATGATCACCTTCCACATGGCGCAACGCCACGGCCATGACAATACCGCTGTCCAGATCGTTCAGGTGGATGGTGATTTCGAACGGATGCTTCAGCTTGGCCGTCCAGTTTGCGGGACGGCGCACCAGCACGCCTTTCATGGAGATATCCAGCACTTCACTGTGCCAGACGTCCTCTCCGGCGTGGATATCGCAGGGTGCATCGAACAGGATGCGTTCAAAGCGGCGACGTTCAGTCGATTGGCTCACCGTGACAGTCTCTTGTTATTGCAAGCAAGGGCAAGGGCCGCTGAAGCACTTTAACGTTCACTTCAACGACGCTCACCTATCACTATAGCCCCGCATACGGGGGCAACCAACCCAATCACCTCGATCGCGGGCTACTTGCCGCCGTGGTAAGGCGGACTCAGCTCGCAGACCGCGCGAATGAAGGCATCCGCGTGGCTCGGATCGACATCCGGCGTGATGCCATGCCCAAGGTTGAAGATATGGCCGGATCCCTCGCCGAAACGCGCCAGGATGTGCGCCACTTCTTCGCGAATCCGCTCAGGCGGTGCGTACAGCATGGTCGGGTCCATATTGCCCTGCAGCGCGACACGGTCGCCGACCCGGGCACGGGCCTCGCGAATGTCCGTGGTCCAGTCCAGACCCAGGGCGTCAGCACCGGACTCCGCCATCGACTCCAGCCACTGCCCACCGTTCTTGGTGAACAGGATGACCGGCACGTGGCGGCCTTCGTGCTCGCGGATGAGGCCGTCCACGATCTGTTTCATGTAGGCCAGTGAGAACTCGGTGTAGGCCCAACTCGGCAGCACGCCGCCCCAGGTATCGAAAATCTGCACGGCCTGGGCGCCGGCACGAATCTGGGCATTGAGGTAGTCGGTCACCGCATCCGCCAGCTTGCCGAGCAGCGCATGCATCACCGCCGGTTCGCTGTAGAGCAACCGCTTGGCTTCGCGGAAGTCCTTGGAGGAGCCGCCTTCGACCATATAGGTGGCCAGCGTCCACGGACTGCCGGAGAACCCGATCAACGGCACGCTGCCGTTCAGGGCCTTGCGAATGGTAGCCACCGCAGAGACCACATAGTCCAGGTCGGTGTCCGCCGTCAGGGTGGGCAGCGCTTCGACGTCGGCCGCCGAACGCACCGTATTGCGGAACTTGGGCCCTTCGCCCGTCTCGAAATACAGGCCCAGACCCATGGCGTCCGGAATGGTCAGGATGTCGGAAAACAGGATGGCGGCATCCAATGGATACCGCTCGAGGGGCTGCAGCGTCACCTCACAGGCGAGTTCGGCATTCCGACACAGACTCATGAAATCGCCGGCCTTGGCGCGAGTCGCCCGGTACTCCGGCAGGTAACGTCCTGCCTGGCGCATCATCCAGACCGGTGTGCGATCCACCGGCTGGCGCTGAAGTGCGCGCAGGAACCGGTCATTCATGAGTGCTGACATAATGCCCCTTATTCAATCTGTCTGTGCCGTTGTATTGCGGCTGCTCTCGTTAGACATCCAGGTAATCGAGGATACCTTCGGCCGCCTGGCGCCCTTCCCAGATAGCCGTTACGACCAGATCCGAACCGCGGACCATGTCGCCGCCGGCGAAGATCTTCGCATTGGACGTCTGGAACGGGTACTCCGCCTCTTCCGGTGCCGCCACACGGCCGGAATCGTCGATGCTCACATCCAGCTTGTTGAACCATTCCGCCGGACTCGGACGGAAACCGAAAGCCACCAGGACGGCGTCGGCCGGGATCACCTCTTCACTGCCCGGCACCACTTCCGGACGACGGCGACCGTTCTCGTCCGGCTCGCCCAGGCGAGTCTGGATGACCTTGATGCCTTCGACCCGGTCCTCGCCAATGATGGCGATCGGCTGACGGTTGAACATGAACTTGACGCCTTCTTCCTTGGCGTTGGCCACCTCGCGACGGGAGCCTGGCATATTCGCCTCGTCCCGACGATAGGCACATGTCACGCTGGCTGCCTGCTGACGAATCGCGGTGCGGTTGCAGTCCATCGCCGTGTCACCACCGCCGAGGACCACCACGCGCTGGCCTTTCATATCGATGAACTCGCTGTCCGTCGCGGAAAAGCCCAGACGGCGGTCGACGTTGGACACCAGGTACGGCAGCGCGTCGTAGACACCCGGCAGGTCTTCGCCCGGGAAGCCACCTTTCATGTAGGTGTAGGTGCCCATGCCCATGAAGACGGCATCGTATTCGTCGATGATGTCTTCCAGAAGCACATCAGTGCCCACGTCCGTAGACAGGCGGAACTCGACGCCCATGGATTCGAAAATCTCACGGCGGCGCGCCATGACGCTCTTTTCCAACTTGAACTCGGGGATACCGAAGGTCAGCAGACCACCGATTTCCGGGTAGCGGTCAAAGACCACCGGTTTAACGCCGTTGCGGGCCAGGATGTCGGCACAGCCGAGGCCGGCCGGACCGGCGCCGATCACCGCGACCTTCTTGTCGGTCCACTTGACGTGAGACAGGTCCGGGCGCCAGCCCAGGGCAAAGGCGGTGTCGGTAATGTACTTCTCGACTGAGCCGATGGTGACCGCGCCATAACCGTCGTTCAGGGTACAGGCCCCTTCACACAGACGGTCCTGCGGGCAAACCCGGCCGCAGACTTCCGGCAGGGAGTTGGTCTGGTGGCACAGCTCGGCCGCCTCCAGGATGTTGCCCTCGGACACCAGCTTCAGCCAGTTCGGGATGTAGTTGTGTACCGGGCACTTCCACTCGCAGTACGGGTTACCACAGTGCAGGCAGCGATGCGCCTGACTGGCAGCGTCTTCCTGCTTGAACGGGTGGTAGATTTCCTGGAATTCCTTTTTCCGTTTACTGGCCGGAACCTTCTTCGGGTCGACACGGCCAACCTCGATAAACTGGAAATCGTTATTCAGTCTCTCTTTCATCACGCGACTCTCAAGTATTCAATTTCGATGCGGGGTTCAGGTGGCGCCGCCGATGTGGCGCGTGCGGCCGTTATTCCGGTCGCGCCCGAGTGCTGGCCAGCAGGGTGCGCAGGCTTGCCGCCTTGGGCTTTACCAGCCAGAACCGGCCAATATAGTCATCGAAATTGTCGAGGATGTGCTCCGCCCATTCGCTCTGGGTCTCCGTCACATGCTCACGGATTACGCTGCGAAGATGGTTGCGGTACGGCTCCATGTCTTCGCTGGAAATACGCTGGATTTCCACCAGCTCGTGGTTGTACTTGTCCACGAAGGTGTTCTGCTGGTCCAGGACGTAGGCGAAACCGCCCGTCATACCGGCCCCGAAGTTGTGGCCGGTATTGCCCAGTACGGTCACCAGACCGCCGGTCATGTACTCACAGCAGTGGTCACCCACGCCTTCAACGACGGCATGCGCCCCGGAATTCCGGACACCGAAACGCTCACCCGTGGTGCCCGCGGCGTAGAGTTTGCCGCCGGTCGCCCCGTAGAGACAGGTGTTGCCGATGATCGACGTATCCTGGGTCTTGAAGCTGCTTTCCCGCGGCGGACGGATAACCAGTTTGCCGCCGGTCATGCCTTTACCGACGTAGTCGTTGGCATCGCCTTCGAGGATCAGGTTCAGGCCACCGACGTTCCAGACGCCGAAGCTCTGCCCGGCCGTGCCGGTCAGCTCCAGCGTGATCGGCGCGCCGACCATCCCCTGGTTGCCGTGCAACTGGGCGATTTCACCCGAGATCCGGGCACCGATGGAGCGATCGCAGTTGGTGACGCGGTATTGCCAGGTGCCACCGGCCTTATTGGTGATCGCTTCGCTCACGTCACTGACCATCTGCTCAGCCAGCGTACCTTTATCGAAAGGCGTGTTGCGCTCCACCTGACAGGTATGCGGTTTGTCCGCCGGAATGTGATCGTTCTGCAGCAGCGGATTCAGGTTCAACTTCTGCTGACGCGGCGTGTCGCCCGGCAGGACTTCCAACAGATCGGTCCGGCCCACCAGCTCTTCCAGGCTGGTGACACCCAGCTTGGCCATCCATTCCCGGGTTTCCGCCGCCACGAAGCGGAAGAAGTTCATCGCCATTTCGACGGTGCCCTTGAAGTGATCTTCACGCAGCTGATCGTTCTGGGTGGCGACACCGGTCGCGCAGTTGTTCAGGTGACAGATCCGCAGGTATTTACAGCCGAGCGCCACCATCGGGGTGGTGCCAAAGCCGAAGCTTTCCGCACCCAGGATGGCTGCCTTGACCACGTCCAGACCGGTCTTCAGACCGCCGTCCGTCTGCAGGCGAATCTTGCCGCGCAGGTCATTACCGCGCAGCGCCTGATGCGCTTCGCTCAGCCCCAATTCCCATGGGGAGCCGGCGTAGCGGATCGAAGTCAGCGGGCTGGCTGCGGTACCGCCGTCGTAACCGGAGACGGTGATCAGATCGGCGTAGGCCTTGGCGACACCGGCCGCGATGGTACCGACACCCGGCTCGGATACCAGCTTGACCGACACCAGCGCTTTCGGGTTGACCTGTTTGAGGTCAAAGATCAGCTGCGCCAGATCCTCGATGGAGTAGATATCGTGGTGCGGCGGCGGTGAAATCAGGGTGACTCCCGGTACGGAATAGCGCAGACGGGCGATCAGTTCGTTGACCTTGCCACCCGGCAGCTGGCCGCCCTCACCGGGCTTGGCGCCCTGAGCCACCTTGATCTGCATGACGTCGGCGCTGCGCAGGTATTCCGCGGTCACACCAAAGCGGCCGGAGGCCACCTGTTTGATCTTGGAGCGTTTCTCGGTGCCGTAACGGGCGGGATCTTCACCGCCCTCACCGGAGTTGGAACGGCCGCCCAGGGTGTTCATCGCTACCGCCAGTGCCTCGTGGGCTTCCGGCGACAGCGCGCCCAGGGACATGGCCGCAGAGTCGAAGCGCGGGAAAATGGCTTCCACCGGCTCAACGCTGTCCAGATCCACCGCCTTGATGTCCTTGCGGAAGGTCAGCAGGTCGCGCAGGGTCGCCACCGGACGCTCGTTTACCAGGCCGGCGTATTCACGATAGGTGCCGTAGTTACCGTCGATGACCGCACGCTGCAGGGTGTTCACAACGTCCGGATTGAACGCGTGGTATTCCTGCCCGTGGACGTATTTCAGGACACCGCCCTGGGCGATGGGCTTACGCTGCTTCCAGGCGTTACTGGCGAGCAGCTCCTGATCCTGCTGGAAATCGTAGAAACCGGCACCCTGGATGCGGCTCGGCACTTCACAAAAGCACAGGTCGACCACTTCGTCGGCCAGACCAATGGCTTCAAACAGCTGGGCACCACGGTAAGACGTGATCGTCGAGATGCCCATCTTGGACAGGATCTTGAGCAGGCCCTTGTTGATGCCTTTGCGGTAGTTATTCTTGGCCTCGATCGGATCCATCATGACTTCACCGGTGCGGATCAGGTCATTGAGGATCTGGTACGACAGGTACGGGTAAACCGCCGTCGCGCCAAAGCCGAACAGCACGGCAAAGTGGTGCGGATCCCGCGCCCAGCCGGTTTCGATGATCAGGTTGGAGTCCGAACGCAGGCCTTTGCGGACCAGATGGTGGTGCACGGCGCCGGTTGCCATCATCGCGTTGACGGGCAGTTCGCCTTCCTTGAGGTCCTTGTCGCTCAGGATCAACAACACCTTGCCGTTGCGCACGGCCTGCTCGGCCTCGTCACAGACGGCTTCAATGGCCTGCTTGAGCCCCAGCTCAGGACGGTAGCTCAGGCGGATCCGCTCGACTTCAAAGCCCGGCCGGTCGTTGCTCTCGATGCGCAGGAATTTGGCCGGCGACAGCACCGGTGTGGACAGGATAATCCGGTTGGCGTGATCCGGCGTTTCCTCGAACACGTTGCGCTCAGCCCCCAAGCAGGTCTCCAGCGACATGACGATGGATTCCCGCAGCGGGTCGATCGCCGGGTTGGTCACCTGGGCGAACTTCTGACGGAAAAAGTCAGCTGCGTGGCGAACCTTGCTGGACAGCACAGCCATCGGCGTATCGTCGCCCATGGAGCCCACAGCTTCCTGGCCACTTTCGGCCAGCGGGCGCAGCACCTGGTCCCGCTCTTCGAAGGACACATGGAACATCTTCTGATGGATTTTCAGCTCGTCGCTTTCCATCAGTTTGAATTCCGGGGTGTCCTGGTTCAGCGTCGCCTCGACCCGCAGGGCGTTCTCGCGCAGCCAGCGCTTGTAGGGCTGTGCGCTCTTCAGGCGCTGGTCGATATCCTTGGTGTGCAGGACTTCGCCGGATTCGGTATCGATCGCCAGCATCTGGCCCGGTCCAACACGGCCCTTGGCCACGACGTCTTCCGGTTTGTAGCTGTAGGTGCCGATTTCGGACGCCAGTGTGATGAAGTCATCCTTGGTGATAACCCAGCGCGCCGGGCGCAGACCGTTCCGGTCCAGCATACATACGGCATGACGACCGTCGGACAGCACCAGACCAGCCGGACCATCCCACGGCTCCATGTGCATGGAGTTGTATTCGTAGAAGGCCCGCAGATCGGAATCCATGGTGTCGACGTTCTGCCAAGCGGGCGGAATCATCATCCGCACCGCACGGAACAGGTCGACACCACCGGCCAGCAGGATTTCCAGCATGTTATCCATACTGGAGGAGTCGGAACCGGTCCGGTTGACCAGCGGCTGCAGGGTCTGCAGATCCGGCAGATCCGGCGACTTGAACTTGGAGGCACGGGCGATCGCCCAGTTCCGGTTGCCCTCGACGGTATTGATCTCGCCATTGTGCGCCAGGAAGCGGAATGGCTGCGCCAGCGGCCAGCGCGGCATGGTGTTGGTGGAGAAGCGCTGGTGGAAGACACAGATGGCCGTATGCAGGTCCGGGTCGCCCAGATCCTGATAGAAGGTGGGCAGATCCACCGGCATCATCAGGCCTTTGTAGGAGATCGTCTTGTGCGACAGGCTGCAGATGTAGAATTCGGGATCATCCGCCATCTCGCGCTCGGCGTGGCGGCGCCCCAGGAACAGACTGATACCGAATGCCGGCTCATCCTTGCCCGCCGGCTCAACGAACACCTGCTCTATACGCGGCAAACAGTCCATCGCCATGGGGCCGAGGCAACTGCTGTCCGTCGGCACTTCACGCCACCCGACGATCTCCAGCCCCTGGTCGACAAGATGCTTTTCGAGGGTCTTGCGGCCCCGTTCGGCTTTCTTCTCGTCCTGATCGAGGAAAATCATGCCAACGCCGTACAGGTCGCCGAGCGTCTTGCCCAGACTTGCCTTGGCGGCCTTGCGCAGGAATGCGTCAGGTTTCTGCAGCAACAAGCCACAGCCGTCACCGGTCTTGCCGTCCGCCGCAATCCCACCACGGTGGGTCATGCAGGTCAGCGACTCGATGGCAGTTTGCAGCAACTTGTGGCTGGCATCGCCCTTCATATGGGCAATCAGGCCGAATCCACAGTTGTCCCTGAACTCACCGGGATGATACAAACCTGTCATCATAAGCGTTCTCTCACTAAAATATTCTTTTCAATCAACAGGATAGGTGCCGAGCCCAGGCACATTACCCACTGACACTGAAAATGGGGGCTGGCCATTTTACATGCGCAGTAATACGTACTCAAATCGTTGAGCGATTTTTAACGCACTGACGGAATATAAAATTGATGAGATTGGAACAAAAAAGAATAAAAACCGCACCGTAAGTGCCGGGACGGCTTACTTCCTGGCAACGACGCTGCGCCAGTTGCGAATCAGACCTGACGGCCCTGGCACATCATCAAAGGCCGGACTGCGAGCGAATCCAGACGTCGTGCTCGGCCAACCCCTGTGGCAGATCGCTCACGGCCTGACGGGCCTCGTTACGACTGGAGAATTGCCCGTACACCACAACATACCACGGTTTGCCCTTTCTTGTAGAGCGGGTGTAGACCATGCCCTCAATGTCCGGGTGCTCACTCAGGAAGTCGAGAGCCGTCTTTTCCTCGTAACCTGCGATAAACTGCGCTGTCAGGCCTGCGCCGGCCCGAAGTGCTTCGACAGGCGTGAAACGATCAGGTGCCTGCGGCTTGAAAGCCCGCCCGGGAGTCTCATCGGCGGTTTGGTCGGCGGAGACCGCTGCCTCTGTGTCAGCCTGAGCTGTCGATGCATTCGGTTGTGGTTGATTGTTCTCGTTGGATGTCTCCGCCGGTGCTGCCTCCGGCTCAGCCACCACATTGGCCTGATCAGCCGGGGTCGGCTGCGGCACTTCCTTTGACTCAGCCTCGGATGGTTGCGCTATCGCCGCGACAGAGTCCGCTGCAGCCACCTCGTCCGCCTTTGGCTCGTCAGCCGCAAGCGCTTCGTCCCCGGCGACTGGCGATTGATCGTGCGCCCCATCGCCGGCTGGCGCATCTGTAGGAACCTCATTGGCCTTGGCCTCGGAAGCCGATATCGGATCGTTCAGCGACACATCGGGAGCCGATCGTTGTGGAGAAGACGTCGTTTCAGCCTCTGGGTGCCAGGACTCCTCATCGGGCCCCAATCTTATGGTTTTGCGCTCAACGGGCGCCGGCTGGTCGTTCTGGTGTGCAACCACATCATCGTACTGCCAGGACACCATAAGCCATGAGCCGCCCAGCAAGAGCAACACCGCTAGCGGAATGACCAGTTTTCGCGGACTCATGCGGTTTCGTCTTGCCGCCGGCTGATGGCCAGCCATGTCCAGCCAGACGGCGGGCGCGGTTCGCTTGAGACGACCGAAACTGCCCTGCCCCAACTCATGCAGTTTTTTCAGGTGGCTCGCCGCTAACAGCACATCCGGATCACCCCCGGCCTTGGCGATTCTTGGCCGAAGGTAATCGGCAATTTCATCGCGATTCAGAGGTCGCAGATGAATCTGGTGAGCCTGATGCTGCAGACCGCCCCCTTCGCTGTCCAGCATATCGAGCAAGGTATCCGAGCCGGAGAGCACGGGGACGGCCGCCTGCCCCCGATCCGCATGCGTAAACGCCGCCACCAGCATCCGCAACATCGGCGCCGCCATATGATCCGCGTCATCGACCAGCAGGATGATACGGCGGCCCCGGAGAGTCGCCTTCTCACTCCACTTGAAGAAGTTGTAAATCGCGTCGCGGACCGTGCGCCCGGTAGCCAGCCCCTGATGGGCAATCGCCAGCAGGCAATCGGCCAGAGCCTGTTCGCTGGCCAGATCGGTGGTGCTCAGACGCTGAAAATCGAGGCGATCGGACTCGTGACGGACCAGTTCGGCCAGCACGCGGGTTTTGCCGGCACCCCGGGCGCCGGTGACCAGGATGGCCATATCTCCGAATGCCGCCAGGTGACGCAGGGTTTCCAGCGAATACTCGCGCTGCCCTCCGGGGTAGAAAGGCACGTCCATGGCAAGCGGATCCTGGCCCAGCCCATAGCGGGACTGGAGTCGTTGAAACAGACCACCGGGGTCGCTGGTCAACTGTTCGTCAACTGCCATGGCATCTTCCGTGTTCGTAATTCGCGATACTCAGTTGCAAAACCGGGCGAGCGTTTCGTCCAGCTTTTGTGCGGGGAAGTCCGAGGTCACGACCGCTTTGCCCAGCGATTCCAGCAGAACCAGCCGCAGCGCCCCATCGACATTCTTCTTGTCGACCGCCATCAGCCCCAGAAAATCGTCCGGCGTCATTCCAGCGGGCGGCTCAAGCGGCAGATCGCCACGTTGCAGGATGCGGGCAACACGCTCCAAATCGTCATCACTGAGATAACCAAGACGGCAGGACAGGTCAGCCGCCATCAACATGCCGGTTCCGACGGCCTCGCCGTGTAACCAGGTGCCATACCCGGTAAAGGTTTCGATAGCGTGGCCAAACGTGTGGCCAAGATTGAGAATGGCACGTAACCCGCCCTCCTTCTCATCCACTGCGACCACCTCCGCCTTGCAGGCACAGGACTGGTAAATCGCTTCAACCATCGCGGTGGCGTCCAGTGACCGGAGGGCGGCCATATTGGCTTCCAGCCATTCCAGAAAGGCTGGCTCACGAATCAGGCCATATTTGATGACTTCCGCCAATCCCGCAGGCAGCTCCCGCGGCGGCAAGGTGCCCAGGGTATCCGTATCGATCAGCACGACTTCCGGCTGATGAAACGCGCCGATCATGTTTTTGCCAAGCGGATGGTTTATACCCGTCTTGCCGCCGACCGAGGAATCCACCTGCGACAACAACGATGTCGGAATCTGTATGAAGTGCACGCCACGCTGATAGCAGGCCGCCGCGAAGCCGGTCATATCGCCAATCACGCCACCACCCAGAGCAACCAGCGTCGTTTTCCGGGTATGCCGATTCTCCAGCAGGGCGTCGAAAATAAGGTTCAGCGTTTCCCAGTTCTTATACCGCTCGCCATCCGGAAGAACGACGCTGTCGACCGTCTTACCGGGGAACGATCCGGTCGCGCGCTCCAGATAAAGTGGTGCCACGGTCTCATTCGTCACGATCAGGACACGATCACCCCGGACATGGGAAGACAGGTCCACGGATCCAAGCAGCCCCTGGCCAATCAGGATCGGGTAGCTGCGCTCACCAAGATCGACCGTTAGCGTGCGTGCGACGTCAGGCATGTTTGTGTCCTTCCTTCCTCAGGTGCCGTTTCTTGCGGGACGTCCGTGGCTTGATGCGATTAATAAGTTGGCGCACGACGAGTCTCGGGCTCTTTTTATCCGTCATCATCACGATATCGGCAAGCTGGCTGTAAATCGGATTCCGTCGATCAAACAGATCCTGCAATACGGCGCGGGGATCGTCATGCTGGAGCAGCGGGCGGTTTCGATCACGCCGGGTGCGCTCAAACTGCTGGTCCACAGAGGTCTTGAGGTAAACGATCAACGCAGCCCGACGCAAACTGGCGTGGTTTTCTTCGCGCATGACCGCGCCGCCGCCAGTCGCGATCACAGCACCGGTTTCATGGGACAGCTCCTCCAGGATATTGCTCTCCCGGGTTCGAAAGCCGCTCTCGCCCTCGACATCGAAGATCCACGGAATATTGGCCCCACAACGCTCTTCGATCAGACGGTCGGAGTCGATAAAGCGATAGCCCAGTTCTCTGGCCAACAGGCGTCCAATCGTGCTTTTCCCGGCTCCCATAGGGCCCACGAGCACAATACGTTCCGGCAACGGCATAGTTCTGCTCAATCCAATACAGGGCGGTGAGCATAGCACAGGCGCCAATACCGCGATAAGCGCCCGTTCGCCTCGGTACAAACAAAAAAGCCGCCTCATCCGAGACGGCTTTTGGGATCCTGGCAGTGATCAGTCGATCAGGTCGCCTTTCAGGATCTTCGGCGTGATGAAGACCAGCAGCTCGCTGCGCTCATCAACCACCGACTTGTTGCGGAACAGCGCTCCAAGGTAGGGAATATCGCCCAGGAACGGTGTCTTGGTAATGGTGGTGGATTTTTCGGACTGGAAGATACCGCCAAGAACCACTGTTTCACCGTTGCGGACCAGTACCTGTGTGGTGACTTCGTTGGTATCGATACTCGGTACACCGGCTGTTTCTTGTCCACGTGAATCCTGATTCACCGCCAGATCCATGATGATCTTGTCGTCCGGCGTAATCTGCGGCGTCACCTCCAGCGACAGCGCCGCTTCTTTGAAGGAAACGGAGGTTGCGCCACTGGACGAGGCTTCCTGATAGGGAATTTCTTCGCCCGACTTGATTTTCGCCGTCTGGCGGTCCGCTGTCACCACCTTCGGCTGGGCTACGATTTCCGCCTGGCCATCGCTGGCATAAGCAGACAGCTCCAGATCCACAAGGAAGTCCGTACCGATGTAGCCAAAGGCAATAGATGAGGCGTTGGAGTCCGCGACCCCCAAATTAACATTCAGACTGTCAGACGGCAGGGTCAGCGAACCGGAAGAAATGTTGCTGATACCGCTCTGGGTACCACCTACCACCACATTGTTATCACCGCCATTGGCGTTACCTCGCCCTTCAACCCCCCATTGCACACCGAGCTCCTCAGCCAAATCGGTCGAAGCCCGAACAATACGCGCCTCAATAAGCACCTGACGGACTGGCACATCCCAAGTTGAGACTAAACGCCGAATTTGCTCGAGTTTATCGGCAGTTTCTCGCACACTGATAGTATTCGTACGCGGATCAGATGAAACGAACCCTCTTTCGGAAATCAGTTCCTCGTCAGCTTGAATGAGAGCCACGATATCCGCCGCCTTGGCGTAGTTGACCTGGATGATGTCCAGACGAACCGGCGCCAGCTCGGCAATCTGCTTGGACGTTTCCAGTTCCAGACGCTCGCGGGCGGCAATCTCGTCCGCCGGCGCCACCAGCAGGACGTTACCGATCTGACGCTTGTCCAGACCTTTGGTCTTCAGGATCAGATCCAGAGCCTGGTCCCAGGGCACGTTTTGCAGACGCAGCGTAATGCTGCCGCTGACCGTGTCACTGGCCACCAGGTTCAGACCCGTGAAATCGGCGATCAACTGCAGGACCGAGCGAACTTCGATGTCCTGGAAGTTCAGGGACAGCTTCTCGCCGGTGTACGGGAACTTCTCTTCGCGACGATTCTCCGCCTCTTCGTCAGACAACGGTTCAACGCTCACCGTAAACTCGTTGCCGGCCTGGTAGGCCAGATAGTCGTAGTTGCCTTTCGGGCGAATCTCGACAACTGCATCACCGCCCTGCATGAACGTGTCCACACGCGTGACCGGAGTCGCGAAATCGGTGACGTCCAGACGACGGCGCAGCGATTCAGGGACCTGCGTGCCATCCATCACCAGACGGATTCGACCGCCGGTTTCGGACAGGTCCACAGACGTTTTCGGGTTGGACAGACTGACGACAATCTGACCTTCGCCATCCGCGCCACGATGAAAATCGACGTTGGAAATGGCGTCCTGAGACGACGCCGACGAAACGGCGGACTGTACCGGGGTGCTAGGCGTCGTCTGGGACGTCGCCGCCTGATCTTCACCACCGCCAATCTTCATGGTGATGGTATTACCGGCCACGTTCGTGGTGTAGGGAACCAGGTCCACCAGATTGAAGATCAGGCGGGTCCGGTCCTTGGTATCGACAACCGTCATGCTCTGGGCATTACCGCTACCCAAAGAGATGCTGCGGCTCTGCAGGGCACTGTCCACCCCTTTGAGATCCACCGCGATTCGGGCCGGACGCTCGATCGTATAGCCGGTCGGCTGCGGCGGAGTCCCATCGAACTTCAGAACCACCTCAGTCCCGTCGCCCGGGAGTGCCGTGAATTCGACATCATTCAGGCTGACGGCGTTCGCCAAGCCGGACATCATGCCGAGAGCAGCCATGCCGATTATCAATACAGTTTTTCTGAACATCGTTAGCCTCGACCCCAACCTATTTTGTACACACAGATTTCTTGAATTATTCATGTCGCCGCTCCTTAGCCCTGATCCAGGCCCTGGTCCAGTTCAAGGGTTCGCGGCCGCTTAACCCAACCACCGCTGCCATTGGGCACAATTTCCACCAGCTCGATACGGGTCTCGTTGACGCCGACTACACGGCCGTAGTTCTCTCCCATATGGTTGCCTTTGTGGACACGATGAATCCCACCGGTGTTGTCCTTGACCAGCGCATACAGATCACCACTGTTGTCCGCCCGCTTCAACGTGCCGACCATCCGCAGATTCGTCAGCTGGAAGTTTTCCAGAACTTCCTTGGGACGATCGAAATCCGGTTTGATATCGCTCTGCGGCTTTTCATCCACCATGGTGAGCTGGACTTCCACCGGCACCTCAAACGGTGAGCGGCGATCGGCCGCCGAATAGGTGAAAGCCTCATAGGCCTTGAACTCAGGCAGCGGCTCAACGTGACCGCGCGGCTTGGACCGCGCTTCCGACATGAACTGATCCAGATCGGAAAAGCCATTGCCCTGGGAACAGGCCGTTAACAGTGTCGCCAAACAGACCGTTGTCCAGGCTTTACAGGCATGCTTGCTCATCATGCTTACTCCCCAGCCCGGTAACGGTAGGTCCGAGCCTGCACCTGCATTTCAAGCACCTGGCTGTCGGCCCCTCCCGTTGGTTTGATGGTAAAGTCGTGCAAGGTCACGATTCGCGGCAATCCGGCAATGCTGCTCACAAAAGAAGCCAGCTCGTGATAGGTACCGCGTACCTTGAGGTTGATCGGCAGCTCGATGTAGAAATCCTTCTTCTGCTCCGGCTGCAGCTTGATCTCATCAAGCTCAAGACCATTGCCTACGGCGGTATTGGTGATGTCTTCCAGAAGACCGGGCACTTCGGTATCACTGGGCAACTGTTTGACCAGCGCACCAAAGGTCTCTTCCATTTCGACCATCTGCTTCTTGAAGACCGCCAGGTTGGCCACCTTGTAGGCCTTCTGCTCGTATTGGTCCTTGAGCTCTACCTCTTTCTTTTCGACCCGGCTGAGCTGGCTGTATTCGTCCTTGACGAAGAACCAGTAGCCGCCACCGAGGATCAGGCCAAAGACCAACAGCATGACAATGATCTTGATCGGCATCGGCCAGATGCCGGCGTTATTCAGATCGAGGTCATTGACGTCAAATTCGTTCAGGCTTTTCAGAGAGTCCGCGAGGCTCATTTTTTCTTGCCCTCCTCTTCGGGCTCCGGCGTTTTCTGGTCCACCGAAAGATTGAACTGGCTGTAGCCGGCGCGGCGGCTGTCAGCGGACGACACGTTGGTCAGGTTGGGATTCGCGAACCACTCGGAATCCTCGAACTGACGCATCAGGTTGGAGATCCGGTTGTTGGATTCCGCCATGCCCGTAATCTGCAACTTGTCGCCGGTTTTCTTGAGGTCGGTGTAGAAAAGCCCGTCGGGCAGGGTTTTAACCAGTTCGTCGAACACCCGGACGATCACAGGGCGCTTGCCCTGCAGGTCCTGAATCACCTTCATCCGGGCGATCAGCTCGTCGCGTTTGCGACGCAGGTCTTCAATTTCCTTGATCTGGGAGTCCAGGGACTTCATCGCATTCTGGACGTAGGCGTTACGGGATTCCTGGTAGGAAATCTGGTCGTCCACGTGCCCCTTCCACAGGAAGCCCAGGCCAGCAGCAATGATGCCCGCGCCCACAATCATGACGACGAACTGCTGTTGCTTCTCCGCCCGCAGTTCCTCGCGCCAGGGTCTGAGGTTAATCTTCGCCATCAGTCAAAACTCCTCATCGCCAGACCACAGGCAATCATCAGCGACGGCGCATCGTTGCTCAGCGCGGACGCATTGACCCGGGAGCCCACGGCCATATCGGCGAACGGGTTAGCCACCAATGTAGCGGTGCCCGTTTTCTCCTCAACCATCTCGGTCAGTCCCTGAATGGACGCTGTACCACCGGCGAGGACGACATAGTCAACCGCGTTATACTGGCTGGCGCCGAAGAAGAACTGCAGCGCACGGGCCACCTGCTGGACGACCGCCTCCCGGAACGGGGACAGCACTTCCACCTCGTAGTCGTCCGGCAATCCGCCCTGCTTCTTGGCCAGCCCGGCTTCTTCCAGGGACAGGCCGTAGCGGCGCTGGATTTCCTCGGTCAGCTGCTTACCACCGAAGATCTGCTCACGCGTGTAAACAGTCTTGCCGTCAGCCAGAACGCTCAGCGTGGTCATGGTGGCGCCCACATCGACAATCGCGACCACCAACTCCTCACCCTGTGAGTCCAATTGCGGCTCGACCAGCGTGTAGGCCCGCTCAAGGGCATACGCCTCGACATCGACCACTTTGGCGGAAAGCCCCGCGATGGAAAGCGCATCTTCCCGGATATCGACGTTTTCCTTGCGGCAGGCTGCCAGCAGGACGTCGACCTGATCGGGATTGGTTTCCGAAGGGCCCTGGACTTCAAAGTCGATGGCGACCTCGTCCAGCGGATAGGGAATGTACTGATCGGCTTCCAGCGCGATCTGGTCTTCCATTTCAAATTCATTGAGGCCGGCATTCATCTGAATCAGTTTGGTAATGACCGCCGACCCAGACACAGCCACCGCGGTTTGCTTTGCGCTGGCGCGAGCCTTGCTCACCACCTTGCGCAACGCGTCACCGACGGCCTCCACATCCGTGATATTTTTCTCGACAACAGCGTTGGCAGGCAGCGGTTCTACCGCATAGCTCTCAACCCTGTACCGCTCGCCACTCTGCCTGGAGAGTTCCAGAAGCTTGACCGAGCTTGAACTGATGTCGATACCCAGCACAGCACTGGACTTTTTACCGAACAATCCGAACACGCGCTCACCCTATACCTGGTTTAATGCACCCGGTTACGACTTTTTTATTTAAGAGAATTTGTTTTGCTTTGCGTCTACAATGCGATTTCTTCTTGGAAGAAAGGCAAAGTGAACTTTGAGGATGCCTTATCCTTCTAAAGCAATTTCTCAGATGATAGACCTATATCTAACAGTTGTCAGAAAAAATGTCCCGAATGATCCGCTTTACTCGCATTAGTACATGGCTGTTTTTTTTCGGCCTTTCGATCGGCGCCATGCTGCTTTCAAGTTTCTATCTTTACCTGCGCCCGGGTTTGCCATCTGTCGATCAACTTGTCGACATCCGGCTCCAGACACCGCTTCGGGTCTATTCCAGCGACAAGAGATTAATAGCAGAATTCGGTGAAAAGAGAAGGGCTCCGATCACAATCGAACAGATCCCCAACCTTCAGTTACATGCCTTCCTGGCCGCCGAGGATTCGCGATTCTACGAGCACAATGGGGTCGACATCAAAGGCCTGGTGCGGGCTGCAGTGGAACTGGTAACCACCGGTTCGATCCGCTCCGGGGGCAGTACCATCACAATGCAGGTTGCAAAAAATTACTTTTTGACACGGGAACGTACCTTTATCCGGAAGTTCAACGAGATACTGCTTGCCTTTCAGATAGAGCGTGAACTACCCAAGAACAAGATCCTGGAGCTGTATTTAAACAAGATATATTTGGGCAATCGGGCCTACGGTATCCAGGCCGCGTCCCAGGTTTATTACGGCAAACCGGTGAATGAACTGGAGCTGGCTCAGATGGCCATGCTGGCCGGTCTGCCCAAGGCGCCGTCGGCCTACAACCCACTCGCCGACCCTCAGCGCGCCCTGTCCCGCCGCAACTGGATCCTGCAGCGCATGCGCGAACTGGGCTATATCTCGGACACCGCCTACGACCTGGCGTCACGTGCACCGATTACCGCCAGCTTCCACGGCGCAGAGCATGAGCTCAAAGCCGACTACGTGGCCGAGATGGCCCGCTCGGAGATGGTCAGACGCTACGGTGACGACGCCTACACCGACGGCTACAAGGTGTACCTGACGGTCGACAGCGAGAAACAGAAAGCCGCCA
Organism: Marinobacter sp. NFXS9; assembly: GCF_040148665.1. Lineage (NCBI taxonomy): Bacteria > Pseudomonadati > Pseudomonadota > Gammaproteobacteria > Pseudomonadales > Marinobacteraceae > Marinobacter > Marinobacter sp. NFXS9. The sequence continues at coordinate 113,042 of NZ_JAGDDW010000010.1, read as the reverse complement.
ACGACGCTCTTCAGGCCGGCCTCGAAGCCTACGACCATCGCCATGGTTTCCGTGGCCCACTGGGCCACCTGGACGAAGAAACGCTGGAAGCCGGCGAGCTCGACAAGGCGCTGGACAGCTACCCGGCCTATCCCGGCCTGATACCGGTCGTTGTCACCAATTTGAGCGATGATTCAGCCACCGTATACAGCCAGCCGACCGGTGAAACCACCATGCCGTTCGACACCATGAAATGGGCGCGCGAGTACCGTAATGAGAACCGGCGTGGATCCGAGCCGACGAAACCGGCGGACGTTCTCAAGGTCGGGGATGTGGTGTACGCCCGCCCGCAATCACTGCCCCCCAGTTCCTCTGCGTCGAATGACGAATTACCCGAAACGGTCGCCAAACCGTCCATGGCTCTTGAACAACTGCCCCAGGTCGAAGGCGCGCTGATCTCGCTGGATGCAAAAACCGGCGGCATTCAGGCCCTGACTGGCGGCTACAGCTTTGAGGAATCCAAGTACAACCGCGCCATTCAGGCAAAACGTCAGCCGGGGTCCAACTTTAAACCGTTCCTTTACCTGTCCGCCCTGGAGAAGGGAAAGACAGCGGCCACGGTCATTAATGACGCCCCGATCGTCCTGGACGATGCCGACCAGGAATCGGTCTGGCGTCCGGAAAACTCGGGCAGCCGCTTTGCCGGGCCGACCCGCCTGCGCAAGGCGCTGTACCAGTCCCGCAATCTGGTCTCAATCCGTCTGCTGCGCTCGATCGGCATCGACTACACCCTCGATTACCTTCAGCAGTTGAAAATCGACACGTCGGGCATGCCGCACAACCTGACGCTGGCTCTAGGCAGTGGCACCCTGTCCCCGATGGAAGTAGCCCGCGGCTTTGCGGTCATTGCCAACGGCGGCTATGACGTCGCGCCGTATCTGATCGACCGCATCGAAGACAGCCGCGGCAATATCCTTTACGCGGCTCCCAGCGTCATTCAGTGCGACGACGACTGCGCCGACCTGGCGGCCCGATCGCCCACACCGGATGCCGGCTTCCCGGCTATCCGCACGGCACCCCGTCTGGCGGACAAGCGCGCGGTTTACATCATGCACTCAATATTGCGCGACGTGATCGAAAAAGGGACCGGCCGCCGCGCCCTCGCCCTGAACCGCAAGGACGTAGCCGGCAAAACCGGGACCACCAATGAGCAGCGGGATGCCTGGTTCTCCGGCTTCAATCACGACCTGGCCACGACGGCCTGGGTGGGCTTCGATACCCCTCGGCCGATGGGGCGCGGCGAATACGGCGCCGTTGCCGCACTGCCGGTATGGCTGGATTACATGAAAGTCGCCCTGAAGGATGCGCCGTCGTCGTATATGCCCCGCCCCAACGGCATCGTGACCGTGAAGATCGATCCGGAGACGGGCGAGCGCGCAGCGCCGGGCAACTCCGACGCCATCTTTGAACTGTTCCGGGAAGAAAACGTGCCGGCCCAGCAGTCAGCCGACACCATTCGCAACCAGGACAACGGCGACGCGGTCATGCCCCAGGAACTGTTCTAGCGCCCCAATGCTTACCTCAACCGGTATTCCGGGCACAAAAAAAACCGCCTTTCGGCGGTTTTTTTTGTGCCCGGCGACTTACCGAATGTCGTCGATCGACTTCAGCGGGTAGTGTGCCGGGTAGGCATGACGCGCGACGCCGGAATCGACCGCCGCACGGGCAACCGCCGCCGGCACGAACTCGAGCAAACGCACATCCATCGGCTTGGGAATGATGTATTCCTTGCCGAACTCGAAGCTCTCCACACCGTAGGCTTCGCAGATCTCCTTCGGAACCGGCTCTTTTGCCAGATCGCGGATGGCATGAACCGCGGCCACCTTCATCTCTTCGTTGATGGCCGTTGCACGAACGTCCAGCGCACCACGGAAGATGAACGGGAAGCCCAGGACATTGTTGACCTGATTCGGGTAGTCCGACCGGCCGGTCGCCATGATCAGGTCGTCGCGCGCAGCCAGGGCCACTTCGGGACTGATCTCGGGATCCGGGTTGGAACAGGCAAAGACGATGGGGTTCGGAGCCATTTTCTTCAGCTGCTCAGCCGACAGCAGGTCCGGACCGGATACACCCACGAAGACATCCGCTCCGTCGATCGCGTCATCCAGGGTGCGGAACTCGGTTTCCGTCGCGAACATGGCCTTGTACTGGTTCAGGTCGTCACGACCCGCATGGATCACGCCCTTGCGGTCCAGCATGAAGATATTCTCGGACTTCATGCCGCAGCTGATCAGGAGTTTCATGCAGGCAATCGCGGCGGCGCCGGCCCCCAGACAAACCACCCGGGCCTCCTCCGGTTTCTTGCCTTGCAGCTCCAGCGCATTGAGCATGCCGGCCGCCGTCACGATGGCCGTGCCATGCTGGTCGTCGTGGAATACCGGCACGTTGCATTGCTCTTTCAGCGCACGCTCAACTTCAAAGCACTCGGGCGCCTTGATGTCTTCCAGATTGATACCGCCGAAAGTATCGGCAATCCGGGCCACGGTCTCGATAAACGCTTGCGGACTTTCGGAATTCACTTCAATGTCAAAGACATCAATACCGGCAAAGCGCTTGAACAGAACGCCCTTGCCTTCCATGACCGGCTTGCTCGCCAGAGGACCCAGGTTGCCCAACCCGAGAATGGCCGTACCATCCGAAATGACAGCAACCAGGTTACCCTTGCCGGTATATTTGTACGCATTCTCGGGGTCTTTCGCGATCTCGCGGACCGGTTCAGCCACGCCCGGGCTGTAGGCCAGGGAAAGATCGCGGGATGTCCGCGTCGGCTTGGTGATTTCAACGCTCAGCTTGCCCGGGCGGGGGTTGGCGTGATAATCGAGGGCCGCTGCTTTCAGATCTTGAGACATTGCCACTGTTCCGTTTGTCACGTTAATCGGGTGGAGCGTCATTATATGGGCCGAAGGTGAACGATCCGGTCAACGATCGACACGGACAATGCCCGAATGAACGGCATAGCCCCGGCCCCACTCTCACTTTATAGTTCTCCGCCAGCGCTGGCGCGAGCGCGACATTATGGCGTGACTACCCAGCTCAAACAAGGGCGGCTGCGCAAATACTGACCAGCCGTAACCATGAATTTTTTCATGCCTCACATAAGCAAAAAAGGCGCCATTTGGCGCCTTTTTTGCTTGTTCCACCGCTATCGGCGGAATGGATCCGCGGATCAGCTGCCTTTCTTGATACGGCCGCCGAAACGCTTCTGGAACCGGTCGATACGACCCGCTGTGTCCATCACCTTCTGCTTACCCGTGTAGAACGGGTGACACTGGGAACAAACGTCCAGCTGCATGTCACGGGCGATCGTGGAACGGGTCTTGATGACATTACCGCAGCTGCAGGTTGCAGTAATCTCTTCGTACTTCGGGTGGATACCTTCTTTCATGGGAAAACCCTCTTTGCATATGCCGCCACCTGATCATCTGCCAGGCACCGCATGGGGTAAAATGGCCATGGCGGTTAAAATGCCGCCAAAATCAGACGGCGAATCATATCAGAATTCCCTTGATTCGCAATAGATGAGCCTGTAGCAGTGTTCCCTTATACTGCGCCTTTCCTTTTCCCAATGACGGAGACCCTGTGACCCAGACGGCACGCATTGCGCTGTCACGCCCCCTGCGACGACTGTTCGACTACCGGATTCCCGACGGCATGGTTGTGCAACCAGGTCAGCGAGTCCGTATTCCGTTCGGCCGCCAGTCGCTGGTCGGCCTTGTCGTGGACACCGGCGTCCAGCCGCCAGAAGGTATCAAGCTCAAACCCATCAGCGCCGTCCTCGAAGACTGGCCAGCGTTGCCCGATGAGACTCGTACCCTGTTGCAGTGGGCCGCCAGTTACTACCAGCATCCGCTCGGCGAGTGTCTATTTATGGGGCTGCCTCCGGCACTTCGCCGGGGGCGACCCGCGTCGCAACCCGCCGAGCAAGCATGGACCATAGTCCCCGACGCCAGTACCACGCCATTGCCGGCCCAGGCAAAGCGCCAAAAGGCCTTGCTCGACTGGTTGTCGGATCTCGGCGAGCCGATGGGGCAGAAGGACATCCTGGCGGCCGGTTTCTCTCGCACCCAGCTGAAAGCCCTGGCGGACCGCGAACTGATCCGTGAAGCCTACGCCGAAGAGCGGCTCAGCTCCCGCAAGCCCACGCCTGTCGACACCCTGCCGGAGCTAACCCCCGCCCAGAACGTGGCCTTTGGACAACTCCCCCGCCCGGACGAGGGATTTACCGCCTCACTGCTCTATGGCATCACGGGCAGCGGCAAGACCGAACTCTATCTTCATTATATAGAGCGGTATCTCTCCGACGATCAGCAGGCCCTGGTGTTGGTCCCGGAAATCAACCTCACCCCCCAGACTGTGCGACGCTTTACCCGCTACTTCGGCGACCGCATTGCCGTCTGGCATTCAGCCCTGAACGACGGCGAACGCCTGCACACGTGGCTACGCATCCGCCAGGGCGACCCGGTCATTGTCATCGGCACCCGCTCGGCGGTCACCCTGCCCTTTACGAAGCTGGGAGCCCTGATTGTCGACGAGGAGCACGATACGTCCTTCAAGCAGGGCGACGGTTTTCGCTATTCCGGCCGGGATCTCGCTGTGTATCGGGCCCATCTGAACCAATGCCCGGTGATCCTCGGATCAGCCACGCCGTCGATCGAATCCTGGCACAACGCCACATCCGGAAAGTACCGCCTGATTCGACTGGAGGAAAGGGCCGGCGAGGCCCGGCCACCCACCATGCGGCTGCTCGACATCCGCAGCCGACCGCTGGAGGGCGGCCTGTCACCTCGCGCACTGCAGGCCGTCCGCGAACGGATCGAACGCCAGGAGCAGGTACTGGTCTTCGTCAACCGCCGTGGCTTTGCTCCGGTGATGATGTGTTTTGACTGCGGTCACACCAGCGAATGCCCACGCTGTGACTCCCGGCTTACCTTTCACCGCCGCGATCGGGCCCTGCGCTGCCACCACTGCGACTATCAGACCGCCGCGCCACAAACCTGCCCGAATTGCGACAGCGACGCCTATAAACCCATTGGCCAGGGCACTGAGCGGACGGAAGACGTGCTACAATCAGCCTTTCCCGACACCCCGGTGATCCGGGTGGACCGGGACAGTACGCGCAATCGCGGCAGCATTGATCGCATCCTCGAACGCGTGAATACCGGTGAGCCGTGCATCCTGGTGGGCACCCAGATGCTGGCAAAGGGTCATGACTTCCCCAACGTCTCACTGGTGGTGGTGGTCAATGCCGACGGCGGCTTGTTCAGCGTGGACTTCCGGGCACCGGAACAGCTGGTACAGACGCTGTTGCAAGTCAGCGGTCGCGCCGGCCGCGGCGTCATCCCCGGCACCGTTCTGATCCAGACCTGCCACAGCGAGCACCCACTTCTCAACCAGCTCTGCGACGGCCACTATCCGGCGCTTGCCGAGCACATCCTGGCAGAACGCGAGGCGCTCAGCTTGCCGCCCTTCCGGGCCATGGCCCTGCTTCGGGCAGAAGCCGCCTCCATGGAGGAAAGCCTGTCCCTGCTCGATGCCGCCAAGGCACAGATCCGGGACAATCGCATCGAAACCTGGGGGCCTTTGCCGGCGCTGATTGCCCGACGCGCGGACCGCCACCGGGCACAGCTGATCTTCCTCAGCGATCGACGCGGGCCCATGCAGTCGACATTGGCGAACCTGTGTTATTTCCTTGAGAATGAAAAGAAGCCGGCCACACTGAAATGGCAGGTGGATATCGATCCCCTGGAAACCGGGTAGTCCCGGACACCCGATAGTGGTCCACCACATTGAGAAAGGCCGGGCTTTCCGCGATAATACGCGATCCTCGAGAGGGCTCGTTCCGGGGCCTCTGATGAGCTACTGACTAGCCTCCGGCTGAAACAACGTGCCGAGGCCGTTCCGGGGTTCATCAGAGGCTCTTTCAGCCCATTCAATGCTCCGATCCGACAGAGTCATCTGCCAGCATGAAAGACACGGTAACCCAGCTACTTGAAGCCGCCATTGCGGCGCTCCAGGCCGACGGCGTTTTGCCGGCCGACCAGACGTTCACGCCGAATGTCGACAACACCCGCGACAAGGCCCACGGCGATTTCGCTACAAACGTCGCCCTGGCCACCGCCAAGGCTGCTGGGAAGCCACCGCGACAACTGGCCGAGGCCTTGATCGACAAGCTGCCGGACAGCCCGGCCGTCCAGAAAGTCGACATTGCCGGTCCGGGCTTTATCAACTTTTTCATGAGTGACGCCAGCAGCTTCGACATTGTGCGCACGATCATTGAGTCCGGTGAAACCTACGGCCGCAACAACAGTGGCCAGGGCGAATCGGTACAGATCGAGTTCGTCTCAGCCAATCCGACCGGTCCGCTGCATGTCGGTCACGGTCGCGGTGCGGCGATTGGCGATTGCCTGGCGCGACTGCTGGAAGCCAACGGGTATCAGGTTTCCCGAGAATTCTACTACAACGACGCCGGCGCCCAGATCGACAACCTGGCGCTGTCTGTTCAGGCCCGCGCCCAGGGCAAGACCCCTGAGGACGAAGGCTGGCCCGCTGACGGCTATCGCGGCGACTACATTGTCGATGTGGCCAAGGCCTACCTGGCCGGCGAGACGGTGACCGCCGACGATCGGGAAGTGACCGCCAAGGCGGATGCGAACGACCTGGACGCGATCAAAGCCTTTGCCGTGGCCTACCTGCGCCGCGAGCAGGATCTGGACCTCAAGGCCTTCGGCGTCGAGTTCGACGTCTATTTCCTGGAGTCGTCCCTGTACAGCGATGGCAAGGTGGAAGAAACCGTCCGCATGCTGACGGACAACGGCTACACCTATGAAAAGGAAGGCGCCACCTGGCTGCGCACCACCGAGTTTGGTGACGACAAGGACCGGGTCATGCGCAAGACCGACGGCGGCTACACCTACTTCCTGCCGGACGTCGCCTATCACCTGGACAAGTGGCGCCGTGGCTACACCACCGTGATCAACGAACAGGGTGCTGACCACCACTCTACGGTCACGCGGGTGCGCGCCGGCCTCCAGGCCCTGAAAACCGGCATTCCACAAGGTTGGCCGGATTATGTCCTTCACCAGATGGTGTTGGTCACCCGTTCCGGCGAGGAAGTGAAACTGTCCAAGCGCGCCGGCAGCTACGTCACCCTGCGCGACCTGATCGACGAAGTCGGCCGTGATGCCACGCGATTCTTCCTGGCGGCGCGCCGGGTCGATTCCCAGTTGACCTTCGATATTGACCTGGCCCGCTCCCAGACCAATGAAAACCCGGTCTATTACATCCAGTATGCTCATGCCCGGATCTGCAGCGTGCTGCGCAAGCTGGCCGCCGAAGGTATCCAGGCCGACCGCCAGGCGCTGGTGGAACGCCTGGACGGCCTGGGGCTGGAAGAGGAACGGGATCTGGCCAATCGCCTGGCCCAGTATCCGGAACTGATCGCCAATGCGGCCGCCACGCGCGAACCGCACCACGTCACCCATTACCTGCGCGACCTGGCCGGGCAGTTCCACACGTATTACAACGCTCACAAGGTCCTGGTGGAAGACGAGACCATCCGCGATGCACGCATTGCTCTGTGCTTGGCGGTTCAGCAGGTGCTGGTCAACGGCCTGTCGCTGATCGGCGTCGGCGCACCGGAAGAGATGTAACCCACAGGACAGCAGTCCAGCGCGAGGCCCATCACCGATGTCCCGTGATTACGCCAAGAAGTCCCGCCCCAAGGGCGCAGCAGCCACCAGCACCAGCCGGCCTGCGCCGCGACGGGCCAAGGGCACCCAAAAGCCGGAACGCAGCAAGAAGGCCAGCCCCCGGAAGCAGTCCGGCGGCCTGTCGCTGCGCTGGATACTGTCTCTCGCCTTGGTGGGCGGGTTCATTGGCTTTATTGCCTACCTGAACTCGCTGCCCGCGCCGGGTAACGGCCCGGCGGGTTCGTCCCGGGGCAGTCAGCCGGCACAGACGGCTAAAACCACCCCCAAGACGACACCGGCCCAGAAAGAAAAAAAGGAATCTTTCCAGTTCTACGACATGCTGCCGGAATCGGAAGTGGTGCCACCCAAGGTGGAAGCCTACGACCCGGGACCAGCCCCGGCCGAACGCAAGTACCAGTACATGATCCAGACCGGATCGTTCAAAGGCCGCAGCGATGCCGAGCGCCAGCGCGCCCAGGTGGCCTTCCAGGGGCTGCACGCCTCCATCGAGCAGATCAAGCTGGACAGTGGCGTCATCTGGTATCGGGTCAACATCGGCCCGTTCGACTCCCGCAGCAAGATGAACAGCGTCGTCGACAAACTGGTCAGCATCAATATCGAGCCTTTGGTCCGCAAGGTCCCCAAGGAAGGCTAATCCTCTGAGCCCGGTCGTCGCACGGCCGGGCAACGTTACCCGGCCATCCGGCCCCATCGTATAATTGCCGAATTGTCACGATGGGCCATCCCGTCTATCCCCTTGAAAATCACCCTGTCATAGCCATATCTAAGGAATCTCAAGGGGCCTCTGAATAAGTCCTGATCCTGCCCCGGTGTTCGGGACGTATTCAGAGGCACCTTCCCAACAGGCTCATTTGCACTTGGAGCTCACATGACAACGATTCTTTCGGTACGACGCGGCGACACGGTGGCCATGGGCGGTGACGGTCAGGTTTCCCTGGGCAACACCGTGATGAAAGGCAACGCCAGAAAAGTGCGCCGCCTGTACAACAACCAGGTCCTGGCCGGATTCGCTGGCGGCACGGCCGATGCCTTCACCCTGTTCGAGCGCTTCGAAGCGCAACTGGAGAAGCATCAGGGCAACCTGACCCGAGCCGCCGTGGAACTGGCCAAGGATTGGCGAACGGACAGGGCCCTGCGACGACTCGAAGCCTTGCTGGCGGTAGCCGATCACACCGCCTCGTTGATCATCACCGGTAACGGGGACGTCATCGAACCCGAAGACAGCCTCATTGCCATCGGCAGCGGCGGGCCTTTTGCCCAGGCCGCTTCACGGGCACTGCTGGAAAACACAGAGCTCAAGGCGGACGAGATCGTGGAGAAGGGTCTCGACATCGCCGCTGACATCTGCATTTACACGAACCATAACCGCACGCTCGAAGTGCTGTCCGGCAAAGAGTGACGGAGCCATCATGTCTGCAATGACCCCTCGTGAAATCGTTCATGAACTCAACAAACACATCGTCGGCCAGGAAGAGGCCAAGCGGGCCGTCGCCGTTGCCCTGCGCAACCGCTGGCGCCGCATGCAGCTGGAACCGGCGCTGCGGGACGAAATCACGCCCAAGAACATCCTGATGATCGGCCCCACCGGTGTGGGCAAGACCGAGATCGCCCGTCGCCTGGCCAAACTGGCGGACGCGCCCTTCCTGAAAGTGGAAGCCACCAAGTTTACCGAGGTGGGTTACGTGGGCCGCGATGTCGAGTCCATCGTTCGCGACCTGGCGGATATGGCCGTGAAGATGCTGCGTGAGAAAGAGATCAAGCGTAACGAGCATCGTGCCGAAGACGCCGCCGAGGATCGTATCCTGGACGCCCTGCTCCCACCGGCCCGCAGCTTCGAGGAAGACAGCCAGCGTTCCTCCGGCGACTCGTCCACCCGGCAGCTGTTCCGCAAGAAGTTGCGGGAAGGCGAGTTGGACGACAAGGAAATCGAAGTGGACCTGAGCAGCTCAGGCGCCGGCGTCGAGATCATGGCCCCGCCGGGCATGGAGGAGATGACCAGCCAACTGCAGAACATGTTCTCCAACCTGTCCCGCGACAAGAAAAAGACCCGCAAAATGAGAGTGGCGGATGCCCTGGTCGCGGTGCGCGAAGAGGAAGCCGCGAAGCTGGTCAATGAGGAAGAGATCAAGCAGAAAGCCATCCAGGTGGTGGAACAGAACGGCATTGTCTTCATCGATGAAATCGACAAGGTGGCCAAGCGCTCCGAAAACGGCTCAGCGGATGTGTCCCGGGAAGGCGTGCAGCGCGACCTGTTGCCGCTGATCGAGGGCAGCACCGTGAGCACCAAGTTCGGTATGGTGCGCACTGATCACATCCTGTTTATCGCTTCGGGCGCGTTTCACCTGTCCAAGCCATCGGACCTGATTCCTGAACTTCAGGGGCGCCTGCCGATCCGCGTCGAGCTTCAAGCGCTGACGCCGGAGGACTTCAAGCGCATCCTGACCGAGCCCGATGCGTCCCTGGTGCAGCAGTACGAAGCCCTGATGAACACCGAAGGACTGCAACTGAACTTCACCGCTGATGCTATCGAGCGGATCGCCCAGGTGTCCTGGAAGGTGAACGAGACCACCGAAAATATCGGTGCCCGTCGCCTCCACACCGTCATGGAGCGCCTGCTGGAGACCATCTCGTTTGATGCGGGCGATTCATCCACCGGCGAATTCCAGGTTACGGCCGCCTACGTTGACGAAAAACTCGGCGATCTGTCCGAAGACGAAGACCTGAGCCGATATATCCTGTAAAACCTGTGGGAGGCGAGTCATTCGCCTCCCACTCCCCCAGTCACCGGTCGATGCCAACCCCATGTCCACCGAAGCCCAACGCCCCAGTGATATCCGCATCCGCAAACAGAGCCGCCTGCTCGTGCTCAGTTATGAGAATGGCGAAGTACTAGAACTGCCCTTCGAACTCCTGCGGGTCTATTCTCCGTCAGCCGAAGTTCGCGGTCATGGAGCCGGCCCCGGCACGTTGCAGACCGGCAAACGGGATGTGCTGGTGACCGGCGCCGAAATGGTTGGCAACTACGCGATCAAATTGAGTTTCAGCGACGGCCACGATTCCGGTCTGTTCACCTGGGCCTATCTGCAGGAACTGGGAAGGGAGAAGTCCCGTTATTGGCAGGACTATCTGGACCGGTTGGATAAGGAAGGGGGTTCGCGGGACGGCAGCGTCCGATACCACTGAACCAGGGCCGACGAAAAACTACAGGGCCTTCTGCAGAATATCAGTCACGTTGTCGATGCCTGAACTCAGGCGGTCACGCGCTGAGCGGCGACCTTTCGCCACGTACAATGGCAGCATTTCCCCGTAAAGACTCGTACTGATGGTGCGCTGGTCGTCTTCCAGGCGATCGCGACGCAACCGGATGCCGTATGGCGCCAGCTTCGACTCCAATTGATCGGCCCGGGCCAGCAGATCACGGCGCGTCATCTGATAGGCATGTTCGCAAACCATCCGTCGCGACTGGAAGCTGAAGACGTTGGAGAAGAAGAGTTTGGCGTCGTCCCGGGTCGGTTCAAACAGCAGGATGTCCTTGTCCGGATAATCCCGACCGTACTGGGCAATGCCCGACTGCATCCGCGAATAGACCATGGTGCGGTAGGTCTGGGCCAACACGTTGGGCATGCCTGCCTGGGTCAACGCGCCCGGGGTCATGGAACCGGCCCTTACGGCGGCGCTGGCGTCGATCGGCACTTGGGGATTGACTGCGAGCACCAGATCCGCGCCGTCCTCGAACGCCACCGAAGCGTGCAGCCCCTTACGCAGGGTGCCATCCACGTAATAACGACCATCGATCTGGACCGGCACATAGAGTCCCGGAGAGGCCGTACTGGCCTGGATCGCGCGTGAAATCGGAACGTGATCGAAGCCCGGTGCCCCGAAACAGACCGCTTCCGTGCTCTCGACATCCGCCGCTACGATATAGAGACTGCGCCGCAGTTGCCGGAAATCGTTGGTGCGACCCAGCATGCTGAAGGTTCGGGCCAGATAATCGTTCAGCCCTTCGTTGTCAAACAACCCGGATGGTGCCGCCTGGGCCAGGATGGTCAGCGCTTCCAGAAAACTCTGGTCGTAGGGATTGTTGACGAAGCGGCCCATGGCACTGGCCAGGAGCCCTGGCACCGCCATCAAACGGCGCCCGATCTCGCGGAACGCTGGCCGGTAGAAGACTTCCGGGTGAAACGGATGCACTTCCGCTTCGTTCTTGACGAAGATCCGGCACAGCTGGGCGGTCGTCATCTGATTGGCCAGATTGGCCGCCACAAACGAGCCGGCGTTCACCCCGACATAGACATCAAGGTCATTGAAATCGATGCCGTCCAGCGCCTCATCCAGCGCCCGCATGGCCCCGATCTCATAGATTCCCCCCAAAGGGCCACCACCACCAAGGGCGAGGCCGATGCGGGGTTTATCCTTAATGTCCGTCTTGTTTACAGCCATGTTTGCCCTTGCCTGACGCAGCCCCATTCAGGCGCCACGATCGTCAATGTCGGCCCCAATTCCGAAGGGCTGCGATACGATCCGATAGATGCCTTGGACGGTAGCACCCGATTCTAGAATAAACACACTATTACGGCCGACCGTTCACCACTGGTCGCTACAAATCAGCTGCTGGCCGAACGCCCCGGACGCAGATAGCGGCCGAACCCCGCGCTCCGGAGCGCCAGATCCACACAGCTGCGGATGACATGGGGCGAATCCAGATCCAGCACATCGTCCAGCAGCTTGCGGGCCCACATTGAATCGATACTGCGGATGACGGACTTGACCTTCGGCAGGTTGGCCGCATTCATGGACAGCGCGTCGTAACCCATGGCCATCAGCAGCACCGCACCGCCGGGGTCTCCCGCCAGCTCGCCACAAATGCTGACCGGCGTACCGACGGCGTGGGCGTCGTCAACAATCTTGACCAACGCCTGCAGGACTGCCGGATGGAACGAGTGATACAGGGACGCCACCCGCGGGTTGTTGCGGTCCACCGCCAGCAGGTACTGGGTCAGGTCGTTGGAACCCACGGACAGGAAATCGACCCGGTTGGACAGCTCGCGAATCTGGTAAACCGCCGCTGGAATCTCGATCATCACACCCACCTTGGGCATGTGAATGTCGTAGCCTTCCTCACGCACCTCGTGGTAGACCCGATAAATCAGGTGCAGTGACTCCTCGACTTCGGACACATTACTGATCATCGGCAGCATGATGCGCAGGTTGTTGAGCCCTTCGCTGGCCTTGAGCATGGCCCGCACCTGCACCAGGAAAATTTCCGGATGGTCCAGGGTTACGCGAATCCCCCGCCAGCCCAGGAACGGGTTTTCCTCGCTGATCGGAAAATAGGTCAGCGCCTTGTCGCCGCCGATGTCCAGCGTGCGCATGGTAACGTCGTTGGGCGCGAAGGCTTCCAGCTGCTCGCGGTAATACTCCCGCTGCTCCTGCTCCGACGGGAAGCGCTCGTTGATCATGAACGGCACTTCGGTGCGGTACAGGCCGATGCCTTCCGCGCCGTGGCTCAGTGAGCGCACCACATCGGTCATCAGACCGGTATTGACCAGCAGCGAGACCCGCACGCCGTCGGTGGTCACGCAGGGCTTGTCACGCAGCTCTTCGAGGCCGCGGAACAGCGCCGCTTCCTCTTCACAGATCTCCTGGTAGAACGAGCGCAGGTCCGCGGACGGCGAGGCGTAGATCTGCCCCTCGAAGCCATCCACGATCAGTTCCCGTCCGTCCAGCTGATTAACGGGCATATCGATCATGCCCATCACGGTCGGCACCCCCATTGCCCGGGCCAGGATCGCCACGTGGGAGTTGCTGGAGCCGCGTACCGAAACCAGACCCACCAACTGGCCACGAGGCACTTCGCCCAGCATGGCCGGCGTCAGCTCATCGCTGACCAGCACGGTCTTCTCGGGGTAATTCAGTGCCTGATGATCACCCTCCTGCAGGTGCGACAGCAGTCGACGCCCCAGATCCCGGATATCCACCGCCCGTTCACGCAGGTACAGGTCACCCATCATTTCAAAGTGCCGCACGTACTGCTGCACCACCTGCTTGAGGGCACCCTGGGCCCATTGGCCGTCGGCGATGCGGTTCATGACTTCGGCGGGCAGCGCGTTGTCGTCCAGCATGCGCAGATAGACTTCAAACAGGGCCTGCTCTTCCGGACGCAGTTGCGGCGCCAGCCGTTCCGCAACCAGCTGAATGTCTTCACGCACCGCACCAACCGCCTGCAGAAACAGCTCCCGCTCAGCGTCGGGATCGTCGACGGCCTTGTCCGGCACCGCATCCAGATCCGCCGGCGGATACACCACCACACCTTGACCAATCGCCACGCCGGGAGCACCAGCCACGCCCTTGAAGCTGATGTCATGCGCTTCCTGACCGGTCAGCGACAGGCCGCTGATGGCCCCGGTGGCTTCACTATGGGCGATGACCCCCGCCAACTGGGCGGAAATCGTAACCAGAAAGGCCTCTTCGCCCTCGTCGAAGCAACGCGAACTTTCCCGCTGCTGCACGACGAGCACGCCAAGCACCCGGCGATGGTGAATGATGGGAACCCCGAGAAACGAGCGGAAACGCTCCTCACCGGTCTCCGGAAAATAGCGGTAACGAGGATGGGCGGTGGCATCTTCCAGATTGATGGGTTCCTCCCGGGAACCCACCAGGCCGATCAGGCCCTCGGAATGCGCCATGCTGACCCGACCGACGGCCTCCTTATAGAGACCCTCGGTGGCCATGAGGATGTAGCGATTGGAGTCGGGATCCAGCAGGTAGACAGAACAGACTTCGGTTCCCATGGCACGCTGCACACCGGAGACAATGATTTCCAGGGCTTCCTGCAAGTCCCGGGCACCATTGACTTCCTGAACGATACTTCGCAGCGTGCTCAACATAGACCGTTAATCCATCCTGTCCGAGAACGGCGGCGATCCCTGCCACCGTTCCATATTGTGGAATAATCGCGGGGCCAGCTCGCGCAGGGCCCGCCGGTAAACCTCCCGCTTGAACGACACCACCTGTCCCAGCGGATACCAGTAACTGACCCATTGCCAACCGTCGAATTCCGGAGAATCCGTCCTGTCGACGCAGACACTGGCGTCGGGAGATAACAACCTCAGCAGGAACCATTTCTGTTTTTGCCCGATGCAGACCGGGTGCGAATGGTGGCGAACCATTCGCCGGGGCAGACGATACCTTAGCCAGCCGCGGGTACAGCTGATGATTTCCACATCCCGCTGCCCCAGCCCGACTTCTTCGCCCAGCTCGCGATAGAGCGCTTCCTCAGGGGATTCATTGTTGTCGATCCCCCCCTGGGGAAACTGCCATGCGTCCTGTCCGATGCGTCTTGCCCAGAGAACTTCTCCCCGATCATTGGCCAGAATGATTCCGACGTTGGGTCTGAAACCGTCGGAGTCGATCACCGTTATATACCTATCTGAATTTTTCAGCAGCGGCCCTACTATCAGGCTGACCGGATCGGATGACGTCTCGCGCTATCCGCCGTCGCCGTGTTGATGATAAAGGCCCGCAATTTGCCTAAGTTGCCTTCATTCTTGCAGAAAGCGTACCGGCGGGCAAACTGCGCCTGTTGCCCTACAACATGCTAGAATTCGGCCCCTTTCAGAACGTCTCCGGGCGAACTGGCAGGCCACTCCGAACACTGTGATTTGAGGGGATACTCAGCTTGACGCTTGCGATCTTTGATCTGGACAACACGCTCATCAACGGTGACAGCGACCACGCCTGGGGCGACTTTCTCGTCTCGGAAGGGATCGTCGACGCCGGGGAATACGAAGCCGCCAACAACCGCTTCTACCAGGATTACCTGAACGGCGACCTGGACATCTACCGCTACCTGACGTTTGCCCTCGAACCCCTGACCCGACATGAACCGGACGTCCTGCATCAGTTGCGGCAACGTTTCGTCGAGGAGCGGGTGCGCCCGATGCTGCTGGAAAAGGCCTTTGAACTGCTGGAACAGCACCGACGCCAGGGCCACTACCTGTTGATCATCACCGCCACCAATCGCTTTGTCACCCAGCCGATCGCCGACCTGCTGGGCGTCGACGACCTGATCGCCACGGAGCCGGAATGGAAGGATGGCCGCTATACCGGGCAGATCGCCGGGGTCCCCAGCTTCCAGGCCGGCAAAGTCACTCGCCTCAGCGCCTGGCTGGAACAGCACAAACGCACCGCCGATGATGCCTGGTTCTACAGCGATTCGCACAACGACGTGCCGTTGCTGGAACAGGTAGCCCATCCGGTTGTCGTCGACCCGGACCCGAAACTGGCGGATCTCGCCCGGGAGCGGGACTGGCCCATCATTACCCTCAGGGATTGAACGGTATGGCAAGGAAGGCAGACCGCGGGCTCGCTGTTTTGCTCGGTGCCGGCATGCTGATCGCCGGCTGCTCCGACAAGACGCCCGCCGACAAGGACGCTGCAAAAAACGAAGCGGCGCCGGCCGCCCGGATCTCCCAGCCGCTGCAGGACGGCGTCGAGCAAGCGACCACCTCCACCTGCAAGGCGGCGGATGCCCTTAATGACGCCATCACCGGGTTTCTCGACGCCCCGAACGACGACAACCTGGAAACTGCCCGGCGGGCCTGGCGCGAGGCCCATAGCGATTATCGCCAGCTCGCTTTCCTTTACGCGCTGGCCGGTCAACCCATGCCCCAGCAGCACAACGACCGGGATCCGATCGACGCCCACCCTCTGCTTCCCGGCTATCTGGACCAGGTGCCCGGCTACCCCCACAGCGGGCTGACCTATTCGGAGGTCCCGCTAACCCCGGATTACCTGCGCAAGGAGCATCAATCCACTGACTTCTATTACCTGACCCTGGGTTTCCATCCGCTGGAAAGTCTGCTTTGGCCGGCTGGCGCGGACGGCACCGACGAGACGATCCAGCGCTACCAGCGGCCGGAAAAGCCACCGGAGGAAACGGTGAATGCCCCCGAGCGGCGCCACGACCTGCTGCGCCTGATTGCCAACGCCCTGGACCGGGACATCCAGACCCTCTGCACGGCGCAGAACACGGCGTATCTGGTAACCGGCCTGGTGGAACTCGATGGCCACCCAGGCCGAGCCGCGGCAACGCTCGACAAAGCCCTGGGAGCGAAGATAGGGAAACCACTCGCCGCCTGGACTCAGTCACCGGATGGCGAAGACCACAACGGCATGCCACTGGCCCACAGCCCCGAGGCGGCAACGGATTTCAGCGAGTTGGCCGCTCTTGTGCGCCATCTGGCGACGGAGTGGAACGAGGCCTTGCTGGCCGGAGTGGATTCTGCAGATACGCTCGATCAGCAAATGCAGGCTTTGGCGAAGCAACTGGCGGCGATCGACATGACCCAGGCACCGATCAATACCGACGCCCTGGACGCCGCGCGACAGGCCCTGGCTCAGGTCCGCGAGACGTTGGCCAGGATCAGCCTGAAGGCGCCGGCCGAATCCTCAGAGGAAGCCGGTGAGTGAGCGAACGAAGCAGCTCTTGATGTAGTCGGTTTCCGGGATGCCCGGAATCACCGGGTGATCCGGGGCCTGATGCCCCTGCTCCAGCAACTGCACAAATCGATCGATGCGCCGGCCACTACCGCGGATGATGTCCACCAGTCGCTCCGTGGACAGGTGCATGGAGCAGGAAGCCGAGACCAACAGACCGTCTCGCTCCAACAGTCTCAGCCCGAGCTGATTGAGCCGCGCATAGGCCTGCTCCCCGGCTTTCTGGTCACGCCGGCGCGGAATCAGGGCCGGTGGGTCCAGCACCACGATGTCGTACTTTTCTTTCTGGTCGCACAGGTCCTTGAGCACGGCGAAGGCATCGCCTTCCAGCGTGTCCACGTTGTCGAGCCCGTTCAGTCGGGCGTTCTCGCCGACGCTATCCAGGGCCTGCGCGGAACTGTCAACACAGGTGACCTGACTCGCACCGGCCGCCGCGGCCTGAACGCCCCAGCCCCCGACATAACTGAACACATCGAGCACCCGCTTACCCGGCGCGTAGGCCTGCAGGCGCTTGCGGTTCATCCGGTGATCGTAGAACCAGCCGGTTTTCTGGCCGGTCGCCAGCGGCGCCCTGAACAGCACGCCGTTTTCCTCCACGGCCAGGTGTTCCGGCAAGTCGCCCAGCGCGGCGGACACATAGCTGTCCAGCCCTTCCACCTCACGCATCTTGCCGTCGTTCTTGAAGACGATGGAACGCGGGTGCACCAGCTTCTGGATCGCCCGCACCAGGGATTCGCTCAGCGTCTCCATTCCCGCGGTGGAGATCTGGACCACCACCACATCGTCAAAACGATCGATCACCAGTCCGGACAACCCATCGGCATCCCCAAACACCCAGCGATAGAAGGGGCGCTCGAAGAGGCGTTCGCGCAGGTGCAACGCCGTTTCCAGACGCTCGCTGAGACGCTGCGGAGTCATGCCCTGCTCCGGGTTGCGACTGATCAGTCGCCCGCAGATCAAGGCATGGGGATTCACGAACACTGTACCCAAGGGCTTGCCGTTGGCTGCCGTCAACGTCGCCTGATCACCGGGCTGAAACGCGGTCAGCGGCGAACGCTTGGTATCGACCTCATTGCTGTAGATCCAGAGGTGTCCGGCGCGAATACGACGCTCTGCGCCTTTGCGCAGGAAAAGCTGGGAGAACATAGGCAGACCACAACCAAAGATGGGAAAGTGGCGGAATTATACGGAGGCAGGCTGCCCGGGGACAGTCGGGATTTCCCCGGGCAGTCATTCAGAGACTGGTTATTCGGTATCGGCAACCAGGTCGGCGTAAGCGTCGGCCTCCATCAGGCCATCCAGCTCACCGCTGTCGCTCAGGCGTACCTTGAACAACCAGCCTTCGCCATACGGGTCTTCGTTGAGCTTTTCCGGCTCTTCCTCGAGGCTTTCGTTCACCTCGATAACCTCGCCGCTGACCGGGCTGAAGACGTCGGAGGCGGATTTAACCGATTCGGCCACACCGGCTTCCTCGCCGCCGTTGACGCTGGCGCCAACCTCCGGCAGCTCGACAAAAACCACGTCACCGAGCTGGTCCTGGGCGAAGTCGGTGATCCCGACCGTCGCGGTGCCGTCACCGGCCACACGAACCCACTGATGCGTTTCGATGTACTTCAGGTCCGTAGGGATCTGACTCATGATGGGATGTCCTTGTTTGCATTTTCCCGGGAGTTTACCGCAATTGCGGGCCGGCACTGAATAGCCGTCGCGTCAGCTCGCCGCCATACCGAGGAACGCCAGCGCAGCTGGCAGGACCCGCGGGAAATCCTGGAAACGATGGTCGCCGCCTGGCTGCAACCACGTGGGCGCGCCAGCGTAACGGGCGACCGCTTCGCGGAAGTCCAGGGTCTCATCGGCGGTCTGCAGCATCACCATGAAGTGTTCGGGGTTCACCAGTGGTCCCGGGTCCATGGCCTGCAGCTGGTGCATGTGCGCCTCCGTCACTTCGAAGCGTTCGCCGGTGTACAGGTTTTCCTGCACGCCCAGGTAGGGCCGCAGCAAATTGTAGGGTGCCACCGCCGGATTGATCAGGACCGCCCGCAAACCGTGCCGGGCCGCCACAACGGTGGCGTAGTAACCGCCGAGAGAGCTTCCCATCAGCCCGCAGGGGCGATCGCCGGCGCCCGCCACCGCCTGCTCGACATGGGCAATCGCTTCGTCCGGCGAAAAGCCAAGCTCGGGCACCACCAGCTCCACAGGCAGGCCGCTGTCAGCCAGCCATTCTTTCAGTTCGGTGACTTTCTGGGATTGGGGCGAACTTCTGAATCCATGCAGATAGATCAGGCGGGGTTGTTCGGACATAACGATCAATAACCGTGGCTGTTGAGGTCCACAGTGTACGCGTAATCCTCCGCGCGACGCACGTGCGAGGCCAGCGAGCCATCCGGGTACAGCGCCAGCCAGCGGTAACCGGGAGCCTTGTCGTCCAGGGAGAAATCCGTCGACCCGGGGGCAAACTGGATGCAGGTCGACGGTGTCGCCATCAGTCGCAGGCCATCACGATCCTCATCCCAGGCCTGGTGGATGTGACCCCAGAGCAATCCGCGCACCTGCGGCTGCTCGGCCAGTACGTGGTAGAGGGCATCACGGTTGACCAATCCAATATCGGCCATCCAGCTGCAGTCGATATCCACCGGATGATGATGGAAGGTTATGAGGGTGGGCGTGTCCGGGTATTCGGCGAGACAATCGCGCAGGAAATCCAGCTCGCTGTCCGCCAGTTGCCCGTGCACCTGCCCGGGGACCGAAGAGTCGAGGCAGACCACCTGCCAACCGCCCGCCAGCACCCGGCGTTCGTCGGCTCCGGTCCCGGCGATGACCTTGCGCATGGCTGCGGCATCGTCGTGGTTTCCGGGAAACCAGATCACCGGACAGGTGAAACCGGACATGAGCCGCTGGAACAGCCGGTAAGCGGCCTCGGAACCATCCTGTGAGATATCGCCACTGGCCAGCACCAGGTCCGGGGCGCCGTCTTCAGCCTCCGCCGCCAGCGCCAGTACCGCTTCAAGACTTTCCCGGGTATTCATGCCCAACAGTACGCCGTCGGGATCCGCCATGAGGTGGGGATCGGTGATCTGCAGGATCCGCAGCGGAACGGACGATGGCTTGTCAGACAGAACAGGGGAAGGCATGAACGGGCCGCGACTCCAGGATGAATGATATCCATTAACAACGGTATTGACCGAGATAGTAGCGGATAGTTTGCACAATTTCCTGAAGGACTGTCACATTCGACGTCGCCGCCGTATCAAAGGCCGGAGGCTCAGTCAGTCAGAGGCCAGGCAATGCGGTCCGCAGGCACATGGCCAAAACGCAGGCAGAAATCCAGCCAGTCCGCCAGGAAGGCGTTGACCTGGGTTTTCTCGTCCGGGTGATGCATGAAGCGGTTGGGGTAGTCGTTAATCGCTTCGATGCGGTTGTAACGGTAGCAGCTGATCACTTCCGCCATGCCGGCGTCGTGGTAGACGCGGACGGTCAGGTGCGGATCGTTGAGCCAGCGCCCGGCGTTGTGGATCTGCTCCAGCAGCAACGTCTCCGTAAAGCGGGACTGCTGCAATTGCTCAATGCGGACCCGACCGAAGTATGCGTCACCGTCGCACAGTTCGAACTCCGCCACATCCGGCTGCGACTCCGCCAACAGGCGCAACCGCCGGATCCGGCTATAGTTCCCCTCACACAGCGCGCCGAAGCGTCTGAGGTCGGGCACATAGGCTTTCTTGCGCCGCAGGGGCATTTCCACGTTCTCTGACATCAGGACCACTCTTGCTTCAATCTCTGCCGCTGCATGGCCAGCCACTGCAGGGCGATAATGGCGGCGGCGTTATTGATCCGCCCATCCGATATCATACGCAAAGCCTCATCCGCCGCCATTACATGCGCGCGAATATCTTCATGCTCTGCCTCAATTCCGTACAGCCCACCGGCGCCGGACGCGTCCACCTGACCACAGAACAAGGACACCATCTCGGTGGTACCTCCCGGCGACACCAGGTAGTGGCAGATTTTTTCCAGCCGCTTGAAAGTCAGCCCGGCTTCTTCCTCCGCTTCCCGGTTGGCCACGTCTTCCGGTGTTTCACCGGGCTCGTCCATGCCGGCAACCAGCTCCAGCAGCCAGGGCGACTGGTTCCGCCCCAAGGCACCGGGGCGGAACTGTTCCAACAATACGACTTCGTCGCGAACCGGATCATAGGGCAACACACAGGTGGCGTCCCCACGCTGAAAAATCTCCCGATCGAAGGCTTCGGTGTAACCACCGGCAAAACGAGCGTGGCGCAGGCGCAACCGCTCCATGCCGAAGAAGCCCTTGAACAGGGTTTCCCGACTTTCGATTTCGACATCTTCAGCACCGAACTGGAACGGAGCAACCTTTTGCCCTGACATGAATCACCTGTTTGGGAGAGTGAAGCCGAACAATAGAAGGCCGGCGCCCGGATTGGCAAGTCCCCTGGCAGGCGACAGGCCCTGCCCCACCGGACAGGGCCCAGGGTGGCGCCGTCAGACCTTGTTATAGATCTTCGCGCCGCCGTCCACGAACTGCCGGGACTTGTCCCGCATGCCCTGTTCAATGGCATCCCGGGTTTCCAGCCCCTGCTCTTTTGCGTAATCACGCACTTCCTGAGTGATCTTCATGGAGCAGAACTTGGGCCCACACATGGAGCAGAAGTGCGCCACCTTGGCCGAATCCTTGGGCAGGGTTTCGTCGTGATAGGCGCGCGCCGTGTCCGGGTCGAAGCCGAGGTTGAACTGGTCTTCCCAGCGGAACTCGAACCGGGCCCGGGACAGGGCATCGTCCCGCACCTGCGCCCCCGGGTGCCCCTTGGCCAGATCGGCGGCGTGGGCGGCGATCTTGTAGGTGATGATGCCGGTCTTCACATCGTCTTTATTGGGCAGCCCCAGGTGTTCCTTGGGCGTCACGTAGCACAGCATGGCGCAGCCGTACCAGCCGATCATGGCAGCCCCGATGCCGGACGTGATGTGATCGTACCCCGGCGCGATGTCGGTCACCAGCGGGCCCAGGGTGTAGAATGGGGCTTCATCGCAGCAATCGAGCTGCTTGTCCATGTTTTCCTTGATCAGGTGCATGGGGACGTGTCCCGGCCCCTCGATCATCACCTGGACATCATGCTTCCAGGCGATCTTGGTTAATTCGCCCAGAGTCTCCAGCTCGCCGAACTGGGACTCGTCGTTGGCGTCAGCGATGCAGCCGGGCCGCAGGCCGTCACCCAGACTGAAGGACACGTCGTAGGCCTTCATAATCTCGCAGATCTCTTCGAAATGCGTATACAGGAAGCTTTCCTGATGATGCGCCAGACACCACTTGGCCATGATGGACCCACCGCGGGAAACGATACCGGTGACCCGTTTGGCCGTCAGCGGGACATGGTGCAACCGCACACCGGCATGGATGGTGAAGTAGTCGATGCCCTGCTCCGCCTGCTCGATCAGGGTGTCGCGGAAGATCTCCCAGGTCAGGTCTTCGGCCACGCCGTTCACTTTTTCCAGCGCCTGATAAATCGGCACGGTGCCGATCGGAACGGGCGAGTTGCGAATGATCCACTCGCGGGTTTCGTGGATGTTCTTGCCGGTGGACAGATCCATCACGGTATCGGCGCCCCAGCGGATGCCCCAAGTGAGCTTCTCCACCTCTTCCTCGATGGACGAACTGACCGCCGAATTCCCGATGTTGCCGTTGATCTTCACCAGGAAGTTGCGGCCGATGATCATCGGTTCCAGTTCCGGGTGATTGATGTTGGCGGGAATGATCGCCCGGCCACGGGCGATTTCCTCCCGCACGAATTCCGGGGTGATCTCGGCCGGCAGGGCCGCCCCGTGGGACTGTCCAGGATGCTGGCTGTCGAGCCAACCCTTGGCCCGGACTTCCTGCAGTTTCATGTTCTCGCGGATGGCGACGAATTCCATCTCCGGCGTGATGATGCCCTGGCGGGCGTAATGCATCTGGCTGACGTTACGGCCCGGTTTCGCCCGTAATGGCTTGCGTCGTTCTTCGAACCGCAGCACGTCCAACGTCGGATCTTTCAGGCGCCGCAAGGTGTACTCGGAGGAATAGCCCGGCAAGGTTTCCGTGTCGTCACGCTCGTCGATCCACGACTGGCGAACCAGCGCCAGACCCTGCCTCAGATCAATACGGGCCTGCGGATCGGTGTAGGGCCCGGAGGTGTCGTAAACCACCATCGGCTCGTTGGCGTGCCTTCCGCTGTCGGTCACGCTGTCACTCAGGCTGATTTCCCGCATCGGCACCCGCAGGTCCGGGCGACTTCCGGTTACGTAGATTTTACGGGAACAGGGCAGCGGCTGAACCGCAGCCTCATCAACGGCGGCGGCATCCTTCAGGAATTCGATGCTCTCGGTAGTCATCATGGCGTCCCTCTTGTCGGGGCCGATCCAGTGGATCGACGGCAAAGTGTCCTGGATGGACGGGGCGCGTTTGACGAGGAGGGATCCGGTACAACATCGGCATAAAGCCTGAGGTGCACTGGACAGCTTGTCTTAGATTCCTACGCCGGTATTAACCGGATCAGGTTCGCGGGTTTTGCCCTGGGCAATCTCAGCCGGTTTTTCCGGCACCCCGTCAAGACGCATTTGAGTGATCGACCCAAGGGCTCGCAAATCGCACTGTACAGTGCGTACGGGCCCTTAAAGGTGATTTTCGCAAGTGTAGAGATCAGATGGATTTTTGTCCATAATGAGGACCGCTTCCTTGAGCCTCCCGACTTCTGTCCAGCCCGACCCGCAGGGTTCGCGGCCCCACACTCAGGGACGAGGCTCGCCCCAACAATGCGTAGGCAGGAGAATCCATGAAGAAATCCGTGCTCACCGGCCTGGTCGGACTGCTGGTTGTCCAGCCGGCCATGGCGACCGACCTCATCGATGCTTATGAGAAGGCACTGGCCTATGATTCCGGCATTGCGTCCGCCCGGGCCTCCTACGAAGCCCAGCAGGCGAACGTCGATGTCACCCGAAGCCAGCTCCTGCCCAAGATCGATGCCTACGGTAACGCCCAGCACATCGATACCGATGGCCCGCGAACCGACGACTCCTACAAGTCCTACGGCTACGGCGTGGAACTGACCCAGCCGCTGTTCCGGGCCGAGAACTGGTTCAACTACGACGCCAGCCAGTTCCAGAGCGAAAGCGCCCGGGCCGATTACAGCCTCGCCCAACAGCAACTGATCCTCGACGTGGCCACCGCCTACTTCAACGTCCTGCGCGCCGAGGACAACCTGACCACAGTGCGCGCCGCCGAAGCCGCCTTCGAGCGTCAGTACGACCAGGCACAGGAACGCTTCGACGTAGGCCTGATCGCCATCACCGAAGTGTATGAATCCCGCGCCAGCTACGACGCCAGCAAGAGCGAGCGGATTTCCGCCGAAAGCGACCTGGATATCGCGCGCGAACAGCTGAGCCGACTGATCGGCGAGAATGCCGGCGACCTGGAAAACCTGCAGCAGGAATTCCCGCTCTCCCGCCCGCAGCCAACCGACCCGGCCGCCTGGGAAAAAATCGCCCTGCAACAGAACTGGCGCGTGCAGTCAGCCGCCTACACGCTGCAGGCCAACCGGTCGCTGCTGGATGTGGCCAAAGCCGGGCACTATCCGACCCTCGATCTGAGCGCCAAATACGGCAACACCGAGTTGGACGGCGTTGGCCAGGTCTCGCCCAACCAGAGCACCGTCGATGGTACGACAACCGAGGGCGTGCTGGCCCTGCAACTGAACGTTCCGCTGTATGAGGGCAACGGCACCGAAGCCAGCATTCGTCAGCAGCGCGCGCAACTGGAAGCCTCGGACCAGAACCTGAAGACGGTGCGCCGTGATGTCAGCGTGAATGCGCGCAGCTTCTACCGTACGGTCAACTCGAACATCGAGACGGTCAACTCCCAGGAGCAAAGCATCGTGTCCCGCCGCAGTGCGCTGGATGCGACCCGCGCCGGCTACGAGGTGGGCACACGCAACATCGTGGAAGTGCTGGATGCCGAGCGGAATTACTACGAGTCTCTGCGTGATTACGCCAACGCCCGCTACGACTACGTGGTGAACACGCTGAACCTGAAACTGGTCGCCGGCACCCTGAGCCCGCAGGATCTGGTGGATCTCAACCGCTGGCTGAGCAGTTCGGCACCGGGCATCGGCGCTATCGCCAACGACACCAAGACCGTCGACCCGACCAAATCTCCCTGAAGCCTGACCCGCTGGCGCCCTATCCCCGGGCGCCAGCATCCCCTACCCCAGCTTTTCGACAATCCCGGCCACCACCCGTTTCAGCGCCCCGCGATTGGCATCGACGACGGCCAGCGCATTTCTCCCCAGCTGTTGGCGATAGGTTGAATCCGCGAAACAGCCGCTGAGCGCCTCCGCCAGCTCGCTTGAACCCTGAACACGAACCAGTCCCTCGCCGCTCTCCAGCCGCTCATAGATGTCATCGAAATTAAACACGTGGGGACCGGTCATGACCGGCATGCCCCAGGCCGCCGGCTCCAGCGGGTTGTGCCCGCCCCGCTCGATCAGCGAGCCACCGACGAAGGCCACATCCGCCGCGCCGTAGAGCATCATGAGCTCCCCCATGGTGTCGGCCAGGTACACCTGGCAATCCGACGCATCACCGCCCTCGGAGCGGCGCACCAAGCCCAGATTCCGCTGCCGAACCAGAGCCGCGACGTCGTCGAATCGCTCCGGGTGTCGGGGCACCAGCACCAGCAGCGCGTCACGAGTGCCGGCCAGCACCTGCTGGTGCGCGTCCAGAATCTGCTCATCCTCGCCCTCATGAGTACTGGCGGCAATCCAGACCGGTCGCTCCCCGCCCAGTTGTGACCGCAAAGCCGCGGCCGCCTGCCGCAAAGCATCGGTGACCTCCACATCGAATTTGACGCTACCGGTAATGGAGACCGAATCCGCTCTTGCGCCGGTTTCGACGAAACGCTGGGCGTCGCCGTCTGCCTGGGCGGCAATCCAGTCGATCTGCCGCAGGAGCTGTCGGCTGGCCCCAGGCAAGCGCTGATAACTGCGGGCGGAGCGTTCGGAAAGGCGCGCATTGATCAGATAGACCGGCGTGCCGGCGGCGGCGGTCTGGTAGATCATGTTCGGCCAGAGTTCCGTCTCCATGATGACCAGGGCCTGTGGCCGGGCCCGTCGCAAGAAACGACGTACCGAGCCCGGCGTATCGTAGGGCGAATAGGCGTAGCTCACACGATCCCCGAAAAGAGCGTTGGCACGCGCCCGGCCGGTGGCCGTCATGGCGGTCATCAGAATGCGGGCGTCAGGCCGCCGCGCCAGCAGGGAGCGCACCAGTGGCGCTGCGGCAATCGTCTCCCCGACCGATACCGCATGCACCCAGATCACCGGTTTGTCGCTGCGCGGGATCAGGCCGATACGGTCCTGCCAGTGTGCAACGGCTTCAGGCGTCGTCCGCCCTTGCCACCACAGTCGTATGAGCACGAATGGCAGGATCAGGCGAAAAAGGGTGGAATAGACGAAACGCAGCATCAGCACTCCGGTGCGGGATCAGAAGTTGTCAGGATTCTACCGAAATGTGCGTCGGGTTGCGTCCCGCGTCTTTCCTTGCGACGGCCGCACAGGTCACATTCGCAGCCGATAAATTGAACCCGGACAATGACCTGGCCTTATCAACGCATCAATAGCTGATAAACTTGTCCCCAGGCAGGGACGATTCCACCCCGAGATCTGGACGAACCGTGAGTCATTCGAAGTTAAAGAAACGCAAACGCGTCCGCGATACCAATTTCGCCCATTACCGACACCCCCGCTGGTGGCCGACCTGGATCACCATCGGGTTGATCTGGCTGCTGGCCAAGCTGCCGCTGCGCGTGCAATGGGGCGCGGGGCGCCTGATTGGCGAACTGGCCTACCGCACGTTGTCGAGCCGTCGCCATATCTGCCGGGTCAATATTGACCTCTGCTTCCCGGAGTTGGGCGATGCCGAGCGGGAGGAACTGGTCCGGAAAACCTTTCACTCCAACGGCATTGGCATCATGGAAATCAGCCTGGCCTGGTTCCGGGATCCGGAATCCCTGCGCCACCTGACCCAGGTCCACGGCCTTGATTACGTGAACGATGCGCTAGAGAAAGGCAAAGGCATCCTGTTGCTCGGCGGTCACTACAGCACCCTGGATCTGGGCGGCAGCCTGGTGTCCCTGTTTATCGATGCCGACGTGATGCAGCGTGACCACAACAACCCGCTGATGAACGCCGTGATGACCCGCTCGCGGGAGAAACGGTACGGCGTCGCGCTGAACAGCAAGGATCTGCGGGGCCTGTTCAAGCGCCTGCGGGCCAATCGCATCGTCTGGTACGCAGCCGACCAGGACTACGGCCGCAAAGGTATCGTGTTCGCGCCGTTTTTCGGTGTCGAAGCCGCCAGCATCACTGCCACGGCCCGCATTGCCGAGCGCAGCGAGTGCGTCGTGATTCCCTTCAGCCACTTCCGGCGCGACGACGAGATCGGTTACGACATCTACTTCCATCCGCCGCTGGAGGATTTTCCGTCCGGCGACGACGAAGTGGACGCCACCCGGGTGAACGCGACCATCGAACGCGAGGTGCGCAAACACCCGGATCAGTATCTGTGGATGCACCGGCGCTTCAAAACACGCCCGTCCCGGGACGATCCGGGGTTCTACCGCAGGAAGCGGCCATGACCGACGGCGTCAAGCCCCCGGTGGTCTGGCTGATCCACGACGACAAACCCGGTCACCGCAACCAGCTCCGGGGCCTGGCCAGTCGCCTCAAGGCTCGCGCCGATGCGCGCTGTCACTGGCTCGACGCAGGATCCTTGTCGGTGCCGCTCTGGCGCGCCTTACTGGGCGTGCGACCGACCTTAGACCTCCCGGACAACCTGCGCCGACCGGCCCTGATCGTCGCGGCCGGTACCCGCACTCACCGACTGCTGCTGGCGCTGCGCCGCACCCCGGGGGCATTGACCGCACTGCTCATGCGCCCGTCTTTCCCCCAGCGCTGGATCGACTGCCGGATTATCCCGCAACACGATCACCCCACTCCGCTTCTCGATACCCTGATCACCACCGGCGTCCTGAACACCCTGACACCCATGGCGAAGTTGACCGAGCGAAAGCACGGCGTTGTTCTGATCGGCGGCCCATCCAGACATTATCGCTGGGACGACGAAGCGATCCTGCGCCAGTTCGATCAGTTGCTTCAGGAATACCCGGACTGGCACTGGACGGTCACATCCAGCCGGCGCACGCCGATCGAGCTGATCAGCGCCCTGCAGAAGCGCGAAAGTCATCACGTCCGTATTCGCGATCATCGGGACACCCACGATCAATGGCTGGCGCACACGCTGTCCGCCAGCCGCGCCGCCTGGATCACGCCCGACAGCGCCTCGATGGTGTACGAAAGCCTCACCGCCGGCATCCCTACGGGCCTGTTCAGTCTGCCCCCGGTTTCGGGAAGCCGGGTGGCGGATGGGGTGGAAGCGCTGCTGGAAAGTCGCCGACTGCATACCCTGCCGGAGGCGTCATCGGTGATGGCCGCGACCGCACCTGTTTCCCCGCCCCTGTGGGAAGCGGACCGGGCCGCCCAGTGGCTGCTGGAGCGCTGTCGGGGTGTCTCGTTATGAAGATCCTGCAGGTCCTTCCGGCACTGAAGAGCGGCGGCGTCGAACGGGGCACGGTGGAATTTGCCGCCGAACTGGTGAAGCGCGGACACACCTCCACGGTGCTCTCCGCCGGCGGCCCCATGGTCGCACCGCTTGAGGCCGCGGGCTCCCGGCATATCACCCGGCCGATTCACCGCAAGTCGCTGTTCACGCTGGGGCAGGTACGGCCGGTCCGCCGACTCCTGCAGTCGTTAAAACCCGATGTGATCCACGTCCGGTCGCGCATGCCCGCCTGGGTGATCTACCTGGCCTGGAAGGGACTGCCCGCCGGGGAACGCCCGGTGCTGGTCAGCACCTTTCACGGCATGTATTCGGTCAATCCCTACAGCGCCATTATGACCAAGGCGGAGCACCTGATTGCCGTGTCGGACTGCGTGCGCCGCTATATTCTCGGGAACTACACCGTGACCGATGACCGGATCACAGTGATCCAACGCGGCGTCGACACCCACCAGTTCTGCGAGTCACCGCTGGATCCGGCATGGCGCACTCAATTGTTGGCGAACTACCCGCAACTGCGCGACCGCCGCATCCTGTTGATGCCCGGGCGCCTGTCGCGCTGGAAAGGCCAGCTGACGTTTCTTGAGGTGATCGCCCAATTGGTCCGGGAGGATGACAAGGTGCATGGCGTCATCGTCGGCGGGCTCGAAGGCGGCAAACAGCGCTACCAGGACGAACTGGATAAACGGATCGACGAGCTTGGGCTGCACGACCACATCACGTTTCTCGGCCAGCGCAGCGACATGCACGAGCTCTACCTGTTCGCGGATCTGGTGTGCCATCTGTCCACCAAGCCCGAACCCTTTGGACGTACGTTGACCGAGGCGTTGGCGTCGGGCACGCCGGTGGTTGCCTTCGAGCGTGGCGGTGCCGCGGAAACCCTGCGCGCCTGTTTCCCGGCCGGCCTGGTGGCGCCCGACGACACCCACGCGTTTGTGCAAACCACCCAAACCCTGTTGGCGCAGCCCCGTCCGGCCATCGAGATTCCCGAGCGGTTTCACCTCGCCGCCCAAACCGAGGCCACCCTCTCAGTCTATCGCGAGCTATTGACGCGCCACGGCAGGGCCGTTACGTGAATGAGCCGCTGCGGATTGCGCTGATCCTGGCCACGCCGGGTACCATCTGGGGCGGCATGGAAACACACACCCTGGATTTGGCCCGCAGCCTGGCCCAACGGGGCCACGAAGTCCACGTGCTGGCCGATGCCCGCTACCACGACCGTTTCATCCCGTTCGCCCATTTTCACCCCCTACCGGTTCACTTCAGTCGCCGGCATCCCTGGCTGGGGCTGCGACTGCGACGGATTCTGGCGCGCCTGCAGCCGGACATCTGCCACGCCCAGGGCAACAAGGCGATCCAACTGCTGGCTGGCGTCAAACGACGCCAGGGGAACCGCGAATCCCGTTACGTCGGCACGGTCCATGGCACCAAGTCCGCCCACCGCGGGCTGGAACGTCTTGACGGCGTCATCGCCGTCAGCGACGAACTGGCCGCCGATCTGTCTCACCCGCGGGTTCGGGTGATCTACAACGGCATTGATCCGCAACCGCCGCAGGAGGAGACAGGACTTCCCATTCCGGACGCCTCGCCCCTGGTTGTCGCCGCCGGGCGCCTGGAACCGGTCAAGGGCTTCGACCGGCTGATCGGGGCCTGGTCCACGATTCCCAACGGAAGTGCCCAACTGGTGATCCTGGGTGAAGGAAGCGAAAGGCCCTGCCTGGAAGCGCTGATCCGCGATTCCGGCCAAACCCGCACCATTCACCTGCCGGGCTATGAATCCAACGTCGCCGGCTGGCTCGCCCGGGCCAGCGCCTGCGTCATCAGTTCTGAGCGTGAGGGCTTCCCCTACTTGATGGTCGAAGCCCTGATGAATCGTTGCCCGGTGTTGGCCACGCCGGTCAGCGGGGTGGCGCGCTTCCTGCCCCAAAGCGGCATCGCCGCGTCAACGGCAACGGAAGACCTGGCCGCGCTGCTCAAGGAGAATCTGGCGAACGCGTCGACGCTGCGTCAACGCCAGCAAGCCAGCTTCGAGCAGGCCCGCCAGACGCTGACGCTGGAGGCCATGACGGAAAGGACGCTCGCTTTCTATGCGGACCTCACGCCGCAACACGTCGACGGATAACATCGAGTACCGCATCCGCGAGAATGCGATGGCCTTCATCGGCCAGATGAGTGCCATCGTTCATCAGCGTGCGCTCCCGATCGGCCCATATCGCGACGTAGGCATCGGCATAGACGGCATTATCCAGCCGCTCCGCCAGCTCGGCGAGCGCCCGATTATAGCGCTGGATGCGGGGATTGCGGGGCTCATCCAGGTTCGGGGCCGTGCCGACGAGCACGAACTGAGTGGCCGGCGCCGACGTGATCACCGCACGCAGATGACTGAGATATTCCCCCAGCGGCACCTGCTCGACAGGCCCCCACCGATCCTGCAAGTGCCAGCGGCGGGCCCGCTTCTTGAGTGTCTTCACCCATTTGCGCGCAAACTTGCGCAGCGGGTTATCCGGGTAATAGAGGACGTAGGGCGCCCCCCGGAAAGTCAGCCAGGAGTCCACCAGCCCATACTGGATAAACGCAAACCGGTAATCCGATGGTGGAAACGCTCGCGTATAGCGGCGCAGTTCCCGGGTGGTACTCATGGTATGGCCACAGTTGACCAGCGGCAGCCCCAAGGCATGGGCGACCCGATCGGGCCAGAGCTCACCGGAAAATCCGGCAATGCCCTCGGTATTGCAGTCACCGTATGCGATGCAGCCTCTGTCCGGCATCCGCCCCCTCTCCATACTCTTTAACAACCGCCGTATCGTGCTAGATTACACACGAACCTTCGAGCCCGGCCATCTGCATGATCAACCTCGACCACCAGCCGCCTTTCGCCGCAGGTTACAACCGAACCTGCTACCGACATCCGGGGGATCCCCAACTCTGCCTCAAGGTATTGCGCCCGGAAAATATCGAGGCCCGTTTCGCACGGCAACCCTGGTACAAGAAGCTGCTGGGCCGGGATCGCATCAATGATAATCGACAGGAAATCATCGCGCATCGCCAGATCAAAGGGCTACCCGATCCGGAACAGGCCTGGCGTCACCTGCCCCGATTCCACGGCAGCGTCGACACCACGCTTGGTCCAGCCAACGTCAGCGAGCTGATCACCGAGGCCGACGGCGGCCCCGGCATCACCCTGGAGCGCTATCTGGAAACCAACGGTCGGACACCGGACATTGAACGGGCCATCGCCCAATTCACCGACTGGCTGCGACAGCTTGGCCTGTTGACCCGCAATCTGCTGCCCCACAACCTTGTCGTAGCCCGTCGCGACCAACAGCTCACGCTTTACCTGGTCGATGGCCTGGGCGCACCCGCCGTTCCAACGCAACTGGCCGCGGTCCCGGCTTATCGGCGGCGTTACATCGAGCGTAAGCTGGCGCGATTCCAGCAGCGCATCGACTGGGAAGTGCATGGCCGGCCCGGGAGCTGGGCCCGGGCTGAAAAGCTCTAGCAAACCAAGGGTATCCGCGGAGTGGCACTGTCGCACCGGATGATGTAGTTTCCTGCCCTGACTCTATCGACCTTGGAAATCAACGGGACCATGGCCCTGTCTAGAATCTCGCTGCTGACTGGCCTGCTGAAACTGGCCGGCAAACTCTCATTGCGCTCGGCCCAGAATTTGGGGGCCATCCTGGGCCTGCTCGGCTGGAAGCTACCAACGGAATCGAGGCGGGTTACCCAGGTCAACCTGGATATCTGTTTTCCCGACATGCCCGACGCCGATCGTAAGGCCCTGGGCCGGGAAAGCATGAAGCAGACGGGCCGGACGCTGCTGGAAATCCCGCTCATGTGGGAATGGCCGGTCGAACGCTGCCTGGACCTGATTCGCGAGATCGAAGGCGAGGCGCTGCTGGAACAGTACCGGGCCGAAGGACGCGGCCTGATTCTGCTGGCACCGCACCTGGGCAACTGGGAACTGGCCGGCCTGTATTTTTCATCGCGCTACAAAATGGCCGCTCTGTACAGCCCGCCCCACCTGCCGGAATTCGAGGATTACATGATTCAGGTCCGTGGCCGCCTGGGTTCGGAACTGGTCCGGGGCGACCGTCGCGGCCTTGCCCGGCTCATCGGGCTGCTGCGGGAAGGCGGCGTCGCCGGCATCCTGCCGGATCAGAGCCCACGGGGCAAAGGCAATGCCTATGCGCCCTTCTTCGGCATGGAAGTACGGACCATGACGCTGGTAGCAAAACTGCTCCAGAAATCCGGCGCAGCGGTGCTGATCACCTATGCCGAGCGTCTGCCGGATGCCGAGGGTTTCCGCATCGTGATCCGGGAGTGCGAGCCCGGGCTGGATGACGCCGATCCGGTCGTGGCCACAGGCGCCCTCAATGCCTCGGTCGAGCAGTGTGTCCGTGAGATTCCGACGCAGTACCAGTGGGAATACAAGCGCATGCGCCATCGGCCACCGGGGCAGCCCAATCCCTACAAAGCCCGATAACCGGCGAGCGCCGGAATTCACTACACTAAACGGATGCGCGGACCCATGCACAACCCAGAAGGATCCTCTCTGTGACCAGCCTCTCCGCCGAGCGTTTACGACCACTGCTGTTGGGCCTGATGTCCATAGGCCTGGCGGGCGCCCTGATTCATCCGGCCGTTCTTTACGCGGCCGCCATTGGCATGGCAATGGGCGGAATTGCAGCCCGTCGTCGGGCCGGCGATTGGGAGATTCCCCGTGAGTTGCGCCTGGTGCATTTTGCCTTCTGGGGCTTTGTCCTCATTATTGCCATTGCCACCGTTTTCCCGGTTTCGAACGAACCCTTGATCTATTCGACCTGGCCAGCCCTGCTTCTGCTCCTGTTCTGGCCACTGGCAACCGGCATGACCGCCATTCGCCTGGCGGCAAGGGATCTGTTCACCGCTGCCGCAGCAGCGGGCCTGTTGGCACTCTTATCCAGCGCCGTGACACATCCGGCCCGGGAAACCGTCCAGGTCACTCTCCTCTTGACGGCACTGAGCGGCTGGGGCGCCTGGATGTTGTTCCGCGAGAGCGTGACGATGCGCGCGTTGTTCTGTGTCGCGGGCGCCGTCGCCGGGCTGGTGGCCAGCGGGCTGATCCTGAATCAATCCCAGGGTACCCAGGATAAAGTCTGGGTACTGTCGGCTCTCGGCGACATGGGCGCACTTCAGATCCTCGGCTGGATTCTATTGTTTGCCATTCCGGTATCCGTCAGCATTCCGTTCACGACGTCCAGGCATCGGGCGGCCCGCGCTATGGCCGTGGCCGCCCTGATCACCACTTTGTTTCTCGTTATCAGCGTACTTGGCGGCCTGGCGGGCCCCACGTCATTGATCATCAATCTGCTGCTGATGGCCCCGATCATGGCGTGCCTGTTCGTGGAACTCGATCGGGGCGATCACCGGCCGCGGGCTGTGCGGGTTTCGGCCACCGTCATCACCAAGAACGAAGCCGACAACATCGAAGACTGCCTGCGCTCGGTGCGCGCCGTAGCGGACGAGATTATCGTGTTGGACAGCGGCAGCAGCGACGACACCGTGGACAAAGCACGTGCCCTGGCCGACGTTGTCGAAGTGACCGACTGGCCGGGCTTCGGCATCCAGAAACAGCGGGCGCTGGAGAAAGCGACGGGCGACTGGGTTCTGTCCATTGATGCGGACGAACGCATTACCCCCGCGCTGGCCCGGGAGATCAACGACCGGCTCTCGGCACCGGACGCCGATGCCTACAAACTCCCCTGGGCAGTGACGCTCTATGGCACAAGACTGGACTTTGGGCGAAGCGGTCGGGCGCCGTTGCGGCTGTTCCGCCGGGAAGGCGTTCGCTTCTCCGATGCCCTGGTGCATGAACGCATCCTGATTCCAGAGGGCCGCACCACGAAAACCCTACGTGGTCGCCTGACCCATTTTACCCATCGGGACTTCGGTCATGCGCTGGAGAAAAGCGCGAAATATGCTTGGCTGGGATCGAGAGAGAAGTTCCGTCGCGGTAAACGCGCGCAGACATTGACCTACGCCACGTTTCGAGGCTTCCTCACGTTCATCCAGGTGTATCTGATTCGGTTTGGTTTCCTGGACGGCTCGGTAGGCTTCCTGGTCGCGGTCACGTACGCCCAAGGCTCGTTCAACAAATACGCCGGACTCTGGACGCTCTCTCGCGCCGAAAGCCAGGCAAACATCGCGGACTAGGCGTCGCCCCGATCGATCGCAACCTGTTCCTTGGCTTCCCGCGCCAGTCGTCGGCGCAGCTTAAGCTTCCGGAACAAGTTGAGCGGTTTTCGCTTGAGCTTCGGTGGCTGCTCGAGGAATCGCTCCACGGCATCCAGCACCCGCTCGCTGGACTTACCGTCCCGGAATTCATGCAGCTCGTCGGCAAATGCGCGCATGTTGTCCATCAGGGCCGACGGCCTGGACAGCGCCGTTCGCAGCGCCGGCTCTACCTTCTCCACCGAATCCACATCGATCAGGTAAGGCCCTGGCATATTCGTGCGCAACGTGACCACGGGAATATCGAGGAACATGAACTCGAACAGGATGGACGAGGTATCACAGAGCATCACATCCGCCTGCCCCATGTACGGAATGAAATCCACGTCGCTCTCGATAAACGTCAGATTATCATCCGCCATGGCCCGATACTGTTCGACAATGTGCTGCGGCATTTTGGGATGGAGCGTCACAATAAACCGCCAATCGCCGGAATCCTTCATGCGGCGGATGGTCTCCACCAGAACGGGCGCCGACGTGATGTCGCGGGTAAACGTCGAGGCATAGAACACCGTCGGGCGATCGTCTTGCCGGCACGCTGACGCCCCGGATTTCAGGATGGCATCCAGCTTTGGCCATCCGGTCTTGGCCACATCGAAGTGGGGATCAGCCTCAGCCAACGCCTGATAACGGGCCGTGTCGGTCTGTGCCATCGTACAATAGAGATCGAACCAGCCGCGCACCCGGTAATGGGTATCCTTGCCGCGCTTGTTGATGGGCAGGCCGTGAAAAACCTTCACCTTGATCCCTGGGAAGTAGTAAGGCAACCAGTCGCCGGGGCAGAAGACGGCGCCCGGATCGAACGCCCGGACCTCACTCAACGTCCGCAGGCGGGTTTCATCCTCCCGCAGCGGCTTGGCGGTACAGCCCTGAACGAACCAGACCACCTCATCACCCCGTGCACGAATCGCGGCCTGCAGAGGACGCAGGATCGCGTAGGAGTATGGCTGGCTCACATAGAAGAGATAGCGTTTGGGCATTCGAGACTCGTCAATTCGGGTTCAGCGTGAGCGGCGTTTGCCGTCGACCAGGGACCGATACATGGCAACAGTTTCGCGAACAGTCTGCGAGGTATGGAAGTGCTCGCTGATCCGCTGGCGTCCGGCCGCACCCATGGCCCGCCGCTCTTCCGGCGACAATCGATAGAGCTTGAGAATCGCCTCTGCCAACGACTTCTCGTCGCACGGAGGGACGACAAGCCCCGTCACGCCATCGTCGACCAACTCGGGCATACCACCCACCCGGGTAACGACCGCCGGTACAGCGTAGGCCATGGCCTCAATGACCGCTCGAGGTAATCCTTCCTGCGACTTGGAAGGCAATGCAATCACGTCGCTGGCCGCCGCGAGCTGAGGCGCATCGGTGCGATAACCGGCAAAGTGTACGCGTTCCGGATGCGGCAAGGCGGCCACCTCCTTGCGGATGTCCTCGTTGCGATCCACATCGCCAACCAACAGGTAGTGGACCTCGACGTCCTCCGGCAAATAGAGGGCCGTCCGCACCAGGTCATCGAACCCTTTGCGCGGCACACCCCGGCCCGTACAACACACCACGAAGGCGCCTTCCGGCACCCCCAGCGGCCGCAAATCCGCCGGCTCCGCCTGATACCAGGAAAGGTCGTGCCCCTTGTAGATTCGCTGCAGCCGGTCGGCCGTCAGGCGCGACCAGGGGAAGCCAAGCCCCTCAAGATGATCGCGAATGGCATCGGCGACGCAGACGATCTTGTCGACTCGCGGATGCAGGAAGGTAATCCAGGACTCGGGATGCATAACCCCGACATTGCCGATGACGCCGCGATAGGCCACCACCCGGACATCCATCCCTTTCGACGCCCTCAACCCGCAGGCCAGCGCGCGCGGATTGTAGGCATGGATCACATCATACGGCTTAATTTCAAGCTGACGCCGGATGGCCGCCGTGCCTTCCTTGTCAAACCGCCCCTGGAGCGCCAAGGGAGCGACAACCAGATCCTGTTCCACAAGCCGCTGATAGTTTCGACCTTTGGGATTGCACATGACGTCAATATCAACGCCCGCCGCCTTTAGGCCAATGAACAATTCAGATTCCGGGCGATCGCAGGAGTCCGTCAGGCAAAGGACACGAAGCGGGGCATCGGAGGTTCCAGTCAAACCGGGTTTCCTTGTGAAAGTGGTATCAGTCAGAAGTGGGCACTAGTTTAGCCGCTGGTCCGGCCAAAGACGACCGGCGAACGGTGTCTGTCCGAAGGCTCCCTGGCGCAAAACGCCCCATTCCCTGCCATGCCGCGCATAAGCTCATTAGCTGCAGCATGCTCCCCTAATGATCAATATCTGCAGTCATCCGCCATGCCAGACAGCACACCAGGCAGTGCAAGACCCAAACCTTCGCTAAACCCTCGGCTCATTGAACCGCTGGATCAGCGATGTTCTTCAGGCTTTGTCGAAAAACTTTTTTACCGATTGAATGATGTGCGCAACATCCCGGGATTCAAGCCCATACCAGAGGGGCAAGCGAATCAAGCGTTCACTTTCCTGTGTCGTATAATGGTCTTCACCCCGAAAAGTACTGAACTGACGACCCGCCTCAGCACTGTGCAAAGGCACGTAATGGAAAACCGCCATGACGCCCTCTGCCTTTAAATGTGCCAGCAATGCGTCACGCTCATCCGCAGTGGACAGTTTCAGATAGAACATGTGGGCGTTGTGCTCGCAACCTGGCGGAATCGTCGGGAGCGTCAGGTGCCCGGAGTCCGCCAGAGAACGCAACCCCTTCCAGTAGGCCCGCCAACTCTGCAGCCGATTTTCGTGAATCTCGTCCACATTCTCCAGCTGCCCCCAAAGATAGGCCGCCTGTATCTCGCTGGGCAGATAGCTGCTGCCCAAATCCACCCAACTGTATTTGTCGACCACGCCCCTGAAAAACTGACTGCGATTGGTCCCTTTCTCCCGGATAATTTCCGATCGGGTGATGTACTGCGGATCGTTGATCAGCAAAAGACCACCTTCGCCACCGCTCGTGTAGTTTTTGGTTTCGTGAAAACTGTAGGCTCCAATGTGCCCAATGGTCCCAAGCGGTCGCCCCTTATATGTGGCCATCATGCCTTGCGCGGCATCTTCAATGACCGCCAGTTGGTGCCGGCTGGCCAACGCCATTATCGTGTCCATCTCGCAGGCAACACCAGCATAATGAACAACCACGATGGCCCGCGTTCGTGACGTTATGGCGGCTTCAACCAGCTGCTCGTCAATGTTCATGGTGTCAGGCCGGATGTCGACAAACACAATTCGGGCGCCCCGCAAAACAAAAGCGTTTGCCGTGCTGACAAACGTATAGCTGGGCATGATGATCTCGTCTCCCGGCCGGACGTCGATCAGCAGCGCCGCCATTTCCAGGGCATGGGTACAGGAAGGTGTTAACAGCGTTTTCGGACACCCCAGGGAGGACTCAAACCAGGACTGGCAGCGTCGGCTGAAGGGCCCGTCGCCGGAAATTTTCTCGCTGCCCATCGCCTCAAGCACGTATTTCTCTTCAAGACCGGTATGGGGTGGCTTGTTAAAGGGAATCATTGCGGACCTCATCCCTGAATTGGGCTTCCAGTTCCAACAAGTCCCGCTTTCTCTCTCTGACCCATCTGGCTGGAGTGCCCACATACATCCCCCAAGCATCGGTTGATTTGTTAACCAGCGTCATGGCCCCAATCGAACAGCCCTCTTCAATCGTGACACCCGGGAACACAACCGCGTTTGTACCAACGATCACATGCCGCCCGAGAAAAACCGGGGCCATGTACTCATCTTTGAATTTCTTGGGAATTAGCGAGTTCACCATCGTCGCGCCACTGTAGTCATCGCTTTGCGCAAAGATTTTTACGCCGTAGGCCAATGTACTGAAGTCCGACAATGTGATGCCCGGGGTGCCACCGGCCAGGAGGCACATCGGCGTCACGTGGCAAAAGGCGCCAATGGTGATCCGGCCGGACACAATGCAAAAATCATCAATCCGAGAACAGTCACCGATTTCCATCTCAGCTGTGTCGTAGAGACTGGCTTTCTCACTGATTTTCACGTTGCGTCCAAGTCGCTTGAAATTCATCTGGCGCAGTTGTTCGTCGGTGTAATAGGCCATACTCAGTTCTCAAAAATGCCTTTTAACTGATTCACCAGCGTTTCCTCCGAAAATGCAGATTTGATTGCCTTTCGGTTGTATAGAGCGTCTTCAGAGTCCAAACGCTCAAGGCTGAGTGAATTCACATCGAATATCCGGATGCCCAGCGATTGAAAGACCGGCCAGGGCGTCACATCATCCCGGATGTAGACCTTCTTCCCCAGCCCCAATAAGTTAATGGTGTTACCCATGGCCTGCTGCCGTCGATGATTGAAGACGGCAATATCAATATCGGACAGAAACTTCAGGTATTTGTCATAAGGCAGGAAATCCAGGATCGGCCTGAACTTGTCACCAAAGAGTTTCTCACCGTAATCCACCACTGCTTTGGCATGCTCTGAGCTTCCATAGGATAACGGCACGTAGATCGAAATCTCTTCATTTTTGTATGGTGCGAGTTTATCCAGTATCTCAAAGTGATTGTTGCTGGGATCGGCCGAATTGCCTATCTGAATATTGATTCGCTGATCCTGTCTTGGGGAGATCTCAATATCCCTGAAGACGTTACTCGGATACATCAGACAGGGATGAAATTGCCCGGTCGCGCCATACCATTGACGCGCGAGTTCGACATCCCCCGGGATGTGTGTCACGAGATGCCCCATACGACGGATAACACGACATCGAACGGACTCTTTGAACGTCCATTTCCCTTTTGCGGCGATGGACTGATAGCGGTATAGGTCATCGCCCCACATCACCCAGTAGCATTTCTTGAGCAGCCACGGCATTAACCACAGAAGCCGAGTAACGGAGCGGTTAAATAGACCATGCAGGATGATCTTGTCGGCTCGATGCATTGCCACCATCAAGCGAAAGCGCGCGCCCAACTTTGCCAATGGACTCTTTTCAACCTTATCGATCCCTTTTCGACTGGCAACCGGATAGCGAGCATGATCACCAAACAGAACAAAGTGATGGTCACGCAAGCCGAAGTTCGATTCCACCAATTGAATGAATGGAGGGATAAATTTCTCCATTCGGCAGATATGGACAACCTTATTGCGCACCGGTCTCTCCCTGTTTACTCAGGGACTGCTCCCGGACAAGATCCTCAATGTAGCGGCCATATCCACTTTTCTCATAGTAAGCAGCCGCATCCAGCATCTGTTGATCCGTCAGCCATTCGTTGCGCCAGGCGATTTCTTCCAGGCACGCCACTTTGTACCCCTGACGTTTTTCAATCGTTTCTACAAACTGGGCGGCTTCGAGCAGGCTTTCATGAGTTCCAGTGTCCAACCATGCAAAGCCTCGCCCCAGCATCTCAACGTGAAGTTCGCTCAGCAAAAGGTAATCGTGATTGATCGACGTAATCTCCAGTTCGCCTCGAGCTGAGGGCGTTGTCTGTTTGGCAAAATCGATGACCCGGTTATCGTAGAAATAGAGTCCGGTGACAGCCCAGTGAGATTTGGGATTCTGAGGCTTCTCCTCAATAGACAGAGCCTTCATGTCGGCATCAAATTCAACGACGCCAAACCGATGCGGATCCTTGACCGGATAGCCGAATACTACCGCACCTCCGTCCGATTCCACACGCTTGACCGTTTCCTTGAGTTTTGGAGTAAATCCCTGCCCGTAATAGATATTGTCGCCCAAGACCAAACAAACGGGATCGTTGCCGATAAACGATTCGCCAATGGTGAAGGCTTCAGCCAAACCCGCAGGCTGCGATTGTACGGCGTAATCCAGCTGGATACCGAATTGGCTACCGTCTCCAAGCAACCGACGAAAAGCCGCTTGATCTTCCGGGGTTGTGATCACTAAAACGTCACGGATGCCCGCCAGCATCAAGACCGACAACGGATAGTAAATCATCGGCTTGTCGTAGATCGGAAGCAGCTGTTTGGACATACCCAGTGTGATCGGAAATAACCGGCTGCCCGTGCCCCCGGCCAGTATGATGCCTTTCATTCGTTATCCTTGAATTCTTCGGATCTTCATTCCAACCATTGCAGCCCGCTCACTGTGATACCGAAGTATGAGCCATGTCAGCCAATGCCAAGACGCTCACGTCGATAGCTGCCATCCTGAACCCGCCGACACCACTCCAGATGGTTCAAATACCACTCAACGGTTTTACGCAGACCGGTTTCGAAAGTTTCATCCGGCAACCAGCCCAACTCGCTCTTTATCTTGGTCGCATCGATGGCATAGCGCAGGTCGTGCCCCGGTCGGTCAGGAACGTGGACAATCAGGTCCCGATAATGACAGATGTCTTTCGGTTTTTCCGGCGACAACTCCATTAAGAGATCACATATTCCACAAACGACTTCCATGTTCGTCTTTTCGTTAAATCCGCCAATGTTATATGTCTCTCCGAGACGCCCATTGCAAATGACTCGATAGAGCGCGCGCGCATGATCTTCCACGTACAACCAGTCGCGTATCTGATTGCCTTGTCCGTACACCGGAAGTGTTCGACCTTCCAACGCATTCAGGATCATTAACGGAATCAGCTTCTCGGGGAAGTGATAGGGGCCGTAGTTATTGGAGCAATTGGTAACAAGCACTGGAAAACCATAGGTTCGATACCAGGCACGAACCAGATGGTCGGAACTCGCTTTGCTCGCCGAATAGGGTGAACTGGGCGAATAACAGGTGTTTTCAGTGAACAGATCTGCTGACTGCCCGAGATCGCCAAAAACCTCGTCCGTGCTGACGTGATGAAAACGGAATTGATTCTTCTCGATGGCCCCAAGCCCCTGCCAGTAGGACCTGGATACCTCGAGCAGTGTATAAGTCCCTACAACGTTCGTTTGAATAAACGCCGATGGGCCGTCGATAGAACGATCGACATGACTTTCTGCAGCGAGGTGCATGACCGCATCCGGCCGATGCGTTACGAAGATCTCTTCCAGAGCAGCCCGGTCGCAAATATCGGCTTGCTCGAAGGCGTATCGCGGATGGTGACTCACACTGGCCAACGACTCCAGATTGCCGGCATAAGTCAATTTATCGAGATTGACCACACTGTCATCAGTGTGGGTCAGAATGTATCGAATAACCGCGGATCCGATAAAACCGGCCCCACCTGTCACGAGAATTTTCATCAGGATATTACCTTTGATTCCATAGACATAGGACTACGACAGCCTGTCCATGCTGAAAAAGTGATAAGGCAAAACGAGAGGCCTGTTGGATGTACGCATAGAAGATGTCGTAACGCTTGCTCTGAAGCTGACGGCTGTCTCTGCCGTATTCTCCTCGGCTACATGGTCGTGGAGAGCCATTGAACGGTCGTCAATCCCAGATCTGCAATCATTGCCCACTGGGGGCATTCATGACATCACATCGAGGTCGGCCACTTCCCGGCCAATGGCAACCACCATCAGCTTTGAGTCACCGGCCCCGGACATAGCCATTTTCCAGCGCTTGCCAACGCGCCTTCAGGTCGAATGACCCGACGTCAAGCTTTGCCAGAGAGCGATACAAACGATCCAGATTCCGTTTCCGCCAGGAAGCCGTTGATTCGCGATTGGGTTCAATTCGGCCCTTGTCAAAATCGATCACATAGAATGACTGTCGCTGGATTAGAATGTTGAAGCAATTCAGATCCGCATGATTGACTCCGGCGTCATGGAATCGGCGCAGCAATTGACCGAGTCGACTCCAGCCATCCTCGCTGAGATCGCCGGCGCAATCCCCAAGCGGAATGACATCTTCAATGCGCCCAATGAGAATGGCCGCCTCATAGAAAAGACCGTTAACTCGCCTGTAGTGGGCCGCCACGGGCTCTGGAACCGGTAAATCCAGATCCCGCAGTTGACTCAGCAATCGAAATTCGGCAAAGGAACGCGTCCGCTCCTCCCCCGTGTAGAGATAGGCCGCACGGGAAACTTTGGCGACATAACCGCCGCGGAGATAGTGGCGCAGCACCATTCCGCCCCTGGGCCCGTCGATAAACCAGGCACTTCCTCGCCCGCCACTGCTGACGGATACCGCCCGGGTGCCCCAGAAAGCGGGCAGAAACCAGTCTGGCGTCACCTCACCGTAATCCGGATTAACCAGCAGCGCTGCACCGTGCCCCGGAACATACTTTTCTTTCTGCATGATCATGACGGTGCTGACCGCTTCTCCCTCTGACATGACTCGAACCCGCAGCCCGGCGGACAGCAAAGACGCCCGGTTCCAAGTGCGCTAGAATACGCCGAGTTTAACAACGAACACCATCGCGGCTCCAGATAGCCCGTGTTGTCAGCACTAACGGATGTTTCCTTGATCAAGTCAATCTGCATCATGCGCCTGTCGGCCATCGGCGATGTCACGCATGTTATACCTGTGGTGCTCAGCCTTCAGGCACAACTCCCGGACGTTAAGATCACTTGGATTATTGGCAAGATCGAAGCCAAGCTGGTTGGCGATCTGCCCGGCGTCGAGTTTATCGTTTTCGACAAGAAAAGCGGCTTACAGGGCTACCGCGATTTGCGACAGCAACTCCGTGGTCGACAGTTCGATGCGCTGCTTCACATGCAGGTGGCTTTCCGTGCCAACCTGGCCGCCGCGGTGATACCGGCCAGAACCAAGGTCGGCTACGACCGGGCTCGCAGCAAGGATCTCCACAGCCTGTTTATCAATCGTCGGATTCCGGCAGCTCCCAATCAGCACGTTCGCGACTGCCTGGCCAGCTTTCTCGTGCCCCTGGGGCTGGAAGCTGCCCCACCACGCTGGACGATCCCCCTGAGCGAGTCGGATCATGCGTTCGCCAGCGAGCATCTGGCAAACGACCGGCCTAATGTCGTAATCAGTCCCTGCGCCAGCCACACATTACGCAACTGGAGTGCTGACCGCTATGCAGCCGTGGCCGACCATATCGTCGCACAGCATGGTGCTCGCCTGATTCTGGTCGGCAGTCCGGCACCCTATGAGCGAGAATATTGCGAACGCATCGCTTCGACCATGACCCAACCGGCGCTCAACCTGTGTGGCCAGGACACGCTCAAACAGCTGACGGCCCTGCTTGATGGGGCGGACCTGCTGATCGCCCCGGACACGGGTCCCGCGCACATCGCCAGCGCCATGGGTACCGATGTGCTGGGTCTGTTTGCGGCAAGCAACCCAAATCGCTCGGGCCCCTACAACTCACTGCCGTGGTGTGTCGATCGTTATCCGGAAGCATTGGAAAAATTCACCGGAAAAACTGTGGATACAGCCCGCTGGGGCATGAAAGCGGAATTTGAAGGCGCGATGGAACTGATCACCGCCGACGAGGTCTGCCAAAAGTTTGATGAGTGGATTGCTAACAGGACCACGGCATGAATCAGGTGTCTCCGGGTATCGCCAACCGTTTCTGGACCACAATCGCCGGCACGTCTTTGAACGGGTTGAGGAAGACTTACCTCACGGTGCTGGCCGCCTATGTCTTTTGCTTCCTGCCCTGGTTTTCCACTTACCGGACGGCGGAAACCCTGCTGGTCGTGTTGCTGGTCGGCATATTGGCTCTGGGGCGCAACAGCAGCCCATTGAAACGAGTCATTTTGACCGACCCCATTTTTCGGATCTGTTTGGTTCTGCTCGCGTACCTGTTGCTCGTA
Organism: Marinobacter sp. NFXS9; assembly: GCF_040148665.1. Classification (NCBI taxonomy): domain Bacteria; kingdom Pseudomonadati; phylum Pseudomonadota; class Gammaproteobacteria; order Pseudomonadales; family Marinobacteraceae; genus Marinobacter; species Marinobacter sp. NFXS9. The sequence goes on along the minus strand of NZ_JAGDDW010000010.1, from coordinate 68,197 downwards.
CAACTCTGGTATCACGTATCGCTGCCGGAATACGTAGACCCCAGCGCCAAGGTCACCCGACATTACCTCAAACCGCTCATGGTTTTACTGGTCGCGGCAGGAGTCAGCATGCTTCGGCCCGCAAGGGCATGGCCTGTCCTGCTCCTGGCTTTGGCGGGACTCTACGTTTATCTGGGACTTGAATTCAGAGCGGCTGAATGGATCCGGGCACTCAAGGGCTACAGGGTCGACTTCGGCATACACAACGCCGAACACACCGGCATGTTCTTCGGCACCTACCTGCTTTGTCTGCTTTGCCTGTCTCCACGCCTCATTCGCTGGAGTTGTCACCGTGGCTGGCTGGTATCCATTGCCGTCTTTCCACTCCTGTTAGCCGCCCTCCTGTTGGCGATTGAAGGGACCCTGGCTTCACAGACTCGTGCCGTGTGGCTGGGATTGCTCCAGGCCTCTCTCGTTGCGGTCATCCTGTTGATCGGCCGCTTATTGACGAGTCGAGATACCCAAGGGGAAAAGCGCAAACTTAGCCTGCTACTGGCCTTGGTTGCTGGCGCGTTTGTAGTGACCATCAGTCTCACCCTGAACTCCTCCCAGACGGTGGAAAAGCGATTCTCAACGACCGATATCCAGATCGACAAAATCCTGGAGGCGCCCAGTGAAAACGTCGATCCAAAGACCAGCAGTGGGGTACGACTCTATTCCTGGCGCGTGGCGATGGGCTGGGTTGGCGAGCGTCCGTTACTGGGATGGGGCGCGGGCTCAACAAAAGAAATGATTCAGCACTCGGATTACTTTGGTGCGTCGTTTAAGCAGAATTTTGGCCATCTCCACAATACCTTCATGGAAACCCTGGTCGCTCAGGGCCTCATCGGCACGGCAATCCTGGTCGCCCTGATTGTCTGGATCGGCATCGCAACCGTTCGAGCCTTCCGCGGAGGCGACTTGCCCTGGGATGTGTTTGTCTTTGCCTGGTGCTTCCTCGCCTTCTGGATTGTGATCAACATGTTCGAATCCTATATACTCTACCCGACTGGCCAGTATCTGAACGCCGTGATTGTCGGGTTCGTCTACTCATTCCATTTCCGCCGTCGACTTGAAGATGCCCAACCCCATGTCTGACGCCATTGCAGTGGCCGCCTGTTGCGACGAGAACTACATTGCCTATGCTGCAGTGATGATGCGCTCGGCCGTCAAGGCAACCCCGGAAGCGCCCATTCATTTCCACCTGATCGACTGCGGCATTTCCGGCGCCAGCCTGGAACGACTGGGCGGCATGCTGGAGGCACTGGGCAGCACATTAACCACTTACAGCCCGGATGACCGGCTCTATGAAGGGCTACCAACGCATCGTTACGGTTCGGCAGTCTACCAGCGCATCAATCTACCCGAATACATCCCATCCAATGTTGGGCGCATCATCTACATCGATGCAGACACCGTCGTTCTGCAAAGCCTGATTGAGCTCTGGAATCTGGATCTTGAGGGGAATTCCACCGCCGCTGTCGAGAACCTGTCACCCAAAGCCTGCAAGGACATCGAAGTCGATCGTACCGAGTATTTCAACTCAGGCCTGCTCGTCATGGACCTGGCCGCCTGGAGAGAACGCCAGCTGCACCGGCAGGTTACCGAGTACGCCCGCGAACATGCCAACTCCCTTCAATTCGTGGATCAGTGCAGCCTGAACGCGGTATTGCAGAATGATTGGGTCCGACTGCCGCTGAAGTGGAATGTTCAGTCCGATGTTTACAAGGTGATCCGGAAATACCATGAGGGCTGCACCTACAGTCGGGGCGATATGAATGACGCCATGCTGCATCCAGCCATCGTTCACTTCACGGGTGAGAAGAAACCCTGGAAGCGTTACTGCTTCCACCCCTTCAAGACCTACTATCGTAAGGTTCTCAATGAGACGCCGTGGGCAGGCCAGCCTCTTGTCGGTGACGATACAACCACTCGGCGCCGCTATTTCTTTGCGCTCCGCAGTCACTGGAAATTCCTGAAACGCCGCAGTCAGCTCTCGGCGCACTACCAGGGGAAATGATTCGAACATGAGTAACCAGCAATCCCGATCTCTACCGGCCGATGCCGTTGCCGTCGTTGCAAGCTCCGACCAGAACTACGCCATGCACTTGACGGTAATGTTCACCTCACTGATTCGTAACTGCTCGGATCCAGCGCAGGTCTATCTCTACTGCATTGACGGTGGGATTGCGGATAGCACCAAGACAGTGATGGAAGAAGAAGTGAAAAAGGCCGGGGGTAAAGGCATCGACTTTGTCACTTTCGACAAATCCCGGTTCGAACATCTGCCGACCATCAAACACATCACCGCGTCGGCCTACTACCGCATCGCCATCCCCGAGATATTCGATGAGTCGGTGAAGAAGGTGGTTTACCTGGACTGCGACGTCATTGTCCTCGGCGACATACTGGAGCTGGCCGCGACGGATATATCCGACTACCACGTCGCCGCGGTTGAGAACCTGTCTGGCCACACCTACAAGCAGCTGGGCATTCCGCAGGACGAGTACTTCAACTCCGGCGTGCTGCTGTTGAATCTGGAACTGTGGCGCCGGGACGATATCTCCAACGAGGTGATTCGCTTCAAGCAGGAAAACCCGCACCGGATCAGCACCAACGACCAGTGCGCCCTGAATGGCATTCTGCACACCCGATGGAAACACCTACCGCTGCGCTGGAATCACCAGACCGGCCTGTACCGCCACAGCGAGCAAATTGCGCGATTCGACCCGAAGGAAATCCGCGAGGCCAATCTGAACCCCGGCATCATCCATTACATTGGCTGGGACAAACCCTGGCGCAAGGTGCGCTTCCATCCGCTGGCCGGTGAGTATGACCGCTATGCGGACCAACTGGCCGAGTCGCCCCGCCCGAAACCGACGCTGGCTGACTATTTCCAGGCCTACGCCTCCATCTCTCGCCTGAAGAAGCTCTGGCGCTGCGAGAAAAACAAACGCTGGTACCGGGCTAACGGTTTTAGCCTGTACGAATAAGCCGAAATTGAGGCAGGAATCAAAAACGCCGGCTAACAGGCCGGCGTTTTTGATGGTGCAGGGAAAGCCCGTGGCCGATCACTTCTGGCCGGCGGTGTAGTCCTTATAGGACTTCTCTTCGACGAAACGGGAACCCAGGGCGAGGTTCACCTCTTTCTTGATCGCAGCACGCTTGTCATTGGTGACATAGACCGCGCGAGCCAGTTCGATGAAACGTGGCCCGAAGTCCTGAGCGGCTTCCTGGTCGCGGATATCGTCCTCGATTTCCCAGAGCGCTTCGTTGACGGCCTTGAGCTGCTGACGCAATTCGCCAATCGCGGACTGATCCGGAACGGCCTCGTTCCACGTCTTGCTCAGCTCATCGAGTTCCAGGCGCACGTTGCGCACCTTATCGGCGTCCTCGATACGCTCGGATTTGATTTCGAGGATCGTGATCTTGTCGAGTACCTCGCCAAAGGAGACGGGTACGGTGATGACATCGGCCATAGTGTTCTTCCGCAGACTCGTGGGTTAGCGTTACGGGTTCATGGCCGGCAGCGCCGGCCATCACGGATCAATCGTTAACGAGGGTCAGCCAGTTGGCATTCTCGGGACGCTTGCCCTTGACCGCATCGAAGTACATGGTTTGCAGCTTCTCGGTCAACGGGCCACGCTTGCCGGCGCCAATCACCCGACCATCCAGCTCGCGGATCGGCAGGACTTCGGCGGCCGTCCCGGTGAAAAAGGCTTCATCGGCAATATAGACCTCGTCCCGGGTGATACGGCGCTCGCGCACCGGCACATTCAGCTCCTTGCAGAAATCCAGGATCGTCTGACGGGTGATCCCTTCCAGGCAGGAGGTCAGCTCCGGAGTATGCAGGACGCCATCGCGCAGGATGAAGACGTTCTCGCCGGATCCTTCCGCAACGTAGCCTTCGTTATCGAGCAGCAGCGCCTCTTCACAACCACTGGCGATCGCTTCGTTCAGTGCCAGCATGGAGTTCATGTAGTTGCCGTTCGCCTTGGCCTTACACATGGTGATGTTCACATGGTGGCGGGTGTAGGACGACGTGCGCACCTTGATCCCCAGCTCACGAGCCTCCGGCGCCATATAGGACGGCCAGTGCCAGGCGGCCACCATCAAATGCACCTTGAGATTATCGGCGCGCAGGCCCATGCCTTCAGAACCCAGAAAGGCCATCGGGCGGATGTAGGCTTCGTCGAGATTGTTCTCGCGCACAGCGCGGCGCTGGGCTTCATTCACCTGTTCTTTGGTGAACGGCATTTTCATGTTGAGGATGTGGGCAGAGCGGAACAGACGGTCCGTGTGCTCCTGCAAACGGAAAATCGCCGGGCCCTTCTCGGTGTTGTAGGCACGCACACCTTCGAAACAGCCCATGCCGTAGTGCAGCGTATGGGTGAGGACGTGCACCTTGGTTTCGCGCCAGGGCACCATTTCTCCGTCCAGCCAGATGAGGCCGTCACGATCCGCCATCGACATCATTTTGCTCCTGATAAAGCTGTGGAGAGCCCGCCAGCGGGCCCGGAAAAGCCGCTATTCTAGCAGGAAACCCGCGACCGACGCAGTAGGGGCTTACCGCCCTGGCGCGCCCGATGCGCCCATCACCCGGTTCCAGACCGACCAGATATAAGCCCGCTCCTCCGGGAAGGCCTCCGCCTCAACGCGACTGTTGAGGTTCTGCAGCGCCCGGCGGTGTATCGTCGAGCGCAATGCAATGTAGGCCTCACGCAATTGTTCCGCATCTTCTTCTGGCAGGACGCCCGCCTTGCCCAGCGCCTCCATCTGCCGGATGTTATCCGACCATTGGGTCAGCTCCGGATGCTCGCTGGAGTACGCCAGCATCAGGTACTGCACCATGAACTCCATATCGACGATGCCGCCCTGGTCGTGCTTGATGTGAAACGCTTCCGGCGTTTCGCCCTCCTTGGTCGGCGTGCCCAGGCTCGCACGCATCTTCTCCCGCATGTTCAGCACGTCCTGGCGCAGCGCATCACGATCGCGGGACTGGCAAAGGATGTCGTGCCGAAGCGTTTCGAACGCTTCCAGCGCCTCGCGGCTGCCGGCCACCCCCCGGGCGCGGGCCAGTGCCTGATGCTCCCAGGTCCAGGCATCTTCACGCTGGTATTTCTCGAAGGCCGACAGACTGCTGACCAACAATCCGGAGTTGCCGGACGGCCGCAGGCGCATATCCACCTCGTACAACTGCCCCGACGGCGTCTGGGTGCTCAGGATATGGACGATGCGTTGACCCAGACGCGTGTAGAACACGGCGTTGTCGATGGGCTTGTCGCCGTTGGTGGAACCATTGGGATCAGCGGTATGAATGAAAACCAGATCCAGGTCCGAGGTATAGCCCAACTCGATGCCGCCCAACTTGCCGTAACCGACAATCGCGAAATCGCTGTCGCAGGCGGAACCGTCGCCGTGATGCGGATAGCCATGCCGGCTCACCAGGTTGGAGAAGGCCACCTCCACCACGTGATCCAGCACCACTTCAGCGATCCAGGTGAGATAATCGCTGACTTTCATCAGGGGCAGCGTGCCGCGCAGCTCCGACGCGGCAACGCGCAGGACGTGCGCCTTCTTGAAGTGGCGCAGGACCTCCATTTGCTCTTCCAGATCTTCCAGCGGAATACGCAACAACTGCTGACGCAAGTCATCCTGCAACTGTTCGCGACTGGGCGGATGATAGAGGCTTTCGGTATTCAGCAGCTCGTCCAGCAGCAGCGGGGTTTCCGCAAGCTGCCGTGCAATCCAGGGGCTTTCACTGCACAGCCGCACCAGCTCGCGCAAAGCGCCGGGGTTTTCCAGCAACAGCAGCAGATAGGCCGTCCGGCGCAGGACAGACTCGACCAGCTGGAGTACCCGGGACAGGGTCTCCGACGGCTGCTCCACCTGACTCAAAGCTTCCAGCAGTACCGGGACAAAGCGGTTCAGGCGACGCCGGCCCTCGGTCTGCATCATCTGCGCGGTGCGGCTGCTGCGCAGGGTCACCAGCTGTTCCAGACTCTGTTCCGGGACCTCGAAACCGGCCTTGGACAGCCGCTTTACCGCCGCCTCGGGTTCCAGCTCTGCCAGCCAGATTTCCTGCCAGCGGGCGCTGGCCTCCTCTTCTTCCGTCTCGTCGTCATCGGAAGCGATGATGTCGGCAAAGTGCCGAGCCACGCGCTGGCGATGGCCATTGAGTTCCGCCAGGCAGTCGTCCCAGCCGTCGAAGCCCATGATCATGGCCACCCGGGACTGAGCCGCCGGGGTCTCCGGTAGCTCCTGGGTCTGCTGGTCGGCGATGCCCTGCAAGGCGTGTTCAAGGTTGCGCAGGAAGACGTAGGCGTCGGCCAACTCATCGGCAACGGCCTGCGGTAACAACTCCAGATTCACCAGTTCCGGCAGGATCAGCAGCAGCTCCCGTTGCTGGAGCTCGCGATCGCGCCCGCCCCGGATCAGCTGGAAGGCCTGCACCACGAATTCGATCTCGCGAATCCCGCCATTGCCCAGCTTGATGTTGTTCTCCATCCCCTTGCGACGCACTTCCCGACTGATCATGGACTTCATGCTGCGCAGGGATTCAAAGGCACTGAAATCGATGTACTTGCGGTAGACAAACGGGCGTAGCGTGGCCATCAACACGTCCCCCGCCTTCTTGTCGCCAGCGACCACGCGGGCCTTGACCATGGCGTAGCGCTCCCAATCCCGACCCTGATCCTGATAGTAGGATTCCAGGGCGCCGAAACTGAGTGCCAGCGCCCCACTCTGGCCATATGGACGCAGGCGCATATCCACCCGGAAAACAAAGCCATCGGCAGTCAACTGATCGAGCGCCTGGATCAGACGCTGCCCCAGTCGGATAAAGAACTGCTGGTTGTCCATGGCGCGCGCACCGCCCCGGGTCTCGCCGTTGGACGGGAAGCCGAAAATCAGGTCAATGTCGGACGACACGTTCAGCTCATGGCCGCCGAGCTTGCCCATGCCCAGGACCACCAGCCGCTGCGGCGCTTCCTCGCCCGTGACGGGATCGATGCCCCACGGGGTTCCCATCTGGGCGCAGGCATCCTGATAGAGCCAGTCCAGCGCACCATCAATCGCCACATCGGCCATGGCACTGGCCGCGACCATGGTTTCGTTGAGATCCGCGAGGCGCAGGAAATCACGAAAGATGATGCGGAACATGACCTCACGACGAAACAGACGCAAGGAGCGATGCAGCGACGATTCGTCGGCGACGTCTTCCAGATAGGCCTGCCAGCGAAGCGTGAGAAAGGCGTGATCCAGCGGACGCGACAGGGGTTCACGCTTCAGGCACTCGAACAGCCACTCGGGGTGACGCTCAACCACCTCCCGAAGGAAGAAGCTGCCAACCAGCGCGCGCTGCCAGTGGGCCTGCGCGACCACTTTGTCCTTTGGCAGCGCCGGCAGGTCGGCCAGCAGACGCGTCACCGCGTCGGCGTCCTCACGAAGCGGATCGGGAATGGCAGGTCCAGCATGGGGGGCAGCGGTCATAACCTAAAAATCACCTTATAGCTCAGCAACTTCCTTGGGCTTGCCAGGTAATCCGTCTAGACTGGAACTCGACGACAACCTGACTCTAAACCCGGAACACCACAGATGCTCAACAAAGACAGACGCGCCGTCACCGCCGAGCACCACTTTACGCATCTTCCCATGTCAGGGGTGATCCGCCAACGCCTCAAGCGGTTGATGCTGATCCTGGTTGGTCTGGTCGCTTTCCACCTGGTCGCGATGATGGTGTTCGAGAAGCTGTCGTTCCTCGACGCCTTCTGGCTGACGTTCACCACCCTCGCCACCGTCGGCTACGGCGACCTGTCACCCACAACCGCCATGGGGCGACTGATTACGGTGGCGGTGATGTATATTCTCGCCATTACCGTACTCACCCTGATCGTCAGCGACTATATTGAATACCGGTTCTACCGGCGCGAGCGCATCATTACCGGCCGCTGGAGATACAACATGAAAAACCACATTGTCATTATCAACACGCCCATGCACGGCGGTAGCGCCTACTTCCTGCGCCTGTCGAGCCAGATTCGGGCCGTTCCGGGTTACGAGACCATCCCCATCCAGATCGTCACCCAGCACTATCCGGAGGGTTTGCCGACGGAGCTGCGCGACGCCGGACTGGTGCACTATCACGGCTCCGGCAACGACCCGCAGGCCCTGCGCGCCGTTAATGTGATCGACGCCCGCTACATCATCGTGCTGGCGCCGGATGAGGCGGATCCGGATTCCGACAGCGTAACGTTCAGTATCGCCTCCCGGCTGAGTGATTTGCAGCTGGGGCATCGGGTCACACTGGAATGTGTCAGGGACGAAGACCGGCCGCGCTATCGGGATCTGGGCATCCGCACGGTTATCCGGCCGGTCCGCACCTACCCGGAAATCATGGTGCGGGCGGTAATCTCACCTGGCTCGGAGAAAGTGCTGGAAGATCTGTTCAACTACCAGCAGGACCATCCGCACCGCTATGAGCTACCGCTGGATGATCTGAACTGGGCGGATATTGTGAGCGCCCTGATCCGACATGGCATCGGGACGGCTCTCGCCTACATCGACGAGAACGACGACGTGGTCTGCCACCCGGATCCCAACCAGGAAGTGGAAGGCAAAGCGCTCATTGTGCTGGTCAAATCCAGCGAGACGCCGCCGGTGGAAGAGCTGATTGATGCGCTGGATCGCTATCGCGCTTTCTTGGAACGCTGGCACAACCTGCACGCGGCCAGCGACGGCGATACCGCAAAATCGGAGTAGCGGCGACTCAGGCCTCTAGTGCACTAGCAACCCCAGCTGCAGGCGCAGCATCCGGTCATCGAACAGCCAGTCCACCGACGTGAAATCCTGACTTGAGGCCCAGTGCCATTCGTCCTCAAGACCGGCGTCGACGGCTCTGTCTTCGAGGGCCGCCAACGTCTCACGACAGGCCGTTTCCGCCGTACCCGTCAGCCAGTGAACCGAGATGGCGCGCAACCAGGCAGTCACTGGAGGATCCCCGGCTGCCCGGCTCTCCGGTCGGCCAAGCCCGGCCAGGTCGTAGCCCTGTTCCGCTTTGCTGACCAGGTTCAGGAAGGCCGGCACACGCCCCACCAATTGAGAAGCCAGCGATAAGAGGGCTGAACCCGGACCGGATTTCAGCTCCAGTTCCAGCTCCGCCAGCTCTCGCCGACGATCACCGGCCAGGACCGCCCCGTGGTCCAGCGCACACTCGATCATGGCGCCTTCGTGGCTCAGCAATCGGGCTTCCCGGTCGAAGTTGGTTTCGAAGATCACCGCCAGCTCGGCAAGATTGACGTTTTCGGCAATCGGCGTATCCGCCAACAGCCCCAGATTCAGATCCGCACCAGGCAGCGGCCACTCCCACTCCTGCCGCTTGTGAGCGCCATCCACAAACTCGCCCTGCGTCTTGAGCGTCTGTATGTAGTGGGTATCCGCCTGCCGCACCCGCAGGGCTGCCCGCTCGTGGTTGAGGGCCTGATCCGGTGTATCGAAATACCGATTGACCAGACGCTTCTGCGTTGTTTCCTCAGACGCCCTCTCATCCAGCCAGGCTCGTGCCGCGTCGGTGCCGCCTTTACCCAGCGTCAATTTGATTTCCAGTTCCTCAGCCATTTTCCACCCGGATTGTCTTCGAGAGGCTCAGGATAAGTTGCCAATCCTTCAGACACAAAAAAACCGGCCCTGAAAAGAGCCGGTTTATTAGGTTACTGCTTCGAGTCAGCTAAGCGCTGAATCAGAAGTAGTAGGTAGTACCGATGGCCAGATCAGTTTGCTGATCTTCGTCGGCGTAGGCGTAGTTGTCGTCACCCTGTCCCAGGTAACCTTCTACGTAGACGTACATGTGATCAGACAGGTTGTGCAGGGCCTGAACGGTGTATACGTCGATGTCGTCAGCACCGTCTGCATCCGGAGCAGTGCGCTCCCAGGACACGGCGAAGGTATTGGAACCCATGTTGTAGCCGGCGAATAGGCCGTATACGTCGCTAACATCCTTACGAGTCTGGAATTCACCGGTCAGACGCAGGTTGTCCATGCTGTAACTGGCACGAACACCATAGGTGTTTTCGTTGTTCACGTCGTTGTTGGCGGGATCTACAGCGTCGAAAGACTTAGAGTATTTGGTGGCACCGTCATTGGAATCCATGGCCACCGCCAGTTCCAGGCCGCCCATTTCGTACATGGCTGCCAGCTGATACGGGTAGCTGTTGGTGCCGTTGTACTGGTCGTCGCCGCTGCCGTTAATCTGAACAGCTGCGCCGAAGGTCAGGCCGCCGAAAGAAGGAGTGCGGTATTGGATCAGGTCGCCTTCGCCAGTGCTGTAAGAACCGCCCTGGCTTTGACCAGCATACTCGTAGTAGTTGGCGATTTCGTCGATCGCAGACTCGTAGGTGGAGTCGTCAGAACCAACCCATACCTGACCGAAGCTGTCGCCTTTAACACCAACGTAGGCTTCATCGAAAGAGTTCAGGCCACCATTGCTAGCTTTATTGTCAGCATCGAATTCAAGCTCAGCCTTGAAGAAGCCCTCAACGCCCGGCATCAGTTCGTGGCTGTGCTTTACGCCCAGAGTAGAACCGTTGTCTGCCAGCTGGTTGCTGTCACCGTCTGCATTGGAGTTCACGTATACCAGCTGAATGTTGCCGTAAACTTCCGGCAGGTTGGCTTCTTGCGCCAGCGCCGCGCCGGAAAAAGTAGCCGCCGCTACAGCTGATGCGATCAGAGTCTTTTTCATGTTGCGTCTTCCTTCTTGAGTTAACTCAGGTTTTAGCCGCGGGTTTTTACCCGTTTTTAGTGTTGGGCCTTTTGACGGGCCCATTATGTGAATCAAACATGTCATTATTGTTACGCCTCGTGGAAAATCCTGAGCGACAACAGGGACATGCGTGATACGTTTCCTTTCGGGCGGCCTGAATCGTCTCAGCTCCTGCCGGTCTCGACCCAGCTACACCTTCAAGGTCAGTCACTTACAGACGCTTCTTAAAGCGCTGCATGATGACATGGTTTTAATACAGACAATCTTATTTTGCAAATTTTTTTGGCGATTTTTTAAGCGTTTAGCTCCGCCGATTTCCGAATCCAACCAACAATTTTCAGGCCAACTCGAAAAAAATTAAACTTTTTATGCGGTTATGCTACTCAGTGCATTATCTTTCTGTTTCAGGTTGCGCCAAGATGAAGCAACCGTCGATTGACTGCACTGTAATCGAACCTGACACCGAAGCATCGGAAAGTAGCACAACTATTCACTCAATCAAGTGATACTTTCGGCCACCATCGGGCGGCATTGAATCATGGCCACCATGACGGTTTTGTGACAACTCTTCCCGCCCATTGCCTGGATCACCTTGGCCTCACGCCTCCAGCAGGAACGTAACGGGCCCGTCATTGACCAGCGACACCGCCATATCGGCGCCGAATGTTCCCGTTGCCAGCCGAGCCTCTCCAACAAGTTCCTTCGCACTTGAGACAAAAGCGCGAAACAGTGCATCGCCCTGCTCCGGTGGCGCCGCAGACGAAAAACTGGGGCGCTGGCCTTTACGGGTATCCGCGGCGAGGGTGAACTGGGGAACAACGAGAAGGCTGCCTCCGCGATCCTGGAGGCTGAGATTCATACGACCGGCGTCGTCGGAAAAGATACGATAGTTGAGGACACGCTGACAGAGAAGCCGGGCGGTTTCGTCAGTGTCTTCATGCTCAACACCGAGAAACAGGAGGATGCCGTCGTCGATGCGACCGACCGTCTGGCCGTCGACGTCCACGTTGGCGTGAGTCACCCGCTGGATGAGGGCTTTCAAATCAACTCCTTGTCCCTTTTCCGGTTCGAACTGCTGAGGCATGGCCATGGTTGAAATGTGACCAACACATGACAGTACTGCAACGAACTGATCGGGATTCTAATTATCCCCATTCAGCACGGCAAGCGGCGGTTACATAAATAGACAAATGCAGATGAGATCCAAACGGCTCAAGGCGCCTACAATGCGCTCCCTAAACCGGACGGTGATGTGAGTGCGCGTAGTGCTCGGCGATTTTCTCGCAGGCCCGTATCAGGGCGTCGACGATGGCCGGCTCTGACGCCGAGTGGCCCGCATCGCGGATGATCGAGAACTCCGCTTCAGGCCAAACCTCGCGCAGGGCGTGAGCGTTGTCGAGCGGACACACCATGTCGTATCGGCCGTGGACGATGTGGCCCGGAATGCCCTGCAGGCGACCGGCATCCCGAACGATCTGGTCCGGCTCCAGAAACGCATTGTTCATGAAATAATGGCACTCGATCCGGGCCAGGGCGATCGCCACGTGGGGGTGACCAAAATGCTCCACCACCCGGGGATTGGGGTGTAGCGTGGCACAACGCCCTTCCCAGACGGACCAGGCTTTCGCCGCCTGCATCTGCTCCAATTCGTTGGTGCTGGTCAGGCGCCGGTAATAGGCGCCAACCATGTCGCCACGCTCGTCTTTGGGCACTACCGCGAGATAGTCTTCCCAGTAATCCGGGAATATCCGTCCGGCGCCGTCCTGATAGAACCAGCGGATATCCTGCGGCCGACAGAGGAAGATGCCTCGCAATACCAGCCCGAGCACCTGATCCGGATGCGTCTCGGCATAGACCAGACTCAGGGTCGAGCCCCAGCTGCCACCAAACAGCACCCACTGCTTGATGCCAAGGAATTGGCGGATACGCTCCATATCCTCGACCAGGGCCTGGGTGTCGTTGCCGTTAAGCTCCGCCAGGGGCGTGGAGCGACCGGCGCCACGCTGATCGAACAGGATGATCCGGAACCGCTCGGCATCGAAAAAGCGCCGGTAATAGTCCTCACAACCACCACCCGGGCCGCCATGGACCACGACGACCGGAATGCCATCCGGGTTGCCGCTTTCTTCTATATAGAGTTCGTGAGGCGGGTCGACCTTGAGTCGATGCTCGGCGTAGGGCTTTATTTCGGGATAGAGCGTCAGCATGGTGACATCCGGAAGTCGGTGGATCGGGCAGACTTCTGAATGTAGGAGATTGGGCAGGGAATTACCACCCTCGCCGAATGGCCGGCGAGGGTGGTGCGTGCGGACTTACTTCTTGTGGGCCCGACGGCGCTCGTTTTCCTTGAGCAGCTTCTTGCGGATGCGGACCGATTCCGGCGTGACTTCCACCAGCTCATCGTCATCGATGAACTCCAGCGCCTGCTCCAGTGACATCCGGATCGGCGGGGTCAGCATCACGTTCTCGTCCGAGCCGGACGCCCGGATGTTGGTCAGCTGCTTCGCCTTGGTCGGGTTGACCACCAGGTCGTTGTCGCGGTTGTGGATACCGATGATCATGCCCTCGTAGACCTCAGTGCCCGGATCCACGAACAGGCGACCGCGCTCCTGCAGGGTCATCAGGGCGTAGCCCAGCACCTTGCCGTCGACCATCGACACCAGCACGCCGTTGTTGCGGTGCTCGATGTCGCCGCCTTTAACCGGTCCGTAGTGCTCGAAGACGTTGGTGATGATCCCGGTACCGGACGTCAACGTCAGGAACTGGTTGCGGAAACCGATCAGGCCACGTGCCGGCATGATGAATTCCAGGCGGGTACGGCCTCGACCGTCCGGCACCATATTCTTGAGTTCGGCACGACGCAGGCCCATGACTTCCATAATGGAGCCCTGGTGCTGGTCCTCGACGTCGATGACCACAAACTCGTACGGCTCCTGCAGCTCGCCGTCCACTTCGCGCTGAACGACTTCCGGACGGGACACGCCCAGCTCGTAGCCTTCGCGGCGCATGTTCTCGATCAGGACCGACAGGTGCAGTTCGCCCCGGCCGGAGACCTTGAACTTCTCAGCGGTTTCGCCCGGCTCAACGCGCAGTGCCACGTTGTGCAGCAGCTCTTTATCCAGACGCTCCTTGATGTTGCGGCTGGTGACGAACTTGCCTTCTTTACCGGCGAACGGGGAATCGTTGACCTGGAAGGTCATGCTCACGGTCGGTTCGTCGACCGTCAGCGCCGGCAGACGCTCCACATTCTGCGGATCGCACAGGGTATCGGAAATAAACAGCTCGCTGATGCCGCTGATACAGACGATGTCACCGGCACTCGCCTCTTCGACCGGCACCCGCTGCAGGCCGTGGAAGCCTTTGACCTCAAGCACCTTGGCGTTGCGCTTCTTGTCGTGACGATCAATGACGGTGACCTGCTGCCCGGGGCGCAGCTTGCCGCGGGTGATTCGACCGATCCCGATAACGCCGACATAACTGTCGTAGTCCAGCTGCGACACCTGCATCTGGAACGGGCTGCTGACATCGACATCCGGCGCCGGCACGTGCTCGGCGATCGCCTCGAACAGTGGGGTCATGTCGTCCGCCAGCTGATCCGCTTCCGGGCCGGCGATGCCGTTCAGTGCCGACGCGTAGACAATCGGGAAATCCAGTTGCTCATCGGTGGCACCGAGGCGATCGAACAGATCAAATACTTCGTTGATGACCCAATCCGGACGCGCACCCGGGCGGTCCACCTTGTTAACCACAACGATCGGTTTAAGGCCTTGATCGAAAGCTTTCTGGGTCACGAAACGGGTCTGGGGCATCGGCCCATCGACAGCGTCCACCAGCAGCAGCACGGAGTCCACCATCGACATGACGCGCTCGACCTCACCCCCGAAATCGGCGTGGCCCGGCGTATCGACGATGTTGATCTGGTACTCGTTCCAGCGGATCGCGGTGTTCTTGGCCAGAATCGTGATACCACGTTCACGCTCCTGGTCGTTGGAGTCCATGATGCGCTCGGCGCCGCTTTCTTTGCGGTCCAGGGTTCCGGACTGCTCGAGCAGCTTGTCAACCAGCGTGGTCTTACCATGGTCAACGTGGGCGATAATGGCGATATTTCGGCGTTTTTCGATCACAAGATAATCCTGAGGCATGCAACTGACCTGAGACGATTGAAGGGACAACGCAGTCCGGCATGCCATCTCAAATCTGAAAAATGTTAGTCGGGGGCCAGACCATGGTTTCCGGACACAGCAGGCTCACCCTGGGAAATGGAAGCCCGCGACGGATGACGACGGGCTTCGGGCGCGCGCAGTATATCGAAAACAGCAAGGCACAACTACGGTTAAAGAGTGAACAACCGTAGTTTTGCAAAAACACTCGAATGATAATGCGCACTGTTTTGGGTCATTTTTCGAAATAACGCACCTTAATAGAGCGCATCGTGCACCACACGTGTGACATTGCACACAAGCGCACCGTCCCTCCCGCCCCTTAAATGCCCACTCTGCACCACCATCGAACGATTCTCTGATCTTGGCAAGCGCTTTGCTTATCTGATTGCAGCCGAATTTGCAGGCACGCGCGCAGCTGTTTTGATAAGCTGCCATGCGCCTGTCGAATGAATCGGACGCTGGACGAATATCGTTCAGCCGAGCCGGCTCCATAAAAGACATAAACTGACGGAGTATGCGTAATGTCCAAGACGCTTGACCTGATCAAAGAGCACGAAGTCAAATGGATCGACCTGCGGTTTACCGACAGTCGCGGTAAAGAGCAGCACGTGACCCTGCCTTCTTCTGAAGTGGATGAAGATTTTTTCTCAGACGGCAAGATGTTTGATGGCTCTTCCATCGCCGGCTGGAAAGGCATCAACGAATCCGACATGATCCTTATGCCGGACGACGCGACGGGCGTGATCGACCCGTTCACCGAAGAAACCACGCTGAACATTACCTGCGACATCGTTGAACCGTCGACCATGCAGGGTTATGAGCGGGATCCGCGCTCCGTTGCCCGTCGTGCCGAGGAATACCTGAAGTCCACCGGCATCGCCGACGGTGCCCTGTTCGGCCCGGAACCGGAATTCTTCGTTTTCGATTCCGTGAAGTGGAACACCGACATGCAGGGTTCCATGTACGAAATCTACTCTGAAGAGGCCGCCTGGGTTTCCGGCGAGGATTTCGAGCGCAACAACATCGGTCACCGTCCGGGCGTGAAAGGCGGCTACTTCCCGGTTCCGCCGGTCGACAGCCTGCACGACCTGCGTGGCGCCATGTGTGCCGCCATGGAATCCATGGGCCTGGAAATCGAAGTTCACCACCACGAAGTGGGTACGGCCGGCCAGTGTGAAATCGGCGTTGGCGCCAACACCCTGACCCGCAAGGCGGACGAAGTCCAGATTCTGAAGTACTGCGTCCACAATGTGGCCCACGCTTACGGCAAGACCGCGACCTTCATGCCGAAGCCGGTGGTTGGCGATAACGGTTCTGGCATGCACGTTCACATGTCCCTGAACAAGGATGGCAAGAACGTCTTCGCGGGTGACGGCTATGCCGGTCTGAGCGAAACCGCCCTGTACTACATCGGCGGTATCATCAAGCACGCCAAGACCATCAACGCCTTCACCAACGCGTCCACCAACAGCTATAAGCGTCTGGTGCCGGGCTTCGAAGCACCGGTTATGCTGGCCTACTCCGCCCGTAACCGCTCCGCTTCCATCCGTATCCCGTACGTAAACAGCCCGAAAGCGCGTCGTATCGAAGTGCGCTTCCCGGATCCGTCTGCCAACCCGTACCTGGCCTTCGCCGCCATGCTGATGGCCGGCCTTGACGGCATCCAGAACAAGATCCACCCGGGCGATGCCATGGACAAGGATCTGTACGATCTGCCGAAGGAAGAAGCACTGAACATCCCGACCGTGTGCGAAACCTTCCAGGAAGCGCTGGACGTTCTCGAGAACGACCACGAGTTCCTGACTCGCGGCGGCGTCTTCACTGAAGACATGATCGCCGGCTACATCGATCTGAAGCGTGCCGAAGTCGAGCGTCTGAACATGACGACTCACCCGGTCGAGTTCGATCTGTACTACTCTGTCTAAGAGCCACCGCTCTGACAGCAAAGCCCCGCTCCGGCGGGGCTTTTTTCGTTTCAGGAAGACACAAAATTCGGCTTAACAGCCGTGCCGCCGACCGCTACATTAGAATCCCGCAAGGAACACCGTGAGGCGGTTGCATTGCAGCGCCCCACCTGCCAATAATCGGGAATAAAAGAGAAAACAGGGAGCCCCCGTGAAGAAACTTGTGGTTGTATTTGGCCTCCTGGCCCTGGCGGCAACCGGCGCCCAGGCCCAGGTCTATAAAAGCGTGGATGAGCACGGCAACGTGACCTACACCGACGAGGCCTCATCAGGCGGTGAGCCCGTGGACGTCAAGCCGGTGACCACGGTGACCCTGCCCAAGGCCGAACAGGTCAAGGCGTTTGAAGAACGCCAGAAAAAGGAAGAAGGCAGCAAGCAGAAGGCCTCGGCCCGCTACAGCCGCGTTGCGTTTAATTCCCCGGAAAACGACAGCGCTTTCCACAGCGGCAGTGGCGACATGACGTTTGCCGTCTCCAGCCAACCAGCCCTGCGCCCCGGCGATCTGTTTGAAGTGTCACTCGATGGCCAGCCGATTGGACAGAACGCCTCAGGCCAGTTCCCCATCAGCAACGTGTTTCGCGGAACTCACAATGCGTCGGTCCGGATCGTCGACAAGGACGGCAGCATCGTCCAGGAAGGCCAGACCATTACGTTCACCATCCACCGGCCCTCGGTCCAGAATTAACCCCTCCCGAACAACCTCCGAGCCATGAGGCTCGGAGCGCCGCACCAAAACAGTGCGAAAGCACCAAAAAGCACCTAACCTTCGTTCAAAAGCAGGGCGATACGCTGACAGCATCCAGGCCAACCGGCCAACGGCCTCACGGCTACCGTCACGGTGGATATCGTCCGCCGCTTCTGCGTCGTCACAGGAATTGCCCGGCATAACAAGCGCCTGAAGCCCCTGTTGCCGGCGTTTTCAGCGCCGGGACCCGGCCTGGGTGCGAGGCCGTGTCGATCAAACACCACCGGTGGGGCACCGAAATACGGCACCGAATCTATCTTCAATGGCGACGGGCTAACCAAAAAGGCGCAGCTCGCTGTCCGCACGTTCGCATCTGGTTCGCTTTTTGCAAACAAGGTATCGGAACAAGAGGGACATCATGTCTAGAGATATCGTCTACCGGCAGATCCTGGATCATCTGACCACCGCCACACTGGTGCTGGATATGGATCTGACCATTCTGTACATCAATGCCGCTGCGGAGTACCTGCTGGAAGCCAGCGGCTCGCGCATTGTCGGCACGCGCCTGGGCGACTTGTTTATCGGCTCCGCCGAGGCCTTCGAGACGCTGAATGATGCATCTCGAACCGGGCAGCCCTTCACCAAGCGGGAAGCCGAATTCACCCTGATGTCCGGCTCCCGGTTTACGGTGGACTATTCCGTGTCCCAAATTGGTGCCGATACGGAAACGCTCTTGCTGGAGCTGCAGCCGCGCGACCGCTTGCTGCGTATCACGCGCGAAGAGGACATGCTCTCCCAGCAGGAAACCACCCGAATCCTGGTGCGCGGCATGGCCCACGAGATCAAGAACCCATTGGGCGGTATCCGTGGCGCGGCGCAATTGCTCGACCGGGAACTGGCCGACGAGAGTCAGAAGGAATACACCCGGGTCATCATCGACGAGGCGGATCGTCTGCGTGGGCTTGTCGACCGCATGCTCGGTCCCAACAAGGCGCCCCAGTTCAGCTCAACCAACATCCATGAAGTGCTGGAACGGGTGAGAACGCTGCTGGAAGCCGAAAGTAAGGGCCGCGTCAAACTGGAACGCGACTACGACCCCAGCCTGCCCGAGTTCCCCGGCGACAAGGAACAGCTGATCCAGGCCTTCCTCAACGTGGCACGTAACGCCATGGAAGCGGCAGCCGACCACACCAATGACGAAACGCCCTGCATCACATTCCGCACCCGGGCGCTGCGCCAGTTCACCATCGGCCATCGCCGTTACCGGCTGGTGTGCCGCGTCGACATCATTGATAACGGGCCCGGCATTCCACAGGACCTGTTGCAGAACGTTTTCTATCCCATGATCAGCGGCCGGGCCAACGGAACAGGCCTGGGTCTTTCGATTACGCAAAGCATCATCGGTCAACATCAGGGCCTCGTGGAATGCGAGAGTTCGCCCGGCTGGACCGATTTCATCATTTTCCTGCCTCTGGAGCTGAAAGCATGAGCCAATCGGCCAACGTCTGGATAATTGACGATGATCGGAGTATTCGCTGGGTCCTGGAACGGGCCCTGACGCAGGCCAACATGCAACCACGCGTGTTCGAGAGCGGCGAAGGCATTATGATGCGACTCGACCGGGAGCAGCCCGATGCCATCATCAGCGACATCCGCATGCCGGGTATCGATGGCATCGCACTGCTTTCGCAGATCGTTCAGGATCACCCGGACATTCCCGTCATCATCATGACGGCCCACTCCGACCTGGAAAGCGCCGTCGCCAGTTACCAGACGGGGGCATTCGAATACCTGCCCAAGCCCTTCGACGTCGACGACGCGGTGGAACTGGTCAAGCGAGCGGTCGATCACAGCCGTGAACGCCGCGCCAGCACCGAACCCCAGGCCGACGCCGGCACCCGGCATACCGAAATCATCGGTGAAGCGCCGGCCATGCAGGAAGTGTTTCGCGCCATTGGCCGCCTTTCCCACTCCAACATCACCGTTTTGATCAACGGGGAAAGCGGCACGGGGAAAGAGCTGGTCGCTCAGGCACTGCACAACCACAGCCCGCGGGCCAACCACCCGTTCATCGCCCTGAACATGGCGGCCATCCCCAAGGACCTGATCGAATCAGAACTGTTCGGCCACGAGAAAGGGGCCTTCACCGGTGCCGGGGCGGCACGCCAGGGGCGCTTCGAGCAGTCCAACGGCGGCACCCTGTTCCTGGACGAGATCGGTGATATGCCGGCCGATACCCAGACCCGCCTGTTGCGCGTCCTCGCCGACGGCGAGTTCTATCGGGTCGGCGGCACCACCCCCATCAAGGTGGACGTTCGCATCATCGCGGCGACGCACCAGAATCTGGAAAAGCTGGTCCAGGCCGGCACCTTCCGGGAAGATCTGTTCCACCGCCTGAACGTGATTCGGGTGCACCTGCCCAAACTGGCGGAACGGCGTGAAGACATCCCGCGCCTGATGCGCCACTTCCTGAAGCGGGCGGCCCAGGAGCTGTCCGTCGAGCCCAAGTTGCTGCGCCCGGAAGCCGAGGAATACCTGACCACCCTGCCCTGGCCTGGCAACGTCCGCCAGCTGGAAAACACCTGTCGCTGGCTGACCGTGATGGCCAGCGGCCGGGAAATCCACGTCAGCGACCTGCCGCCGGAATTGCTGGATCAGGCCGATACGCCGCCGACCGGCCAGACCTGGCAGGAAGGCCTCCGCGCCTGGGCCGAACAGGAGCTCAAACGGGGCAAACAGGGCATCCTGGATGTGGCCGTGCCGGAGTTCGAACAGGTGATGATCGAAACCGCACTCAAACACACCGGCGGGCGCCGCCGGGATGCCGCGATCCTGCTGGGCTGGGGCCGGAATACCCTGACCCGCAAGATCAAGGAACTGGGCATGGCAGATTCGCCGGTAGATGACGACGAGGACTAACCCGTCCCGAAACGCAAGAAGGCCCGCCAATGGCGGGCCTTCTCAATTCTGGCGGGACGTCCCCTAGAACGGGATATCGTCGTCGAAGTCATCCACTGGTTCCGGCATGCTACTACCGCCCTGATTCTGCGGCGGCTGGCTGTATCCACCGGACGCCTGGCCGCCCTGATTGCCATAGTTCTGCTGCGGCTGTTGTTGCGGTTGCTGCTGCGGCCGAGACGGCGCCCCCATGCCCTGGTTATCACCGCCACCGCGGCTGTCCAGCATCTGCATCTGGCCGTTGATGTCCACCACGACTTCCGTGGTGTAGCGGTCCTGGCCATCCTGCCCCTGCCACTTGCGGGTCTGCAGCTTGCCTTCGATATAGACCTTGGACCCTTTGCGCAGGTACTGACCGGCCACTTCAGCGATCTTGCCGAACATGACCACACGGTGCCATTCCGTCTTGGGCACCATCTGCCCACTCTGGCGGTCCTTGTAGCTCTCGTCGGTCGCCAGGTTCAGGTTGGTCACCGCGTTACCGTTGGGGGTGTAACGGGTTTCCGGATCGTTACCCAGATTACCGATCAGGATGACCTTGTTTACGCCTCTTGCCATGCTCGACTCCCAATAATCTCTGTCGTGGCCAGCCCTCCATGGCTGGCCGTCTGAATTCAGTGTTTGCGTCAGGGCCTGACGAAGGTGAACTGCCCCAGATCGGCGGCATCGAACTGCTCTTTATCCACCTTGAGATAGGCCGCGCCGGCATCGGCCAGGATCACCACATCCTCAACGCCGGCAATGCCTCTCAGCGCATGGTCCACCGCAGAAACGCCACGCCCGTCAATGTCGACCAACTGTACCACGAAACTGGAGGTATGGCTCGGCCTCTTCATGGTGATGGCCAGCCCCAGCCAGATCACCAGGACCGACACCATCAGACCGAACACACCGTTCACGCCGAAGTGCTGCAACAGCGTGCCGCCCAGCGCCCCACCGACAAAGGCGCCCAGGAATTGGGAGGTGGAATACGCCCCCATGGCTGTGCCCTTGGCCGCTGCCGGCGATTCCTTGCTGATCAGCGATGGCAGGCTCGCCTCCAGCAGGTTGAACGCCATGAAGAAGAAGAACAGGCAGATCCACATGACCGACAGCGTGTGCGGCAATTCAGCCAGTGCCATGCACGAGACGGTCAGCGTGGCCACAGCGCCACAGAGCACTTGCTTCATCATGCGTTTCTTCTCGCCGATGATGATAAACGGCACCATCGCAAAGAACGCCACCGCCATAACGGACAAGTAGACCCACCAGTGATGGGTCGGCGCCAGCCCGACCTGGTCCCGCAGCAGGACGGGAATCACGAGAAACGCGGACGTTAGCACCAGGTGCAGCGCCGCAATACCAAAATCAAGCCGCAGCAGACGACCGTCCGTCAGGACCTGCTTGAGCTTTTCGCGGGCCGGCTGCGTGTCCAGGTGCTGGGACTGGGATGCCGGTGACGGCACGACCCAATACACCAGACCGATACCCACCAGCGCCAGTACGCCAGTGACGTAGAATATTCCCGACAGGCCGGCCACCGAGCCCAGCAGCGGCCCAATAAACAGGGACGCAGAAAAGGCAATGCCGATGGACATGCCCACCAGGGCCATCGCTTTGGTGCGGTTCTCTTCACGGGTCAGGTCGCTGAGCAGCGCCATCAGGACACTGGCAATCGCCCCGCCGCCCTGCAACGCTCGCCCGGCAATCACGCCGTAGACACTTTCGGAAGAGCCGGCGATGAAACTGCCGGCCGCAAACAGGAGCAGGCCGAAAAAGATCAGCCGCTTGCGCCCCAGGCGATCAGACAGCATCCCGAAGGGAATCTGCAGCAGAGCCTGGCTCAGGCCATAGGCGCCGATGGCCAGGCCCAGTAATGCCGGCGTGGCGCCGTCGAGCTTTTCACCCAACAGCATGAATACCGGCAAGACCATGAACAACCCCAGCATCCGCATCGCATACACGGAAGCCAGGGCGGCAATGGATCGTTTCTCAAGTGAATTCATGGAACAACGGTCACTCTGAACGGTAAAAATGGAAATTGATGCATAATTGTACCAAACGCCCTTCCCGTGAAGGAGGCAACAGGCCACACAGATCAATTACTAGTGTCCCGTCTGGTGAATTCGCTGATCTACTGAGCGCCTGAATGCTTTGAGGCTTTGAGAGCAAGGCGCGGTAGCGAAGGTTTGGCGGCCGGCGCTCCGGTGGTTCCAAATCGAGCTGCCGCAACACCGCTATCAAAGCGTTCAGGCGCTCCCGAAGGGCGCACCGCTGACGCCTCTGGACCTGCGTTGCTAACCGTGGATGTGGAACCACCACACCGGCGGGCTGGCGCCTTGGCCAAAGACGTCAGCGGTACGCAGTAGATCAGCGAATTCACCAGACGGGACACAAGATTGGCGCTGGCCACAACAGTCGATTACGTTAGATGACGGTTTCTGACAAAATTCCCCGACATTTGCACGCGGGAAACGTTCAGTCCGCCGGCAACTCCGCGTAATATAGCCAGCAATCGAGGCTCGTCGCCGCAGTCATGACGGGCTCACCGGCGACATCGCTCGCGCAGTACAATAAAGGGCTGCGCCGGATCGTTACTCGACACTCAACTTCATAGGGACATCTGTGGATTTCGCGACCCTCTTTGGCCTCGTCGGCGCCATGCTCGTTATTGGCTCTGCCATCGTCCTCGGCGCGTCGAGCGAAGTGTTTCTCAACATGCCGTCGGTGCTGATCGTGATCGTCGGCAGTCTGTGCGTCGTTCTGGCCAAATTCAGCTTCGGGCAGTTTCTGGGGGCCTTCAAGGCGGCCAGCCGCGCCTTCTCCTTCAAATTGCCGGACACCGAAGACCTGATCAACGAAATCGTCGATATCGCCAATGTCGCCCGCAAGCAGGGCGTGCTCGCACTTGAGGAGAAAGAGGTCAGTTCCACGTTTCTTCGCCAGGGCATCCAGTATTTGCTGGAGAGCCAGCCGGCCGAAACCATCGAGAAACTGATGCAGAAAGAACGCCTGCTGACTCTCGACCGCAACCGGATGGGCGCCAAAGTGTTCCGGGCCATGGCCGACGTCGGCCCGGCCATGGGCATGATCGGTACCATTGTGGGCCTGGTGCAAATGCTTTCCAATATGGAGGATCCGAAATCCATCGGCCCCGCCATGGCCGTCGCCCTGCTGACCACGCTCTATGGCGCCGTTCTGGCCACCATGGTGGCCAGTCCGATCGCGGACAAGCTCGAGCTTCGCATGACCGAAGAGGCCCGCATGCAAGCGCTGATCACCGACGCCGTGATTGCTATTCAGGAGGGTCGCAATCCGCGGGTCATCGAACAGATGCTGTCCAGCTACCTGCCGCCGGCCAAGCGCGAGCAAAGCGGCGAAGCGGAAACCGCGTCCTAGGAGTTGACGAGCGATGGACGAGTTGCCCGAAGAGGAACAGCCTGGCGTACCGGCTTGGGTCGTGACGTTTGCCGACCTGATGTCGCTGCTCATGTGTTTCTTTGTGCTGTTGCTGTCGTTCTCTGAAATCGACGCCAACAAGTTCAAGCAGATCGCCGATGAGCTTTCCAAGGCGTTTGGCGTTCAGCGCGAGGTGCCTGCCATGGAAATCCCCAAGGGCACTACACCGGTCTTCGATCACTTTTCGGCGGGTAAACCCGAGCCCACCGTCCTCAACGAAGTTCGCCAGGAAACCACAACGGACCAACCCGAGCTGGAAACCAACACCACCCAGTCGGAGGTCGAGGCAAAAATCGCCGAAGCCCGCGACCAGGCCGTGGACAAACAGTTCCAGCAACTTGAAAACGTCCTGCGCGACGAGCTGCAGGAAGGCCGCCTGGATCTGAAAAAGGAAAATGAGCGCATCGTCATCCGGATTGAGGAAAAGGGCTCATTCCCTTCCGGGTCAGCCCAGCTCACCTACTCCTTTGAAGACATGTTGTATCGCATGGCCGACGTTCTGAAAGGCACGCCGGGCGAACTGACGATCGAAGGTCATACCGACGATGTGCCGATCCACAGCACGCGCTACGACTCCAACTGGAACCTCTCGGCCGATCGCGCCGCGGCCGTGGCCAACGTGCTGATCAAAGGCGGCGGTATCGAGGCCAACCGGGTCACGGTCCAGGGCTTTGCAGACACCCGCCCCCGGGTCCCCAACTCCAGCCCGATGAACCGCGCCCTCAACCGGCGCGTAGAGATTATCATCGACCTGTCGGAATCCCACGCCGAAACGCAGGTGCGCCTTCAGGATCTGGCCGAGCCTTCGCAAGACCGGAGAACCCCGGCAGAGACGACACCGGAAGACAACCTGAACTGGTAGATCCGCCATCCTCAGGCCCCCACCGACACGTCGCATTCAAACACGTCGTCGCACCCGGTTTGACGCGGTATACTGGTGAATTTCCGGGCGACAAGCCGTACCCATTTCCTGTCCGAGGAGTGTCATGGATTCCATCCAGATCAGAGGCGCACGCACCCACAACCTGAAAAATTTCGATCTCGATATCCCCCGGGACAAGCTGATCGTGATCACCGGGCTGTCGGGCTCCGGCAAATCTTCACTGGCGTTCGATACGCTCTATGCCGAAGGCCAGCGTCGTTATGTGGAGTCCCTGTCGACCTACGCCCGTCAATTTCTGTCGATGATGGAAAAGCCGGACGTCGACCATATCGAAGGGCTGTCACCGGCCATTTCAATCGAACAGAAGTCGACCTCCCACAACCCGCGCTCCACCGTCGGCACCATCACCGAGATCTACGACTACCTGCGTCTGCTGTTCGCGCGGGCCGGCGAGCCTCGCTGCCCCGATCACGGCCAACCGCTGGAAGCGCAAACCGTCAGCCAGATGGTGGACCAGGTCCTCGCTATGGAGGAAGGCAGCCGACTGATGATCCTGGCGCCGGTGATCCGGGACCGCAAAGGCGAGCACCTGCAGGTGTTCGACAACGTCCGCGCCCAGGGCTTTATCCGCGCCCGGGTGGACGGGCGCGTCTACGACATTGACGACCTTCCCGATCTCGACAAAAAGCGCAAGCACACCATCGAAGTCGTGGTGGACCGCTTCAAGGTGAAGCCCGGTCTGGAGCAACGCCTGGCAGAAAGCTTTGAAACGGCCCTGGAGCTGGCCAGTGGCATCGCCCTGGTTGCGCCCATGGACAGCGAGGGTGAGGATCAAACGTTTTCTGCCCTCTATGCCTGCACCCAGTGCGGCTACTCTCTCAGCGAGCTGGAGCCGCGACTGTTCTCCTTCAACAATCCAGCCGGCGCCTGCCCAACCTGCGATGGCCTGGGCGTCAAACAGTTTTTCGATCCGGACAAGATCGTCCAGCACCCGGAGGCCACCCTCGCCGAAGGCGCCATCCGCGGCTGGGACCGCCGGGCCGTCTACTACTTCCAGCTGTTGAACAGCGTGGCCGAACACTACGGCGTGGATATGGACACGGCGTTCGTCGACCTGCCGGAGGACTTCCGCAATGTCGTGCTGCACGGCTCCGGAAAGGAAGAGATCACCTTCAAGTACGTCAACTCCCGGGGCCACATCATGGAGAAGGCCCACCCGTTCGAAGGGGTGTTGCCCAACCTGGAGCGCCGATACCGGGAGACGGAATCGCAGAGCATGCGCGAAGAGCTGGCCAAACACCTGAGCCAGCAACCGTGCAAGGACTGTGGCGGATCACGCCTGCGGCGCAGTGCCCGTCATGTGTTCATCGATGAGCACAACCTGCCGGACATTACCTATCTGCCGGTGGGTCAGGCGTACAACTATTTCGAAAACCTGGCGCTGCCGGGTCGCCGCGGCGAGATTGCCGAAAAGATCATGAAAGAGATTCGCCAGCGACTGCAGTTCCTGGTGAATGTCGGCCTGGAATACCTCACCCTGGAACGCAGCGCCGACACCCTGTCCGGCGGGGAGGCCCAACGGATCCGACTGGCCAGTCAGATCGGTGCCGGCCTGGTGGGTGTCATGTACATTCTCGATGAGCCCTCGATTGGCCTGCATCAGCGCGACAACGACCGTCTGCTGGCCACCCTGACCCACCTGCGGGATCTCGGTAATACGGTTATCGTGGTCGAACATGACGAAGACGCCATCCGGGCCGCCGATCACGTGATCGATATCGGCCCCGGTGCCGGAGTGCATGGTGGCGAGATCATCGCCGAAGGCACGCCGGACGACATTATCGCGAGCCAGGCGTCCCTGACGGGGCAGTACCTTAGCGGAACGCGTGAGATTGCCGTGCCGCAAACCCGGGAAAAGGGATCCGGCCAGTCGTTGCGCCTGCTTGGCGCCACCGGCAATAATCTGAAGTCCGCCAACCTGACTCTCCCGTTGGGTGTAATGACCTGCATTACCGGGGTATCGGGCTCGGGCAAGTCGACCCTCATCAACGGCACGCTCTACCCGGTCGCAGCCAGCCGGCTCAACAAGGCCACCACGCTGTCCCACGGACCGTATGAGAAGCTGGAAGGCCTCGACCAGTTGGACAAGGTTATCGACATCGATCAGAGTCCGATTGGTCGTACGCCCAGATCCAACCCGGCCACGTACACCGGCCTGTTTACGCCCATCCGGGAACTCTTCGCCGGCACCCAGGAAGCCCGCTCCCGGGGTTACAAACCGGGCCGCTTCTCCTTCAACGTAAAAGGAGGGCGCTGCGAGGCCTGCCAGGGCGATGGGGTGATCAAGGTGGAGATGCACTTCCTGCCGGACATCTACGTGCCCTGCGATATCTGTAAGGGTAAGCGTTACAACCGGGAGACACTGGAGGTCCAGTACAAGGGCAAGAACATTCACGAAGTCCTGGAGATGACCGTCGAGGAAGCACGGGAATTTTTCGATGCGGTCCCGTTCCTGGCGCGCAAGCTGCAAACCCTGATCGACGTAGGTCTCGCCTACGTTCGCCTGGGCCAGTCTGCCGTCACGCTGTCCGGTGGTGAAGCCCAGCGGGTCAAGCTCGCGCGAGAACTGTCCAAGCGCGATACCGGCAAGACCCTGTATATCCTGGACGAGCCTACTACCGGCCTCCACTTCTATGACATCCAGCAGCTGCTGAACGTCCTGCAGCGCCTGCGGGGCCACGGCAACACCATCGTGGTCATCGAGCACAACCTGGATGTCATCAAGACTGCGGACTGGATCGTCGATCTGGGTCCCGAAGGCGGCATTGGGGGTGGTGAGATCATTGCCGAAGGCACGCCGGAGGAGGTCGCAGACAATCCGCGCTCTCACACCGGCCGCTACCTCAAACCCATGCTGAAGAAGCCAAGCCGCCAGGGAACGACCAAACGCGAACCGGCTGAAACCGACTGAGGAAATCCAACCGGAGTGGAGCCTCTACAGAGGCTTTTCTCCGGGCATAAAAAAACCGGAGCCTTGGCTCCGGTTTTTTTGGGCAAAACAATCGACCTTAGTCGTCGTCGCCCATCTCTTCTGCTTCGACGTCCAGCGGACGACCAACCAGCTCAACGAAAGCCATAGGCGCGTTATCGCCGGCACGGAAACCGCACTTCAGAATGCGCAGGTATCCACCCGGGCGCTCGCTGTAACGCGGACCCAGTTCATTGAACAGTTTGGCAACAGCTGCATCGTCACGCAGGCGTGAGAACGCCAGACGACGGTTTGCAACTGAATCGTTTTTTGACAGTGTGATCAACGGCTCTGCCACACGGCGAAGTTCTTTCGCCTTGGGCAGAGTGGTTTTGATCAACTCATGCTCAACCAGCGACGCGGTCATGTTACGGAACATGGCCTTGCGATGCGCGCTGGTCCTGCTGAACTTACGACCACTCTTACGATGACGCATTGCTCTGATTCCTTACCTTAAACTACCAATACGGCGATCAACCGCCCAGGACCCGGTCATCGCCACGAAGGCTAGCCGGCGGCCAGTTGTCCAGTCGCATACCCAGGGACAGGCCACGAGAGGCCAGTACGTCCTTGATTTCGGTGAGCGACTTTTTACCCAGGTTAGGCGTCTTCAGCAGCTCCACTTCGGTGCGCTGAATAAGATCGCCGATGTAGTAAATGTTTTCAGCTTTCAGGCAGTTCGCTGAACGCACAGTCAACTCCAGATCATCGACCGGACGCAGGAGGATCGGATCAACTTCTTCCTCTTCCTCAACACGCTCAGGCTCTTTCTCATGATCGAAGTCGACGAAGACAGCCAGCTGCTGCTGGAGAATGGTCGCGGCACGACGGATCGCCTCTTCAGGGTCGATCGTACCGTTGGTCTCCAGATCAATAACCAGCTTGTCCAGGTCAGTGCGCTGCTCGACACGCGCGTTCTCTACGGCGTAGGAAACGCGACGCACGGGGCTGTAAGTAGCGTCCAGCTGAAGGCGCCCGATCGCACGGGTCTCGTCATCTTCAAGACCGCGCTGATCAGCGGCTTCATAACCACGACCACGTGCCACTTTCAGGCGCATGTTCAGTTCACCCTTTTCACTCAGGTGACAGATCACGTGCTCCGGGTTGGCAATCTCGATATCGTGATCCAGCTGAATATCAGCTGCGGTTACAACACCAGGGCCCTTCTTGCTGACTGACAGCTCAGCTTCGTCGCGGCTACCCATCTTGACGGCAACGCCTTTGAGATTCAGCAGAATCTCGATAACGTCTTCCTGGACACCCTCAATTGCGCTGTACTCATGCAGCACACCGTCGATCTGCGCCTCAGTGATGGCGCAGCCCGGCATGGACGACAAGAGGATGCGGCGCAGTGCACTGCCCAGGGTATGGCCGAAACCGCGTTCAAGCGGCTCCAGCGTGACCTTGGCGTGCGTCTTGCCCAATTCTTTTACGTCGATGGTACGAGGTGTCAATAACTCATGTACTGAACGCTGCATAGACGCCCCTATCTGCTCTCGTTGCTAACTCAGGCCTTACTTGGAGTAAAGCTCGACGATGAGGTTCTCGTTGATGTCGGCCGGCAGTTCAGTCCGCTCAGGCACTGAACTGTAAACGCCTGACATCTTGTTGGCGTCGACCTCTACCCAGCTCACAGGGGCGCGATTGCCCGCGAGATCCAGAGCGCCTTTAACACGCAGCTGGTTTTTAGCTTTCTCGCGAACGCTGACCACGTCACCCGGCTTGACCTGATAGGACGGAATGTTCACGACGCTATCATTCACCAGAATGGCCTTGTGCGACACAAGCTGACGGGCTTCAGCACGGGTCGAACCAAAACCCATGCGGTATACGACATTGTCCAGACGACCTTCCAGAAGCTGAAGCAGGTTCTCACCTGTTGCACCCTTGATGCGGGCGGCTTCCTTGTAGTAGTTCCGGAACTGTTTTTCCAGGACGCCGTAGATACGACGAACCTTTTGCTTTTCGCGGAGCTGCACGCCGTACTCGGACAGACGACCGCGGCGCGCACCGTGCATACCCGGAGGCGTTTCGATGTTGCACTTGGAATCCAGTGCGCGGACGCCGCTCTTCAGGAAAAGATCTGTCCCTTCACGACGAGACAGCTTACATTTTGGACCTATGTAACGTGCCATACTTCACTGTCTCCTGTCTTACACGCGGCGCTTTTTGGGCGGACGGCAGCCGTTATGCGGAATCGGCGTGACATCAGTGATGTTGGTAATCTTGTACCCGCAAGCATTCAGCGCGCGTACAGCGGATTCACGTCCGGGCCCAGGACCCTTAACCTCTACATCCAGGTTTTTAAGGCCGTATTCAGCAGCCGCATTACCGGCTCTTTCAGCTGCTACCTGCGCAGCAAAAGGTGTGCTCTTGCGTGAGCCACGGAAACCAGAACCACCGGAGGTGGCCCAGGACAAGACATTGCCCTGACGGTCAGAGATGGTCACGATCGTGTTGTTGAAGGACGCGTGGATGTGCGCGACGCCATCAACAACCGTCTTTTTCACCTTTTTACGGGTACGTGTACCTGGCTTTGCCATGTTTGCCTACCTATTACTTACGAATCGGTTTGCGAGGACCTTTGCGGGTGCGAGCGTTGGTCTTCGTGCGCTGGCCACGGACCGGAAGGCCGTGACGATGACGCAGACCACGGAAGCAGCCCAGATCCTTCAAACGCTTGATGTTCATCTGAACTTCACGACGCAGATCACCTTCGACGCTCAGTTTGCCCACTTCGGTACGAAGTGATTCAACTTCATCGTCGCTCAGGTCTTTGACCTTGGCGTCCGGCTTGACGCCGGCTGCATCGCAAAGCTTCTGAGCTGTTGTCTTACCGACTCCAAAGATGTAAGTCAGTGAGATAACAGCATGTTTGTTGTCGGGTATATTGACACCGGCTATACGTGCCATCCAAATTACTCCGCGTTCAAAGCTTTGCTGTGTGAATTTTCCGCCACAAAAAGGGCGCGAAATGATAGCGCTTGATCAGAGAAAGATCAAGCACCACCATTTCGCCCCCTCGCGATTCAGATTGATATCGGGTTCGATATCAGCCTTGACGCTGCTTGTGACGAGGCTCCGTGCAAATGACTCGGACTGAGCCATTGCGACGAATGACTTTGCAGTTACGGCAAATTTTCTTTACCGAAGCGCGTACTTTCATTGTCGACTCCAGTGTTACCGGGGGGACTGACCGAAATCAGCCCCGACCATAGCCCTTGAGATTGGACTTTTTCATCAGCGACTCATACTGATGGGACATCAGATGAGACTGAACCTGTGCCATGAAATCCATCACGACCACAACCACGATCAGCAGCGACGTCCCCCCCAGGTAGAACGGAACGTTACCGGCCACCATCAGGAACTGCGGGAACAGAGAGACTGCCGTAATGTACAGCGCACCGAACAGGGTCAACCGGGTCAGAACACCATCGATGTACTTCGCCGTCTGCTCACCCGGACGAATACCCGGGATGAACGCGCCGGAACGCTTCAGGTTGTCCGCCACTTCACGCGGGTTATACATCAACGCCGTGTAGAAGAAGCAGAAGAACATGACCGCTGCCGCGAACAGGATGATATAGAGCGGCTGACTCGGCGCCAGGGCCTGAGAAATGCTGCTCAACCATTCCATGCCTTCGCCCTGGCCGAACCACTGCCCCAAAGATGCCGGGAACAGCAGAATGGAGGACGCGAAGATCGGTGGAATGACACCCGCCATATTGACCTTCAGCGGCAGATGGCTGGACTGCTGGGCAAATACCCGGCGTCCCTGTTGGCGCTTGGCATAGTTGATCGTCAACCGGCGCTGGCCGCGCTCCATGAACACCACGAAGCCAATGACCGCAACCGCGAGGATCGCAATACCCAGAACCACCAGCAGACTCATTTCACCACTGCGCGCCTGCTCCAGAGTCTGGCCGATCGCCCCGGGAAGACCCGCGACGATACCGGAGAAGATCAGCAGGGAAATACCGTTGCCGATACCCCGCTCTGTGATCTGCTCGCCCAGCCACATCATGAAGACGGCACCACACACAAACGACACAACTGCCACAAAGTGGAAGCTGAAACTGTCATTGAACGTGACTCCCTGAGAAGCCAGCCCGACAGAAATACCAAGGCCCTGAACCAGGGCCAGAAGTACCGTACCGTAACGCGTGTACTGACTGATCTTGCGGCGTCCGGCTTCACCCTCCTTCTTCAACTGCTCAAGTTGAGGGCTCACAGCCGTCATCAGCTGCATGATGATCGAGGCCGAGATGTAAGGCATGATGCCCAGCGCGAAGATACTCATTCGCTCGAGGGCACCGCCGGAGAACATGTTGAACAGACCCAGGATCGTGCCCTGGTTCTGTTCGAACAGTGCTGCCAAGCGATCAGGATTAATACCCGGTACCGGAATGTGGGCACCGATGCGGTACACCAGTAGCGCCAGGAATACGAACCAGAGCCGCGAACGCAGCTCCGCCAGTCCCTTCCCGGCTCCCGCCGGCATTGATGCTGTCTTGGCCATTATGTCCCCGACTCGCCTTATTCTTCGATTTTACCGCCTGCAGCCGTGATGGCTTCACGCGCGCCTTTGGTGACCTTGAGACCCTTGACGGTGACCGGACGGGTCAGCTCGCCAGACAGGATCACCTTCGCTGCACGGATTTCCTCACGGATAATGTCCGCCTTTTTCAGCGCATCCAGGTCTGCAACATCGCCTTCAACCTTGGCCAGTTCGTTCAGACGGATCTCCGCCTCATAACGCTGCTGACGGGAGGTGAAACCGAACTTCGGCAGACGACGGGCCAACGGCTGCTGACCGCCCTCGAAACCGGGTGCTACGCTGCCGCCGGAGCGGGACTTCAGACCCTTGTGACCGCGGCCACCGGTCTTGCCGAGGCCACTACCGATACCGCGACCGACACGCTTGCCGTCCGGGCGAGAACCGGCTTCAGGACTAAGCTCGTTCAAACGCATCTTAGTTCTCCTCAACCCGTACCAGGTAATTAATACGGTTCACCATGCCACGCGTGGACGCTGTGTCCTCAACCTCGACAGTGTGACCGATCTTACGCAGACCCAGGCCCTTGACGCACTCTTTGTGCTTGGGCTGACAGCCGATCGGGCTGCGGGTCAGAGTGACTTTCATTGTCTTGTTCGCCATGACTTCAACCCAGAATATCTTCCACGGTCTTGCCGCGCTTGGCTGCAACGTCTTCAGGCGACTTCATGGCCTGGAGACCCTTGATAGTGGAACGGACTACGTTGACCGGATTGGTCGAGCCGTAACACTTGGACAGGACGTTCTGAACACCTGCCACTTCCAGTACCGCACGCATCGCACCACCGGCGATGATACCGGTACCTTCTGAAGCCGGCTGCATGTACACCTTGGAACCACCGTGGGCCGCTTGGACCGGGTACTGCAGGGTGTTGCCCTTCAGCGGTACATCAACCATGTTCTTACGTGCTGCTTCCATAGCTTTCTGGATAGCGACCGGCACTTCACGCGCCTTGCCACGACCGAAGCCAACACGACCTTTACCATCACCTACCACAGTCAGCGCAGTGAAGGCGAAAATACGACCACCCTTCACGACTTTCGCGACGCGGTTGACCTGAACCAGCTTTTCCTGGAGCTCAGGCGCTTTCTGTTCGTTCACGCTCATCTTCTCCACCTCTTAGAATTGCAGGCCAGCTTCACGTGCCGCATCGGCCAAAGCCTGGATGCGACCATGATAGCGATAGCCGGAACGGTCGAATGCAACCTGCTCAATACCGGCTGCCTTGGCACGCTCTGCAATGAGCTTGCCGACTTGCTTGGCAGCGTCTACGTTGCCGGTCGCACCCTGGCGCAATTCCTTGTCCAGTGTGGAGGCAGATGCCAGAACCTTACTACCATCAGCAGTCGTGACCTGGGCATACATGTGCCGCGGCGTACGATGTACGCAGAGACGGTTGGCGCCCAGTTCACGGATCTTCATACGCACTTTACGTGCGCGACGCAATCTTTCGTTATTCGCGCTCATAGTCCCGCCTTATTTCTTCTTGGCCTCTTTACGTCTGACCAGCTCGTCCGCATAACGTACACCCTTACCTTTATAAGGCTCGGGCGGACGGTAGGCGCGGATTTCCGCTGCGACCTGACCAACCTGTTGCTTATCGATACCCCGAATCACGACTTCCGTATTCGACGGTGTTTCAGCCGTGATACCTTCGGGCAGCTCGTACTCAACCGGGTGAGAGAAACCCAGAGTCAGATTGAGCTTTTTCCCTTGTGCCTGGGCACGATAACCCACGCCCACCAGCTGAAGCTTGCGCTCGAAGCCGGTGCTGACGCCAGTCACCATATTGTTAACCAGTGCACGGGTAGTACCGGCAAGGGCACGAGACTGTTTTGCGCCATCACGCGCAGCGAAACGCAGGACGTTTTCTTCCTGCTTCACTTCTACCGCGTCATGAATGGTGAATTGAAGCGCTCCCTTGGAGCCCTTCACATTGATATCCTGTCCGCTCAGCTTAACCTCAACACCGGAAGGCAGCACGACAGGATTATTGGCAACCCTGGACATGTGTAACTCCTAAAATACGGTGCAGATGACTTCGCCACCAACGCCGGCTTGACGCGCGGCGCGATCGGTCATAACGCCCTTGGACGTTGACACGATGGCGATTCCCAGACCACCGGCTACCTTCGGCAGTTCCCCAGCGCCTTTGTACTGGCGCAGACTCGGACGGCTGACCCGCTTGATAGACTCGATAACCGGCTTGCCCTCGAAATAACGGAGGGTCACAGTCAGTTCCGGCTTGGCGTCAGCTGTAACGGAGAAGTCCTCGACATAGCCTTCGTCCTTCAGGACCTGGGCTACGGAGACCTTCATTTTTGATGACGGCATCGTCACATCAGCTTTGGATGCCATCTGAGCATTGCGGATGCGAGTAATCATATCCGCAAGCGTGTCTTGCATACTCATTGGTATGAGGCTCCTGATCTTTTCAGTTGTGCAGCGGCTTGCCGCACCGCTTACCAACAGGCACCGAAGTGCCTACCTTTACCAGCTCGACTTGGTCAGGCCCGGTACGTCACCACGCATGCCGGCTTCACGCAACTTGATGCGAGAAAGCTGGAATTTGCGCAGAACGCCGTGCGGACGACCAGTGACCTGGCAACGGTTACGAAGACGTGCCGGGCTGGCATTACGCGGGAGCTTCTGCAGTTTGATCTGCGCATCCCAACGTTCTTCGTCGCTGGTATTCGGGTTCTTGATAATCGCCTTGAGCTCAGCGCGCTTGACTGCGTATTTCTCGACAGTCTTCTGGCGCTTCAGCTCGCGATTCTTCATCGATACCTTAGCCATTACGCTCGTTCCTTATTTCTTGAACGGAAAGCCGAAAGCTTTCAGCAGTTCACGGCCTTCTTCATCGCTACCCGCACTGGTGGTGATGGTGATATCCAGCCCGCGAATCTTGTCGACCTTGTCGTACTCGATTTCCGGGAAGATGATCTGCTCACGCACACCCATGCTGTAGTTGCCGCGACCGTCAAAAGACTTCGGATTCAGGCCACGGAAGTCACGCACACGGGGAATCGCGATGTGAACCAGGCGATCGAAGAAGTCCCACATACGCTCACCGCGCAGCGTGACTTTACAACCGATCGGCCAACCTTCACGAATCTTGAAGCCCGCGACGGATTTACGCGCCTTGGTGACCACCGGCTTCTGACCAGCCAGCTGCTCAAGATCTGCAAGCGCATTCTCGATCAGCTTCTTGTCGCCGACGGCTTCACCGACACCCATGTTCAGGGTGATTTTTTCAATACGCGGCACCTGCATCGGGTTCTTGTATTCGAACGCCTGTTGCAGCGCGGGTACCACGTCCTGTTTGTACATCTCTTTCATGTTAAGCATCGTAACCACCACCGCTTACTGGTTATCGACAGCTTCTTTCGTGGACTTGAAAATCCGCATCTTGCTGCCGTCTTCCTTGCTCTGGAAGCCGACGCGATCGGCTTTGCCGGTCTGCGGATTAAAAATAGCCACGTTGGAAGCCTGGATAGGTGCTTCTTTCTCGACGATGCCACCCGGCGTGCCGAGCATCGGGTTGGGCTTGGTGTGTTTCTTGATCATGTTGATCCCGGAAACAATCACCTTTCCGTCGGCCTGGACCTTGAGGACCTTGCCGCGCTTACCCTTATCTTTTCCCGTGGTGACGATGACTTCGTCATCTCGTTTGATCTTCTTCATAACCGGCCTCTAGTCCTTACAGTACTTCGGGTGCCAGTGAAATAATCTTCATGAACTTTTCGCTACGCAGCTCACGGGTCACCGGTCCAAAGATCCGGGTGCCGATCGGCGCGTCCTGGTTGTTCAGAAGTACAGCTGCGTTACCGTCGAAGCGAATCAACGAACCGTCCGGGCGACGAACGCCCTTGGCGGTACGCACTACGACAGCCTTGAGGACCTGGCCTTTGCGCACTTTCCCGCGGGGGATGGCTTCCTTAACGGTCACCTTGATGATATCTCCCACGCTGGCGTAACGCCGGTGTGAACCGCCCAGGACCTTGATGCACATCACCTGACGGGCACCACTGTTGTCCGCGACCTCAAGCATTGTTTGAGTCTGAATCATGGTTGTTCTCCAGCAGAAACCACTTTGCCGTTACGACAAGACTCACCGTCCGGGCGAGTTACACCTTCGAAGCGCGTTCGACGACATCAACCAGAGCCCAGCTCTTGGTCTTGGAGATCGGACGAGTTTCCTCGATCCGAACGGTGTCGCCGATGTTGCACTGGTTACTTTCGTCGTGAGCGTGAATCTTGGTTGAGCGCTTGATGTACTTACCGTACAGCGGGTGTTTCACCTGGCGCTCCACCAGAACCACGATGGACTTATCCATCTTGTTGCTCACGACCTTGCCGCTCAGGGTTCTGGCAGTATTAGTAGCTTCAGTCATGTCACTGTCCTGCCTTTTCGTTCAATACTGTTTTCACGCGAGCAACGTCGCGCTTAACCTTGCTGAGGAGGTGAGACTGATTCAGCTGACCTGTCGCCTTGCGCATGCGCAGGTTGAACTGCTCCTTAAGGAGGTCGATCAGCTCTTTGTTCAGCTCCTCGACTGATTTTTCGCGCAGCTCTGTTGCTTTCATCACATCACCGTCCTCGTAACGAAGGTTGTCGAAACAGGCAGTTTGGCGGCGGCCAGGGTGAACGCTTCACGCGCTACTTCTTCAGCAACACCTTCCATTTCATACAGCATTTTGCCCGGCTGGATCTCAGCAACCCAGTACTCGACAGAACCCTTACCTTTACCCATCCGTACTTCCAGCGGCTTACCGGTGATCGGCTTGTCCGGGAAAACCCGGATCCAGATCTTACCGCCCCGCTTGATACGACGGGTCATTGTCCGACGTGCCGCTTCGATCTGGCGCGCAGTTATACGGCCACGGCTTGTCGCTTTCAATCCGTACTCACCGAAGCTCACCTTGTTACCGCGCTGAGCGAGACCGGTGTTACGGCCTTTCATTACCTTGCGAAATTTCGTACGTTTTGGCTGCAGCATACGAGTGCCCCTTTACTTAGAACCTTTCTTGCGAGAGGCATCCTTCTCAGCACGGACTTGTTCCATGCCGCCAAGAATCTCGCCCTTGAAGATCCATACCTTGACGCCGATGATGCCGTAGGTGGTCTGCGCTTCGTAGGTTGCGTAGTCGATGTCTGCACGCAGTGTGTGCAGCGGCACCCGACCTTCGCGATACCATTCGGAGCGCGCGATTTCCGCGCCACCCAGACGGCCGCCGACCTGGATCTTGATACCTTTTGCGCCCTGGCGCATGGCGTTCTGAACCGCACGCTTCATGGCGCGACGGAACATCACACGACGCTCCAGCTGGCCAGCCACGTTCTGGGCAACCAGTTTGGCATCCAGATCCGGCTTACGGACCTCTTCGATGTTGATGTGCACAGGCACGCCCATCATGCCGCTGACTTCGCGACGCAGACGGTCAACATCTTCACCCTTCTTACCGATAACAATACCGGGACGGGCAGTATGGATCGTGATACGGGCGTTCTGAGCAGGGCGCTCGATCACAATCTTGCTTACAGACGCCTTCACCAGACGCTTTTGCAGGAATTCACGCACCTGAATGTCGTTCAGGAGGTTTTTCGCGTATTCCCCTTTTTCGGCATACCAGACTGAGTTGTGCTCTTTAATCACACCCAGCCGAATACCGGTTGGATTTACTTTATGACCCATCTGAGCATCTCCTACTTGTCGGCGACCTTGACGGTGATATGACAGGTGCGCTTGAAAATACGATCAGCGCGCCCCTTAGCTCGAGCCTTGATTCGCTTGAGCGTCGGGCCCTCGTCCACCATGATGGTGGCTACCCGCAACTCGTCAACGTCCAGACCTTCGTTATGCTCAGCGTTGGCAATGGCAGATTCCAAGGCTTTCTTGATCACTACCGCCGCCTTTTTCGGGCTGAAAGTCAGAATATTCAGGGCTTCCTCTACTGCCTTGCCGCGGACCTGATCTGCGACAAGACGCGCTTTCTGAGCAGAGAGGCGAGCGCCTTTGTACTTAGCCGCTACTTCCATTTCTCTATACCCTCAATCAGCGTTTAGCTTTCTTGTCGGCAGCATGACCGCGGTAAGTACGCGTAGCAGCGAACTCACCCAGCTTGTGACCCACCATGTCTTCAGAGACATGGACCGGCACGTGTTGCTTGCCGTTATGGATTGCAATGGTCAGGCCTACCATCTCCGGGAAAACCGTCGACCGGCGCGACCAGGTCTTGATCGGTCGCTTGTCGTTGGATTCCAGAGCTGCCTCAACCTTCTTCAACAGATGCAGGTCAATAAAAGGACCTTTCTTCAAAGAACGTGGCACAGCAAATACCTCTATGTAGTCGTTTACTTGGCTGAACGACGACGTACTATCATTCGGTCAGTACGCTTGTTCTTACGAGTCTTATGCCCTTTGGTCGGAACACCCCACGGAGTAACCGGGTGACGCCCGCCAGAGGTACGCCCTTCACCACCACCATGCGGGTGGTCAACTGGGTTCATAGCAACACCACGTACTGTTGGGCGTTTGCCGCGCCAACGTGATGCACCCGCTTTACCAAGCTGCTTGAGGGTGTGTTCGCTGTTGGACACTTCGCCCAACGTTGCACGACACTCGACAAGCACCTTACGCATTTCACCTGAACGAAGACGCAGCGTTGCATACGCGCCTTCACGAGCGACCAGCTGTACGGATGCGCCCGCACTGCGAGCCAGCTGAGCGCCCTTTCCAGGCTTGAGTTCGACGCAGTGGATAACGGAACCGACCGGAATATTCCGGAGCGGCAGCGTGCTACCCACCTTGATTGGCGCGTCGATGCCAGAGCGCACTTCCTGCCCTGCTACGACACCTTTGGGAGCGATGATGTAGCGACGCTCGCCATCGGCGTACTTGAGCAGCGCAATGTGCGCAGAGCGGTTCGGATCGTATTCCAGACGCTCTACAACGGCCGGGATACCATCTTTGGTCCGCTTGAAGTCGATCAGGCGGTAATGACGCTTGTGGCCACCACCGACGTGACGCGTGGTGATCCGACCGAAATGGTTACGACCACCGGTGCGGCTCAGAGATTCAACCAACGGCTCGAAAGGCTTGCCTTTGTGCAGGTCAGGGTTGTAAGTCTTTACAACGTGACGGCGGCCGGGCGATGTTGGCTTGGTTTTGACGATCGGCATTTTACGACCCCTTTACCTTATTCCACATCCACAAAGTCGATTTCCTGACCTTCCGCAAGACGAACGTAAGCTTTGCGAAGATCATCGCGCTTACCGAAGCCACGCACCGTGCGCTTCAACTTACCCTTGCGGTTCAGGATCTGAACACCTTCGACTTTGACGTTGAACAGCTGCTCAACAGCGCGTTTAACCTCCGGCTTCGTCGCGTCAGCGGCGACTCGAAACACAACCTGGTTGCTTTCGGCGACCAAGGAGGCCTTCTCGGAAACATGCGGTCCCAGCAGGACCCTATAAATACGTTCCTGATTCATCCCAGCATCTCCTCAATCTTCTTCAGAGCCGGCACGGTAACCACAACGTTCTCGTGAGCAACCAGGCTCACCGGATCCAGACCGGCAACGTCACGCACGTCAACGTGCGGAATGTTGCGTGAAGCCAGGTGCAGGTTCTGCTCAACGGTGTCTGCCAGAATCAGCGCGTTGGACACACCCAGATCCTTGAGCTTGGCGCTGAATGCCTTGGTCTTGGGAGAGTCGACAACGACGTCGTCAACCACGACCAGACGTTCCTGACGCACCAACTCAGAGAAAATAGAGCGCAGTGCCGCACGGTACATCTTGCGGTTCACTTTCTGGGAGTGATCTTGCGGCTTGGCAGCAAACGTCACACCACCGCTACGCCAGATCGGACTACGGATCGTACCCGCACGGGCGCGACCAGTACCCTTCTGGCGCCATGGCTTCTTACCACCGCCACTCACTTCAGAGCGGGTCTTCTGGGCACGAGTGCCCTGACGACCGCCGGCCATATAAGCCGTAACGACCTGATGGACCAGCGACTCGTTGAAATCTTTCGCGAATGCGGCGTCAGATACGGAAACGCCTTCGCTGCTACCAGTAATTTTCAGTTCCATCGCATCGCTCCTCAGGCTTTAACTGCAGGCTTGATGACAACGTCGCCGCCAGTAGCGCCAGGAACGGCACCTTTGACGAGCAGCAGGTTGCGCTCAGCATCGACGCGGACCACTTCCAGGTTCTGAACGGTGACCCGCTCATTGCCCATCTGGCCAGCCATCTTCTTGCCTTTGAAAACTTTACCCGGAGTCTGGTTCTGACCAATTGAACCAGGCGCCCGATGCGACAGGGAGTTACCGTGAGTGGCGTCCTGCATGGAAAAGTTCCAGCGCTTGACGGTACCGGCAAAGCCCTTACCTTTGGAGGTCGCCGTTGCATCAACGAACTGACCCGCTTCAAAGGTAGTAGCTACGATTTCGCCGCCGGCCTGAAGATCTTCACCTTCGCCGTCTGCCAAACGAAATTCCCATACGCCACGACCAGCCTCTACGCCAGCCTTAGCGAAATGTCCGGACTCACTCTTGGTTACACGGGAAGCGCGACGCTTACCAACAGTCACCTGGACTGCACGGTAGCCATCTGACTCGAGTGTCTTGAGTTGGGTGATACGGTTGGCTTCAACCTCAATCACCGTTACGGGCACTGCGCGCCCGTCATCCGTAAAAATACGGGTCATACCGGCCTTACGACCGACAACACCAATTGCCATGTTTCACCTCTTAAAGTGTACGGGGCTCTCACCCTCTATGGCCTTACGACAGTTACACAAACCAACGCGTTGCGCGTTAGCCGAGGCTGATCTGAACGTCTACACCGGCAGCCAGATCAAGCTTCATCAATGCATCTACTGTCTTTTCCGTCGGCTCAACAATGTCGAGCAGACGCTTATGCGTACGAATTTCATACTGATCGCGCGCGTCTTTGTTGACGTGCGGAGAGATCAATACCGTGTACTTTTCCTTGCGCGTCGGCAGAGGAATCGGACCACGCACCTGAGCGCCGGTCCGCTTCGCGGTATCGACGATCTCCTGCGTGGACTGGTCGATCAGGCGATAATCAAACGCCTTCAACCGAATTCTGATCTTTTGGCTTTGCATGTTGCACCAAACTCCACTCGTAGCAGCTACTGTTAGCCGACCTTAAAAAAAGGAGCCGCATTGTATGCAGAACGCACAACCCTGTCAAGCAGGCGTGCGACACCATCTACCCCTAAAGTCGGATAATTACCTATCTTCATAGAAAAAGGGGCTGCACAAAGCAGCCCCTTTTCCCGAAGACCGATCGATTACTCGATGATCTTGGCGACAACACCCGCGCCAACGGTACGACCACCTTCGCGGATCGCGAAGCGCAGACCTTCTTCCATGGCGATCGGGGCAATCAGAGTGGCAACCAGTTTGACGTTGTCACCCGGCATAACCATCTCAACACCTTCCGGCAGCTCACACGCGCCCGTTACGTCGGTCGTACGGAAGTAGAACTGCGGACGGTAGCCCTTGAAGAACGGGGTATGACGACCACCTTCTTCTTTGCTCAGCACGTAAACTTCGGACTCGAACTTGGTGTGCGGGGTAATGGAACCCGGCACCGCCAGGACCTGACCACGCTCAACGTCGTCACGCTTGGTACCACGCAGCAGAACACCCACGTTCTCACCCGCGCGACCTTCGTCCAGCAGCTTACGGAACATCTCAACACCGGTACAGGTGGTCTTGGTGGTGTCGCGGATACCCACGATTTCCACTTCGTCACCTACCTTGATGATGCCACGCTCAACACGACCGGTCACAACGGTACCACGACCAGAGATGGAGAAGACGTCCTCGATCGGCATCAGGAACGGCTGATCGATCGCACGCTCCGGCTCAGGGATGTACTCGTCCAGGGCCTCAACCAGCTTCTTGACAGCGGTCGTACCCATTTCGTTGTCATCCTTGCCTTCCAGCGCCATCAGCGCGGAACCGGTGATGATCGGCGTGTCGTCGCCCGGGAAGTCGTACTGGCTCAGCAGGTCACGCACTTCCATTTCAACCAGTTCCAGCAGCTCTTCGTCATCAACCATGTCCGCTTTGTTCAGGAACACAACGATGAACGGAACGCCGACCTGACGGGACAGCAGGATGTGCTCACGCGTCTGCGGCATCGGGCCGTCAGCTGCGGAACAAACCAGGATCGCGCCGTCCATCTGCGCCGCACCCGTGATCATGTTCTTCACGTAGTCGGCGTGACCCGGGCAGTCAACGTGTGCGTAGTGACGCGTCGGGGAATCGTACTCAACGTGAGACGTCGCGAT
This sequence comes from Marinobacter sp. NFXS9, assembly GCF_040148665.1. Classification (NCBI taxonomy): domain Bacteria; kingdom Pseudomonadati; phylum Pseudomonadota; class Gammaproteobacteria; order Pseudomonadales; family Marinobacteraceae; genus Marinobacter; species Marinobacter sp. NFXS9. The sequence continues at coordinate 25,415 of NZ_JAGDDW010000010.1, read as the reverse complement.
GGTGATACCACGCGCCTTCTCTTCCGGTGCGTTATCGATCTGGTCGAAAGCACTTGCAGTACCAGTACCCCAAACCTCGTGACACACACGAGTCAGGGCTGCAGTCAGCGTGGTTTTACCATGGTCAACGTGGCCAATCGTGCCCACGTTCACGTGCGGTTTATTACGCTCAAATTTTTCTTTAGACACGGTTACACCTCTTCCTGTTTCTTAGATCCGGGTATCAACCCTTTTTAATGATCGCTTCGGCAATGTTCGAAGGAGCTTCTGAGTAACCAGCAAACTCCATCGCGTAGGACGCACGACCTTGCGTTGCAGAACGCAGATCGGTGGCGTAACCGAACATCTCCGACAACGGAACCTCGGCACGGATGATCTTGCCCGCAGGGCTATCTTCCATACCCTGAACGAGACCACGACGACGGTTCAGGTCACCCACGACGTCACCCATGTAGTCTTCCGGGGTAACGACTTCGACCTTCATCATCGGCTCGAGGAGCGCCGGACTCGCCTGCTCGGCGGCTTTCTTCAGCGCCATGGAGCCAGCGATCTTGAACGCCATCTCGTTCGAGTCAACATCGTGATAGGAACCATCGTGCAGCGTCGCTTTGATACCCAGCAGCGGATAGCCCGCCAGGATACCGTTCTGCATCTGCTCTTCGATGCCCTGGGAAACCGCCGGGATGTATTCCTTGGGAACCACACCACCTACGATTTCGTTCACGAAGATGAAGTTTTCAGCATCTTCGTCATCCAGCGGAATCGGCTCGAACTTCACGTGAACGTGACCGTACTGACCACGACCACCGGACTGACGAACGAACTTGCCTTCGACATCAACCGCTTTACGGATGCACTCACGATAAGCCACCTGAGGCTTACCGATGTTCGCTTCCACCTTGAACTCGCGACGCATACGGTCAACGATGATGTCCAGGTGAAGCTCACCCATACCGGAGATGATGGTCTGACCGGACTCTTCATCGGTGCGGACACGGAAAGACGGATCTTCCTGCGCCAGCTTGCCGAGAGCCACGCCCATTTTCTCCTGGTCAGCCTTGGATTTCGGCTCAACCGCAACGGAGATAACCGGCTCCGGGAATTCCATGCGCTCAAGAACGATCTTGGCGCTTTCGTCACACAGAGTATCACCGGTGGTGACGCTCTTCAGACCGATAGCCGCTGCGATGTCACCCGCCAGAACCTCTTTGATTTCCTGACGCTCTTTGGAGTGCATCTGGACCATACGGCCGACACGCTCTTTCTTGAGCTTGACCGAGTTGTAGACGGACTGACCGGACTCCAGCTTACCGGAGTACACGCGGAAGAAGGTCAACGTGCCCACGAACGGGTCAGTGGCGATCTTGAACGCCAGAGCCGCGAACGGAGCATTGTCATCAACCGGACGGGTTTCTTCAGTGCCTTCATCATCGACTTCACCACGGATCGCCTTGACTTCGTCAGGCGCCGGCAGGAATTCGATAACGGAGTCCAGGACCGCCTGAACGCCCTTGTTCTTGAAGGCAGAACCACAGGTCGCGACAACGATTTCGTTAGCGATAGTACGCAGACGCAGGCCTTTCTTGATGTCCTCGATCGACAGCTCGCCTTCTTCGAGGTACTTCTCCATCAGCTCTTCGTTGGCTTCAGCAGCAGCTTCGACCATCTGCTCGCGGTACATCGCCACTTCGTCCGCCATATCTTCCGGGACGTCGCGCTGGTCGTAGGTCGCACCAGCATCGTCTTCGTTCCAGTAGATGGCCTTGTTACGGATCAGGTCGATAACGCCCGCGAACTCATCTTCAGCACCGATCGGCAACTGAATGGGTACCGGCGAAGCACCCAGACGGGTCTTGATCTGATCAACGACGCGCAGGAAGTTGGCACCTGCACGGTCCATTTTGTTGACGAAGACCATGCGCGGCACTTCGTACTTGTTGGCCTGGCGCCATACCGTTTCGGACTGGGGCTCAACACCGGAAGAACCACAGAAAACAACAACGGCACCATCCAGAACCCGCAGGGAACGCTCTACCTCGATGGTAAAGTCAACGTGTCCCGGGGTATCGATGATGTTGATACGGTGCTCATCGTACTGCTGGTCCATGCCACTCCAGAAACAAGTGGTGGCAGCAGAGGTGATGGTAATACCACGCTCCTGCTCCTGCTCCATCCAGTCCATGGTCGCCGCACCGTCGTGTACCTCACCGATCTTGTGAGAGATACCCGTATAGAACAGAACGCGCTCGGTGGTCGTGGTTTTGCCCGCATCAACGTGCGCACAAATCCCGATATTGCGATAGCGCTTAATTGGGGTCTTGCGTGCCACAGTAAAAACCTCGGCTTATCAGAAACGGAAGTGAGAGAAAGCCTTGTTGGCTTCGGCCATGCGATGAACGTCTTCGCGCTTCTTGACTGCCGCACCCTTGCTGTCGGCAGCATCCAGAATTTCGCCGGCCAGACGCTGGGCCATGGACTTTTCACCACGCTTGCGTGAGAACTCAACCAACCAGCGCATAGCCAGTGCATTCTGACGAGAAGGACGCACTTCAACCGGCACCTGGTAGGTTGCACCACCAACACGACGGGACTTAACCTCAACCATCGGCTGGATGTTCTCCAGAGCCTTTTCGAACATCTCGATCGGCTCTTCTTTGGACTTATCAGCCACGATATCGAGCGCGCCGTAAACAATGCGCTCGGCTACGGCTTTCTTGCCGCTTTCCATAACGTGGTTGATGAATTTGGCCAGACGCTGGCTGCCAAATTTAGGATCCGGGATGATTTCCCGTTTTGCTGCAACTCTTCTTCTAGGCATCGATAAGCCCTCTGTAAAAAAGGTCTTCAGGAACCCCTGAGATAGCCATTCGACTACTCAGCCTTACTCTTATCGTCGTTTGGCAACGATAAAAGACCCGCTTAGGGAAATTAGGACTTGGGTCGTTTAGTACCGTACTTGGAACGGCCCTGCTTACGGTTCTGAACACCCTGGGTATCCAAAGTACCGCGAACAGTGTGATAGCGAACACCCGGCAAGTCTTTTACTCGACCGCCGCGGATCAGCACAACACTGTGCTCCTGCAGGTTGTGGCCTTCACCACCAATGTAGGAAGACACCTCGTAACCGTTGGTCAGACGAACACGGCACACTTTACGCAGTGCTGAGTTCGGCTTCTTCGGCGTGGTGGTGTATACACGAGTACATACACCCCGACGTTGCGGACAGCTCTGAAGCGCCGGGACGTCGCTTTTCGCCATCTTGCGTTTACGAGGCTTACGTACCAACTGATTAATCGTTGCCATGTAAGCAAACTCCAAAATACTGGATCATTGATATCGCCCCTAGGGGCAAAATTAAGGGACGCAAGTGTAAGCCTGCGCCCCTGGTCAGTCAAGAAGACTGCTTCCTTTTTGACCAACCGCCGGTCCGTAGTTTCCGGGACTAGCGGTTAAGCTCCGCACTCAGCGCTTCGACCACGTCTTCAGCCGTTACACCCTGGCTGTCGACGGTGTCGCGCTTGCGACGGCGTTCATTGTGGTAAGCCAGACCGGTACCTGCCGGAATCAGGCGGCCCACAACAACGTTCTCTTTCAGGCCACGCAGGTAATCCCGCTTGCCGGTGACGGCCCCTTCGGTCAATACGCGCGTCGTTTCCTGGAACGATGCGGCTGAGATGAAGGAGTCGGTCGCCAGCGAGGCCTTGGTGATACCCAGCAGCAAACGCTCGAACTTGGCCGGCTCTTTGTCCTCGGCGTCCATCTTCTCGTTTGCTTCCACCACCAGGTGATACTCGACGTTATCACCGGAGATGAATCCGGTATCGCCCGGATCCGTGATCTCGACCTTGCGCAGCATCTGGCGAACAATCACCTCGATGTGCTTGTCGTTGATCACAACACCCTGCAGACGGTAAACGTCCTGGATCTCGTTGGTGATGTACTTGGCCAGTTCCACCACACCCAGCAGGCGCAGGATATCGTGCGGGTTGGACGGACCATCCGCGATGACCTCACCCTTCTCAACGGTTTCACCTTCGAACACGTTGAGCTGGCGATACTTCGGAATCAGCACTTCATACGGATCACCGTCTTTCGGCGTGATCACCAGACGCTTCTTGCCTTTGGTTTCCTTACCGAAGGACACGGTGCCGGAAATTTCCGCCAGGATAGACGGCTCTTTCGGACGACGCGCCTCGAACAGGTCGGCAACCCGCGGCAGACCACCGGTGATGTCCCGGGTCTTCGAGCTCTCCTGCGGGATACGGGCAACCACGTCACCAATCTCGACCTTGCCGCCGTTGCTCAGGGTCACCAGAGCATTGGCCGGCAGGAAGTACTGCGCCGGACTACCGCCAGGCAACTCGATCTCCTCGCCCTTGTCGTCAACGACCTGGACCATCGGGCGGATATCTTTACCCGCGGCAGGACGCTCTTTCGGGTCGATCACCTGAACGGTGGACAGACCGGTCATTTCATCCGTTTGCGTGCGAACGGTGATGCCCTGGTCCATACCTACGAACTTGGCGGTACCGTTGCCTTCCGCGATGATCGGGTGCGTATGCGGATCCCACTTGGCCACAACGGCGCCGGCTTCGACCACATCGCCCTGCTTCACGGACAACATCGCACCGTAAGGCAGCTTGTACCACTCGCGCTCACGACCCTGCTCGTCGGCAATCGCCAGAGCGGAGGAGCGGGACACAACCACCAGCGTGCCGTCGGCTTTCTCGATGGACTTCAGGTTGTGCAGGCGGACCGTGCCACCGTGCTTGACCTGGATGTTGTCCACCGCAGACGCCCGGCTGGCCGCACCACCGATGTGGAATGTCCGCATGGTCAGCTGGGTACCCGGCTCACCGATGGACTGGGCCGCGATAACACCGACGGCCTCACCCACGTTGACCTGATGACCACGGGCCAGATCGCGGCCGTAACACATCGAGCACACGCCGTGCTTGGTGTCACAGGTGATGGCGGAGCGCACCCAGATTTCATCGACACCGGCCTTCTCGACCATCTCGATGGTTTTCTCGTCCAGCAGCGTACCTTCCGGAACCACCGCGTTTTCCTTGTCGGTCGGCGTGAACACGTCACGCGCCGTGACACGACCCAGGACACGATCGCCCAGCGGTACAACCACGTCGCCACCCTCGATGTGCGGCGTCATCAGCAGACCTTCATCGGTACCGCAATCGTTCTCGGTCACGACCAGGTCCTGTGACACGTCAACCAGACGACGGGTCAGGTAACCGGAGTTCGCGGTCTTCAGAGCGGTATCCGCCAGACCCTTACGAGCACCGTGGGTCGAGATGAAGTACTGCAGTACGTTCAGACCTTCACGGAAGTTCGCGGTAATCGGCGTCTCGATGATGGAGCCATCCGGCTTGGCCATCAGACCCCGCATACCGGCCAACTGACGGATCTGGGCGGCGGAACCCCGCGCACCGGAATCAGCCATCATGTAGACCGAGTTAAAGGATTCCTGATACTCCGGCTCACCGTCTTCGCCCATGACCTGCTTGCCGTCGGCGTCGAACACCTCCTCTTTGGAGAGGCGCTCCATCATCGCCTTGGACACCTTGTCGTTGGCACGGGACCAGATATCGATGACCTTGTTGTACTTCTCACCCTGTGTCAGCAGACCGGAGGCATACTGGGATTCGATCTCCAGAACCTCGTCTTCGGCCGCACTGATCATCTCGTATTTTTCGGGCGGAATTTCAAAGTCGTTCACACCAATCGAGGTGCCGGACACCGTCGCGTAATGGAAACCGGTGTACATCAGCTGATCGGCGAAGATGACAGATTCCTTCAGACCCACGGTGCGGTAGCACACGTTGATCAGGTTGGAGATCGCCTTCTTGACCATCGGCTTGTTGACGATTTCAAACGGCATGCCGTCCGGCACGATGTCGAACAGCAGCGCACGGCCGACGGTGGTGTCGACAATGTTGTAGCTTTCATTCAGCTCGCCGCTTTCTTCGTCACGGACCACTTCCTTGACCCGGACCTTGATTTTCGCCTGCAGGTCGACCTTGCCGGCACCGTAAGCGCGATGCACTTCCTTGGTATCGGCAAAGGTACGGCCTTCGCCCAGAGCGGTCTTGCGCTCACGGGTCATGTAATACAGGCCCAGTACAACGTCCTGTGACGGCACGATGATCGGCTCGCCGTTGGCCGGCGACAGCACGTTGTTGGTGGACATCATCAGCGCACGGGCTTCGAGCTGGGCTTCCAGGGTCAGCGGTACGTGGACCGCCATCTGGTCACCGTCGAAGTCGGCGTTGTACGCCGCACACACCAGCGGGTGCAGCTGGATGGCCTTGCCTTCGATCAGGACCGGCTCGAACGCCTGGATACCCAGACGGTGCAGGGTCGGCGCCCGGTTCAGCAGGATCGGGTGCTCACGGATCACCTCGTCCAGGATATCCCAGACCACCGCTTCTTCGCGCTCGACCATTTTCTTGGCGGCCTTGATAGTGGTCGCCAGTCCACGGTGCTCGAGCTTCGCAAAGATAAACGGCTTGAACAGTTCCAGGCCCATCTTCTTCGGCAGACCGCACTGATGCAGGCGCAGGTACGGACCGACCACGATGACGGAACGGCCGGAGTAGTCGACCCGCTTACCCAGCAGGTTCTGACGGAAGCGGCCCTGCTTACCCTTGATCATGTCAGCCAGGGACTTCAGCGGGCGCTTGTTGGTGCCGGTAATGGCACGGCCGCGACGGCCGTTGTCCAGCAGCGCATCCACCGCTTCCTGCAGCATCCGCTTCTCGTTACGCACGATGATGTCCGGTGCGTTGAGCTCCAGCAGGCGCTTGAGACGGTTGTTCCGGTTGATGACGCGACGATACAGATCGTTCAGATCGGAGGTTGCGAAACGGCCACCATCCAGCGGCACCAGCGGACGCAGGTCCGGCGGCAGGACCGGCAGAACGGTCATGATCATGTCGCCCGGACGGTTGCCGGAATACAGGAACGCTTCGAGCAGCTTCAGGCGCTTGCTCAGCTTCTTGATCTTGGTTTCGGAATTGGTCTGCGGAATTTCTTCACGCAGCTGATCCACTTCCGCCTGCAGGTCGATGTCTTCCAGCAGGGCCTTGACCGCTTCGGCACCCATGCGGGCGTCGAATTCGTCGCCGAACTCTTCCAGAGCTTCGTAGTACTGCTCGTCGTTCAGCAGTTGACCGCGCTCCAGCGTGGTCATGCCCGGATCGATCACAATAAAGGATTCAAAATACAGTACGCGCTCGATGTCGCGCAGCGTCATATCCATCATCAGGCCGATACGGGACGGCAGCGACTTGAGGAACCAGATATGGGCGACCGGGCTGGCCAGCTCGATGTGGCCCATGCGCTCGCGGCGCACGTTGGCCAGTGCGACTTCAACACCGCACTTCTCACAGATAACCCCGCGGTGCTTGAGGCGCTTGTACTTGCCGCACAGACACTCGTAATCCTTGATCGGACCGAAGATCTTGGCGCAGAAAAGACCGTCACGCTCAGGCTTGAACGTACGGTAGTTGATGGTCTCCGGCTTCTTGACCTCGCCGAAGGACCACGAGCGAATCATGTCAGGCGACGCCAGACCAATGCGGATGGCGTCAAATTCCTGCTTCTGGTTCTGGCTCTTGAGAAGATTCAGCAAATCTTTCATCAGTAACAGCTCCGGATGGCGTTAATCTCGGGCGGGCACGTCACCGTGCCCGCTCACGCTGCCAAAAAACAATTCGGCTCAGTCGGATTCCAGCTCGATGTCGATACCCAGCGAGCGGATTTCCTTGACAAGAACGTTAAAGGATTCGGGCATACCCGGCTCCATGCGATGGTCGCCATCGACAATGTTCTTGTACATCTTCGTCCGACCGTTCACGTCGTCAGACTTGACGGTGAGCATTTCCTGCAGCGTGTAAGCTGCGCCATAAGCCTCAAGGGCCCAGACTTCCATCTCACCGAAGCGCTGACCACCGAACTGCGCCTTACCGCCCAGCGGCTGCTGGGTGACAAGGCTGTACGAACCGGTGGAACGGGCGTGCATCTTGTCGTCGATCAGGTGGTTGAGCTTCAGCATGTACATGTAGCCCACGGTCACCGGACGATCAAACTCATCACCTGTACGGCCGTCATAAAGCGTGACCTGGCCGCTGGTGTCCATATCGGCCAGCTCCAGCATGCGCTTCACTTCAGCTTCCTTGGCACCGTCGAAGACGGCGGTCGCCATCGGAACCCCTTCGCGCAGGTTACGCGCCAACTCCATGATCTCGTCGTCAGACAGAGAATCCAGCGGGACCGCAAAGGTCTTGTCGCTGTGGTTGTAGATCGCGTCCAGCAGTTCGCGAATCTCAGCCACCTTCTTCTGCTGCTCGATCATGGCGTTGATCTTGTGGCCCAGGCCTTTGGCGGCCGCACCCAGGTGCGTCTCCAGGACCTGACCGACGTTCATCCGCGACGGAACACCCAGCGGGTTCAGAACCACATCGACCGGATTGCCCTGCTCGTCATAGGGCATGTCTTCCACCGGCATAACGGCGGAGATAACACCCTTGTTACCGTGACGGCCGGCCATCTTGTCACCCGGCTGAATCCGGCGCTTGATCGCCAGGTACACCTTGACGATCTTCAGAACGCCCGGCGCCAGGTCATCACCCTGTTGCAGCTTGCGCTTCTTGTCTTCGAAACGCTCTTCGTGCACCTTGCGGCGATCTTCCAGACCCTGCTCGGATTTCTCGAGCAGTTCGTTCAGAGCCTCATCCTTCATGCGCAGCTTGAACCAGTCGTCCTTCGGCAGCTCGGCCAGGAACGCCTGATCCAGCTTGGCACCCTTCTTCAGACCCGGACCGCTGATCACTTCCTGATCCTTGAGGGCATTGGTCAGACGCTCATAGGTTGCGCCTTCAACAATGCGGTACTCGTCTTTCAGATCCTTGCGGAACTGGTCCAGCTGATCTTTCTCGATGGACAGGGCACGCTGGTCTTTCTCGATACCGTCGCGTGTGAAGACCTGCACGTCAATGACCGTCCCGCGTGTGCCGGTCGGCACTCGAGAGGACGTGTCTTTCACGTCAGACGCCTTCTCACCGAAGATGGCACGCAGCAGCTTTTCCTCCGGTGTCAGCTGGGTTTCGCCTTTCGGCGTCACCTTGCCCACCAGGATATCGCCGGCACCCACTTCAGCACCGATGTAGACGATACCGGACTCGTCCAGCTTGGACAGAGCGCTCTCGCCGACGTTCGGGATATCCGCGGTGATTTCCTCGCTGCCCAGCTTCGTGTCACGGGCCACACAGGTCAGTTCCTGGATGTGGATCGTGGTGAAGCGATCGTCCTGAACAACTTTCTCGGACACCAGAATGGAGTCCTCGAAGTTGTAGCCGTTCCAGGGCATGAACGCGATACGCATGTTCTGACCCAGAGCCAGCTCACCCAGATCGACGGACGGACCGTCGGCCAGGACATCGCCGCGGGCAATCATTTCGCCCTGCTTGACGATGGAACGCTGGTTGATACACGTGTTCTGGTTGGAGCGCGTGTACTTGGTCAGGTTGTAGATGTCCACACCGGCATCACCGGCTTCGGTCTCGTCGTCATTGACCCGGATAACGATACGGGCCGCATCGACACTTTCGACCAGGCCACCACGACGCGCGGTGACACAGACACCGGAATCCTGCGCCACGATGCGCTCGATACCGGTACCCACCAGCGGCTTGTCGGCACGCAGGGTCGGCACCGCCTGACGCTGCATGTTCGCCCCCATCAGGGCCCGGTTCGCGTCATCGTGCTCCAGGAACGGGATCAGCGATGCCGCCACGGACACAACCTGGCGCGGAGACACGTCCATAAAGCGGACATTTTCCGGCGGCGTCACAGTGAATTCGTTCTGGTGGCGCACGGTCACCAGCTCGTCGACCAGCTTGCCGTTCTCATCGGTCGCCGCACTGGCCTGAGCGATGACGTAGTTGCTTTCCTCGATCGCGGACAGATACTGGATCTCGTCCGTGACCATGCCATCGACCACCTTCCGGTACGGAGACTCCAGGAAACCGTAGGAATTGGTGCGGGCATAGGTAGCCAGCGAGTTGATCAGACCGATGTTCGGGCCTTCCGGCGTTTCGATCGGGCAGACACGACCGTAGTGGGTCGGGTGTACGTCCCGCACTTCGAAGCCGGCACGTTCACGGGTCAGACCACCGGGACCCAGAGCCGACACACGACGCTTGTGCGTGACCTCGGACAGCGGGTTGTTCTGGTCCATGAACTGGGACAGCTGGCTGGAACCGAAGAACTCTTTAACGGCTGCAGCGACCGGCTTGGCGTTAATCAGATCCTGCGGCATCAGGCCTTCGCTTTCGGCCAGGCTCAGACGCTCGCGTACCGCGCGCTCAACCCGGACCAGCCCCACACGGAACTGGTTCTCGGCCATCTCACCGACGGAACGGATACGACGGTTCCCCAGGTTATCGATGTCATCGACATTGCCCTGGCCGTTACGAATGGCGATCAGGGTCTTCAGAACGTCGATAATGTCGTCGTTCGTCAGGGTTCCCGGACCCGTGGATTCTTCGCGACCCAGACGACGATTCAGCTTCATGCGGCCGACCGCAGACAGGTCATAACGCTCTTCCGAGAAGAAGAGGTTGTTGAACAGGTTTTCAGCCGACTCCTTGGTGGGCGGCTCACCCGGGCGCATCATGCGATAGATCTCGACCAGCGCTTCCAGCGGGTTGCGGGTCGGATCGTTGCGCAGGGTGTCGGACATGAACGGACCGCAGTCCAGATCATTGGTGTAGAGTGTCTCAAGTTCCTTGATGCCGGCCTTGAGCAGCTTCTCTACGGATTCCTCGGTCAGCTCGGAGTTACACTCCAGAATCAGCTCACCGGTGGATTCATCAACCATGTCACGGGCGGTGACGCGGCCGTAAAGATATTCAGTCGGAACTTCCAGCTCGCTGATACCCGCTTTTTCCAGCTGACGGATATGGCGTGCGGTGACACGACGGCCTTCCTCGACGATGACCGTGCCGTCCGGATCCTTGATGTCGAACGTCGCGATATCACCACGCAGGCGGCTCGGCACCAGCTCCAGCATGCAGAACTCTTCACCCAGACGGAACTTGCTGGTGTCGAAGAACATTTCCAGCATCTGCTCGGAGGTGAAATTCAGGGCACGCAACAGAATCGTGGCCGGCAGCTTACGACGACGGTCGATACGGACAAAGACGCTGTCCTTGGGATCGAACTCGAAGTCCAGCCAGGAACCACGGTAAGGAATCACCCGGGCTGAGTACAACAGCTTCCCGGAAGAATGGGTCTTGCCCTTGTCGTGATCGAAGAAGACACCCGGTGAACGGTGCAGCTGGGATACGATTACCCGCTCGGTACCGTTAACAACAAAGGTACCGTTCTCCGTCATCAGGGGCATTTCGCCCATGTAGACTTCCTGTTCCTTGATGTCCTTGATCGCCTTATTGGACGACTCTTTGTCGTAGATAATAAGACGAACCTTCACCCGCAGCGGTGCAGCATAGGTCACGCCCCGCAGCTGACATTCCTTGACATCAAATACCGGCTCGCCAATGCGGTAGCTCACGTATTCGAGCGCCGCGTTGCCCGAGTAACTGACAATCGGGAATACGGATTTGAAGGCGGCGTGCAAACCAGTTTCCTGGCGCGCATCCGAAGCCGCTTCCATTTGAAGGAAGTCCCTGTAAGAATCGAGCTGAATAGACAGCAAATAGGGGACATCCATCACGGAAGGCAATTTACTAAAATCTTTGCGGATCCGCTTTTTCTCAGTGTAGGAGTAAGTCATCTGCATTCCCCAGCTTTAGACCTGATACCTGGTATCAAGAAGCAACCATTTACCTGCTTCGGGGCCGAATTGCTCGGCTAACTGCGCCGTCTTGAACAAGACTCGGGCTGTAGGTTATAGCATATACAACAGAAAAAGGCCGGTGGCTCTTGCCACCAGCCATTTTCATGCCTAAGGCACGTATGCGGTCAACAGCCAGCCCTTACTTGAGCTCAACTGAAGCGCCTGCTTCCTCAAGCTTCTTCTTGGCTTCTTCAGCGTCGTCCTTGGAAGCAGCTTCCTTAACGGTGGACGGAGCACTGTCGACCATTTCTTTCGCTTCTTTCAGGCCCAGGCCTGTCAGTTCACGAACGGCCTTGATGACGTTAACTTTCTTCTCACCGGCACCGGTCAGAACAACGTCAAATTCAGTCTGCTCTTCAGCAGCTGCGGCTTCGCCACCAGCAGCAGCCGGCGCAGCGGCAACAGCAGCAGCGGCAGAAACGCCGAACTTCTCTTCCATCGCTTCAACCAGCGCAACAACATCCATTACGCTCATTTCGGCGATTGCATTCAAAATGTCTTCGTTAGACAGAGCCATGACTTTCTCCCAATGTTAAAAAAATCGTATTCAACAGAATCAAGCAGCGTCTTGCTTCTGGTCGCGAACTGCCGCAACAGCACGGGTAACCTTCGACGGGAATTCGTTGAGGGTCCGTGCCAGTTTGGTGATCGGTGCCTGAGTAACGGCGGCCAGCATGGACAGCGCTTCGTGACGCGTCGGCAGCTTGGCCAGGCGATCGATCTGGTCTGCGCCCATCAGCTCACCGCCGACGGCCAAACCTTTAATCTCGAACACCTCTTTCTCTTTGGCAAAATCCTTCAGCAGCCGCGCGGCCGCACCCGGATCTTCCATGGAGAATGCCAGAATGGTCGGACCAACCAGAGCTTCCCGGATGCACTCGAACTCGGTACCTTCAATCGCACGCTTCGCCAGGTTGTTACGAACAACCTTCAGGCGAACCTGCTCGGCACGAGCCTTGGCACGCAGGGCCGTCATATCACCAGAGGTGATACCACGGTAGTCAGCCAGGACCACAGACAGAGCACCACCGGCAGTCTCGTTGACTTCAGCGACGATCGCCTTCTTGTCTTCGAGTCGAATTGCCACTGGTTTTCTCCTTGATTTCGCTGGCAAATGCCAGCAAACCCATCTCAGCCCCTCGCGACACCAGACATTGAAGAAAAGCCTTCTCAATCCGGTGCCATTCAGGGCGCCATACGGTGTTTGGGTTCAGAGAACGTCTTCACACCGTCTGCGCAGGCGTTGCTTTAACCCTTGTCCGCCTTGTGGCGGTCGGGGGCCTGCGGTCTTTGACAGCCTTGGCTTCCGCCTAGACTACAAAGTTTCTACCGATCAGATGTTCAGAGCGCTCTGATCGATAGTCAGGCCCGGCCCCATGGTGGAGGACAGTGTGACCTTCTTCAGGTACACGCCCTTCGCCGATGAGGGCTTGGCCTTTTTCAGATCTGCCAGCAGCGCCTCAAGGTTTTCCTTGATGGATGCAGCAGAGAACTCAACATTACCCAGCGGAGCATGGATAATGCCGTTCTTGTCAGTACGGTAGCGCACCTGACCGGCCTTGGCGTTTTTGACCGCAGTCTCAACGTCAGGCGTTACGGTGCCTACTTTCGGGTTCGGCATCAGGCCGCGCGGGCCCAGGATCTGACCGAGCTGACCGACAACACGCATGGCGTCCGGCGTTGCGATGACAACGTCAAAATCCATGTTGCCTTTTTTGACTTCTTCAGCCAGATCGTCCATGCCCACAATGTCCGCACCCGCGGCTGTTGCCTTCTCGGCATTGGCGCCCTGGGTGAACACAGCGACACGAACCGATTTGCCGGTGCCGTGCGGCAGGACCGTCGAGCTACGAACCACCTGGTCGGATTTACGTGCGTCAACGCCCAGGTTGACGGACACATCGATCGATTCCTTGAACTTGACGGAACCGCCCAGCTCGACCAGCAGGGATACAGCGTCATCCACGGAATAAGCGCGCGTGGACTCAACCTTTTCACGAATCAGCTTTTGACGTTTGCTCAGCTTCGCCATATCACAGGCCCTCCACGTTCAGACCCATGCTACGCGCGGTACCCGCAATCGTGCGGACCGCAGCGTCCATGTCGGCAGCCGTCAGATCCGGCTCCTTGGTCTTTGCAATTTCCTCGAGCTGCTCACGGGTCACGGTACCGACTTTGTCGGTGTTCGGACGAGCCGAGCCACTCTTCAGACCAGCAGCCTTCTTCAGCAGAACGGAAGCCGGCGGAGTCTTGGTGATAAAGGTAAAGCTACGGTCACTGTATACAGTGATAACAACCGGCGTCGGCAGACCCGGCTCAATACCCTGGGTCTGCGCGTTGAACGCCTTACAGAATTCCATGATATTGACACCGTGCTGACCCAGCGCGGGGCCGACGGGCGGACTCGGGTTGGCCTGACCGGCAGCAACCTGAAGCTTGATATACGCTTCAATCTTCTTTGCCATGATTTACTCCTAATGGGTCCAAACGCCTTTCGGCTCCCCTTTCTCAGACACAAAAAGCCCGCGTCACTGTTGTGCGCGAGCTTTCCGCTAAATTCTGCGAGTTAGTCTTTTTCGACCTGACCAAACTCCAACTCGACCGGCGTCGAGCGACCAAAAATAAGGACCGCGACTTTAACACGACTCTTGTCGTAGTCAACCTCTTCAACAACACCATTGAAGTCGGCAAACGGCCCTTCAATGACGCGCACAATCTCACCCGGCTCAAACAGCGTCTTCGGCTTCGGCTTATCGACGCCACTCTCGACGCGCCGCAAGATCGCCTCGGCCTCTTTTTCGGTAATTGGCGCGGGCTTATCCTTAGTACCACCGATAAAGCCAAGAACGCGAGGCGTATTTTTCACCATATGCCACGTCTCATCGTCCATTTCCATCTGGACAAGTACGTAGCCCGGGTAAAACTTACGCTCACTCTTGCGCTTCTTGCCATCCCGCATTTCGACCACCTCTTCGGTCGGAACCAGGATCTCACCAAATTTCTCTTCCAGGCCATTCAGGGCAACACGCTCAAGGAGAGTGCGCATTACGTGCTTCTCAAAGCCTGAGTAAGCGTGCACGACGTACCAGCGCTTAGCCATTGCCTCTCTCCTGTTACCCAATTACCCCGGAGACCAGCCAACTGATCAACGAGTCCATAATCCACAAAAGGAGCGCGACCACCAGAACAAACGCCACCACGATAAACGTGGTCTGCACCAGCTCGGGGCGTGTCGGCCATACGACCTTACGGATCTCGACGCGCGCCTCTTTAAGAAGCATCGCAAAGCGACGACCACGCTCAGTCTGCAGCGCGACGAAGGCAGCAACCAGCGCCAAGGCCACAAGACCCAGCACGCGGTATAGGAGCGACTCCGCCCCAAAATACAGGTTGCCAACAACACCGGCGGCAATTAAGACAAAAACAACCAGCCACTTCAGAACATCGAAGCGGCTAGTTGCTTGCTGTGCTTTAGACTCCATAGGAATCAGCTTTTGTATCCCAAGGATTGAAAATGGCAGGCCAGGAGGGAATCGAACCCCCAACCTGCGGTTTTGGAGACCGCTGCTCTGCCAATTGAGCTACTGGCCTGCACCGAAACTTGCCTGGTGCTTATTCAATAATCTTGGCTACAACACCCGCGCCAACGGTACGACCACCTTCGCGGATCGCGAAGCGCAGACCTTCTTCCATGGCGATCGGGGCAATCAGAGTGGCAACCAGCTTGACGTTGTCACCCGGCATAACCATCTCAACACCTTCCGGCAGCTCACACGCACCCGTTACGTCGGTGGTACGGAAGTAGAACTGCGGACGGTAGCCTTTGAAGAACGGTGTATGACGACCACCTTCTTCTTTGCTCAGCACGTAAACTTCGGATTCGAACTTGGTGTGCGGGGTAATGGAACCCGGCACCGCCAGGACCTGACCACGCTCAACGTCGTCACGCTTGGTACCACGCAGCAGAACACCAACGTTCTCACCCGCGCGACCTTCGTCCAGCAGCTTACGGAACATCTCAACACCGGTACAGGTGGTCTTGGTGGTGTCGCGGATACCCACGATTTCCACTTCGTCACCCACCTTGATGATGCCACGTTCAACACGACCGGTCACAACGGTACCACGACCAGAGATGGAGAAGACGTCCTCGATCGGCATCAGGAACGGCTGATCGATCGCACGCTCCGGCTCAGGGATGTACTCGTCCAGGGCCTCAACCAGCTTCTTGACAGCGGTCGTACCCATTTCGTTGTCATCCTTGCCTTCCAGCGCCATCAGCGCGGAACCGGTGATGATCGGCGTGTCGTCGCCCGGGAAGTCGTACTGGCTCAGCAGGTCACGCACTTCCATTTCAACCAGTTCCAGCAGCTCTTCGTCATCAACCATGTCCGCTTTGTTCAGGAACACAACGATAAACGGAACGCCGACCTGACGGGACAGCAGGATGTGCTCACGCGTCTGCGGCATCGGGCCGTCAGCCGCGGAACAAACCAGGATCGCGCCGTCCATCTGCGCCGCACCTGTGATCATGTTCTTCACGTAGTCGGCGTGACCCGGGCAGTCAACGTGTGCGTAGTGACGCGTCGGGGAATCGTACTCAACGTGAGACGTCGCGATGGTAATACCACGCGCCTTCTCTTCCGGTGCGTTATCGATCTGGTCGAAAGCACTTGCAGTACCAGTACCCCAAACCTCGTGACACACACGAGTCAGGGCTGCAGTCAGCGTGGTTTTACCATGGTCAACGTGGCCAATCGTGCCCACGTTCACGTGCGGTTTATTACGCTCAAATTTTTCTTTAGACATTCGACCAATCTCCCTAATCAACTCTTCGCTAGCAACGTTGACCGGACAAATAATGGAGCTCATGACCGGAATTGAACCGGTGACCTCATCCTTACCAAGGATGTGCTCTACCGACTGAGCTACATGAGCACACAACTTAACTTGCCAAATCTGGAGCGGGCAGCGGGAATCGAACCCGCGTCATCAGCTTGGAAGGCTGAGGTAATAGCCACTATACGATGCCCGCGAGCAATTAAGTGGTGGAGGGGGCAGGATTCGAACCTGCGAAGCTTTCGCGTCAGATTTACAGTCTGATCCCTTTGGCCACTCGGGAACCCCTCCAGATCTGTGCTTGCCCGCACAGACTGAAAACTTAAAAGTGGAGCTGGCGGACGGAATCGAACCCCCGACCTGCTGATTACAAGTCAGCTGCTCTACCAACTGAGCTACGCCAGCCCACATTCGCCTCATCAGCGAGGCCGGTATACTACGGATTTTTATCGGGTGATGCAACACCTTCACAGGCAGCTTTTTCAACCGACGGCAAATCACCGGGCACCCGCTTCGCGTCGCTCAAAAGCCGATCAAAATCAGCCTTTGAGGCGACCGCAAAAACGAGGGCGTAGCTTATCTGATTCCGGTCGGTGTTGACCAGTACGGTTTCAATATTTCTTGATTGGAATCGAGCATTTAGATCCTCGGCGAGCTTTTGCGACTCAAACAGGCCAAGGGAGATGGCGTTGCGGTAGGCCCCTTCAGTCACCAGGAAGCTGTCGACACCTGCACGCTGCAATTCTTCAAGCCGCTTCAGGGCGTCTTCGCGCGAGGGGAATGGCGGAATCAGGACCCAGTGATAAGGAGGACGCTCGTCTTCGACTTTCTCGATAGCGACCGTTTGCAACGTGACGCTGATGGATCGCAGGAGATGCTCAGCCGCCGCTTGCGACTGGAATCCCGTCATCCGGCCACAGATCCGCTTCCGGGAA
The DNA here is from genome assembly GCF_040148665.1 of Marinobacter sp. NFXS9. Lineage (NCBI taxonomy): Bacteria > Pseudomonadati > Pseudomonadota > Gammaproteobacteria > Pseudomonadales > Marinobacteraceae > Marinobacter > Marinobacter sp. NFXS9. The sequence goes on along the minus strand of NZ_JAGDDW010000010.1, from coordinate 7,766 downwards.
CCGCGCGGCGGCGCCGGGTCATTGTGCTCGTTGGCCAGGGGTGATTCCGGGGACTGGGAAGAGGCGGGCTCTGGCTCGCGGGGTTTCGGGGCGTCATTTAACTTGAGGTCTGCCACCCGTGGAAGTCGCCCCTCGCCACCCGCCGGCGCCTGCTTGCCCGGCGGCGACCAATTGATGGCCGCAATACCCAGCACTATATTGAGCACAACCAGCAACGTTACCGCCCACTTCATACGGACGCCTCAGAACCGGCTACGATCTCAAGGCCGTCCAACACGAGGGACGGCCGCCACTGCCCCTTCAGCCCCAACCGGATCAAATCCTCACCGTCGCCTCCCGTGACGAAGGTGTCTTCGTAGCGATAGGTGTCCCGCATAGCCTCAATCCGGTCGATGACTGACGACCAGAGCCAGCTTAAACCGTTGCGAACGCAGGCATCCGTACTCTGCCCCGGGGCGGTATCGAGTGAGAGAGACTGGCCGAAAAACACCCTTGCGGTTTTGTCTTCGAGGGACTCCCGCATTAGCCGGTGGCCCGGAAGAATATAGCCCCCGAGGTGATATCCATGGGCATCGAGCAGATCAAGCGTCAGCGCACTGCCGGCGTCGACGACCAGCAAAGGCTTGCGCGAGTGCGCCCAGGCGCCGATCAACGCATGCCAGCGATCAGCGCCCATGGTTTGCGGGCGCTCATAGGCACATCGTACCCCGCACTGCTCCGTACGAGTCCAATAGAAATCCGGAGCCACGCCAAATCGCGCCAGCAACTCTTGTTGGAGCGTCTGGCGGGCACTTTCCGAGATGACGGTCGAGACCGAAACCCGCTCGACCGTGCCAGGACCAATGCCAGTGAAAAGATCCCGATCCCCGAGCGCGCCGACGCCCTCGACAGCAGCGCTGCCGGACTGCGTGGCTCGCCATTTGAGTCGAGTGTTGCCGACATCGATCAACAGATGAGTCATAGCTGGCGCCGTATACTGATTTCGCCGGCGCGCAGCGTCTTCTCGCCGTCGCCGGTTTCCAGTCGATAGGCGCCGGTGTGATCGATACCGGCGCCGATACCCTCATCGCCATCCGGCTCTGTCCGCAGCGCCTGTCCATAAAGCGCATCCAGCGACTGCCACTGATCCCGTAGCGCATCAAAGCCATTCCGTTCGAATACATCAAGCACGGAAAGGGTTTCGTTAATCACCTCGGCAATCACCTCGTTGCGAACCCAGGTTACCCGGGGTTCAGCACGATCCAGGGAAATCCAGGGCTGATCCACCACCCGCTCGCTGTCGCTCATATGGACGTTGATCCCAATACCGATAATGACCCGGGCGGCGCCTTCCAGCTCACCCTGGAGCTCAATCAGGATACCGGCCAGCTTGCGGGCATCGACCAGGACGTCGTTCGGCCACTTCAGCCGAGCCCGGCCCAGCCCCAACTTGTCCAGCGCTCGCACGACCGCAACCCCGACCACCAGACTCAAGCCTTCCAACGCGGCAAAGCCGCCCTGCAGCCGCAATGCCAGGCTCAAATAGACATTCTCCCCCGGCGGGCTCGACCAGGCCCGGCCGCGGCGCCCCCGCCCCTGCTCCTGGCGGTCAGCCACACAGGCACGAACCGTCTTATCAGGCCGCTCCTGACCCTGCATCAGATAAGCATTGGTGGAATCGATCGTATCAAACACGTCGAGATGAAGTACGTCCCGGACGGCTGTCGGCAAGCGGCTTGCAATCACGTCACCGTCCAGCAGGTCGATGGTGTCGGTCAATCGGTATCCCTTGCCACGCAGCCGCTCAACAGAGACGCCGTCGTCCATCAGTCGATTGAGCTGCTTCCAGACGGCCGTCCGACTGACTCCCAGGGTCTGGGCCAGATCCTCGCCTGAATGCCACTCCCCGTCAGAGAGGATCGACAACAGTGCTTTCTCTTTTTTCATGGGAGTACGACTCGCGTGCCGGGAGACTGGATATGGCCCGGATTAAACAACAGCTGGGCGGAAAAGACAAAACGGGCGACCGAACGTCACCCGCCAGTTTACTGGATGGGCGTTGCGGTGAGGTTGGCCTTGATGTCCATATTCTGCAGCTTGACACCGTAAATGGCGGTTGCCGCACCGCCGGTGGGATGTACAAGGTCGATATTGTTGACGGAGAGCTCCTTGAAGCGGGAGTGGGCTTGTACCGCAAAGCCGAGCGGTCGATCTGCCTTTTCTGTCTCCGTTGGCGAAGCAACATAGCGATAGCCGGCGGCCGTAGAATCATCCATTATTTTCTCGTCGCCCCGATTGCCGACCACGCCATTCGCATCGGCACCATCGCCCTTTTTAACCACCTTGGTGCGATAGATATCCACGGACAAGTCTGTTTGAATGCCGAAGGTATTATCTTCGACACCATCGCCATCCAGGTCTTCGCCGTCGCTGGTGTAGATATCATTGAGCACCAGCTGTGTCCCGGTTCCATTTTCAGGGCCATCGGCGCCCTGATGACGGTTGGTCTCCCAGATAAAGGCGTTGCGCTTGGTGTCGCTCACGGCGCGGGCGAAAACCTGCTTCAGGCCGACGGTGACGCCTTCATCACCGCGCATCTCCCACATTCCTCCCGACGCCGCGCAGCTGCTGGCATCGGCTCCGGAGCCACCCACACAGACATTACCAGCACCGCCCGGGCTGATGGTCATGCTGCTGCCTTTCTCGTAATTCTGGACCACAAAGCGCCCAAAGCTGCCACCGTCGGTCTTATCCCCAACCCGCAGATTGCCGATGTCCATGGTGCCCCAGGCTTCGCCCTTGATGATGGCCAAACCGTCATCAGTGACATCCACCGTCATGTCACGCACATGGCTGTCGTAGTTCAGTTCGGTGGCCCACAATCCCTTCTGAGACACTTCGCCGCTGCCTTCGTCATAGGGGGCAGCGACCAGCGCGGCACGACCGTTGGTGATCTGGATGTCCGAGTTAATGGTCAGCCCTTCACCCGAAGCCCCGCCGGCGCCCAGCGTGATCTGGCCATCAATCTCGAAATCGTAGGACGGGAACACGCCCAGGGCGAGCAGCAGTTCAGTCCCCCCCTGAAGCGGCGCATCGTTGTCGCCAACCCGTAGGCCGTTGATCCGATAACCGCCCTTGACGCCTTCAAAGCCAATCCGCAGGCCATCGTAGAACTGGGTTCCGTTCCGCATCTCGTTGCGGGTCACGTCGACGGTGAGGTCACCCTGCCCCCAGGACTGGAGCCCACTGAACACCACCCGGTTGCCATCTTCCGTGTATGCCACGTTGGCGTTGGCCAGGCTCCATTGCGCCGCCAGTCTCAGCCCCTGGTTGCCGGCATCAGCATTGCCTCCGCCCTGCAGATACACCGCGTTAGTGTATGCTTGACCGTTAATGGTCTGGTCTGCGAACAGGTAATCCAGGTTGATCTGCCCAAGGTTCTTACCGTTACCACCCAACTGAACCCGCTGGATATCCAGATTGCCGCTGATGCTGTCGACGGTCAGCGCCAGGGATTGCCGTCCCTGCCAATCCGGGGCGACATCGAGGCGCAAATTATTGATGGTGCTGGCCCCGGTCATGCCCAGCAGTGCGATCGAATTGCCATCGTCACTGTAAATAAAGTTGGCACTATTAATGGTGGTGCTGCCGTCAATCCGGATCCCTTCATCACCAAATCGGCCGCCGGCCGTGATACGAGTCTCGCTGGACAGATCAAAGTCGCCACTGAGGGAACCATAGCTGGGCAGGAGCTCACCACTGGTGACGTCGCGGCTGACACCATGATTGAGAGGGTTATTACTGTAGCGGATGGCATCGACGCTGTATGAACCGGTCACCGAGGGCGAAGCGAGCACCAGCGTTGATCCATCGACATCCAGCGTCATGCCCGGCGCGCTCACGTCCATGCTGATGCCGTCGAGAAACACTTCGTTGCCATTGGTCCGATAACCCAGGCGACCGTTGGTCATCTGGTAGTTCACATCATAGGTGTAGCCGGCGCTGCCGAGGGCTCCGCCCGGCGATAGCCTCAGGTTGCCATCAAGATCATGGTCAAAGAAGACGCCCCCCATACTGGCGGAAGGGTTGTCATCCAGGTGGACATCCGTGAATTCGATGCGACGGTCCTGGACCAGAAAGTCCAGGTTCAGGCTGGCGTCTGCCAGGATATCAATCTTGTAGATCTGATGCGCTCGGGCATTGGGATCCGAGGCCGCACCGATACGGAAACCGTCCAGGTGGATACCGCTGCCGTCATCGAAGTAGGAAATGCTGTTTGCGGTGGCCGCCAGATCCAGCTCCATGGTAATCCCCGACTGCCCGCTGATTCCGGCCATATCGGAATCATCCAGGCTTTGCAGATCAGCCTGGACCAAGGGGCTCAACGGCACCAGCAGGGCGAGAAGCGGCACTTTAACCAAGAAGCTGGAGGATGATGTCATGGCTGCTCTCATCACGGATTACCAGTGGGGAAGACGAGCAGGTTTCCTTCCAGGACCACATCCCCCTGCATCTCAACTGAAAAGATGTCGGTCTGCTGAAAGCCCGGGTCTGTTGGGCGCGCCGTACTGCTGGTCGCCAGCTTGAAGGTCACTGAATCATAGCGAACGATATTGGGGAGACCGATTTCCAACACATCCCGATTGAACAGCGCGCCATCACCGCCAAAGCCGGAGTCGATCTTGCGCACCCGCAGTGTCAGGCCTTCGAATGAAAACTTGCCACGGATGTCATCCAGGACCATCCAGCCGCCGCCCTCTTTCAGCTGATAGGCCAGTCGAGCACCGCAACGCTTACTCGCGTCTGAGCAGCTTCCAAAATAGGTATTCTGGATCGGGCCACCGTCTTCATTAATGCTGATGTCGCCAGACAGGTAGATCCCGCCCTGCCCGGAGATGTCGGACAACGTGCTGTCATCGAGCCGGTTCAGGTCCGCCCATGCCGGAGAAACCAGACCGGCCATCACCCCCACCAAGGCCACGGCAGCCATACGCGACAGACGGTTCATTCGATACTCGCTCATTGGGCCAGGTCCTTGGTCTCTATCTTGAGGTGCTGGATCAGCATCCCCTCGATGCGGCCGGACCCGAAGTCACGGTCACCCACCGACAGGTTGCCGATGGTGAGGTTGCTCCGGTAATCCGGGTTCGTGTAGTAGTCCTCGTAGAAATCCCAGGTCGCAGCATCACTGCTGTCCCGCAGACCGTCGTTGCCAATGGTGCCAGCACCGGGCTGCTCGATAGCCGCCACTTCCAGCACGAAATTGCCGGTGCCATCCACATCGAAATACACGGGCTGAAGGGAATTGCCCAACGCCAGCTCCAGGGCGAAGTTCTGCATCACGATGCGGGAGCCACACACCGCCGTCTCCTGATCGCAGGCGTTGATCGACAGTTCCGGTGTGTAGAAGTTGAGCTTGAACTGCCCCACCATTTGCTTGCGCTCGTTGTCACCCCACAGGCGGATGTAGCTGCCGTCGATAACCGCACTTTGCGCGTGAATATTGATATTGGCGGTATCCTGGTCGCCCACGGTGAGGTTGAGCTGAAGACCAATGTCCGGGCGCTCGCCCTGCGGCAGGTCCGCGCTCGCCGGGCGGCTGGCACAAGTCCCTGACCCGGCCGTTGCCGATGCGCTCATGCAGTCATAACCCTGGGAGGCGTCCACCATATGCGGCGCGGCGAATTGCAGGACGGCCTTGTCCTGCACGCCGATATCGTTGCCGTCGACCACATCGATCGAATAAGGATTGACCAGACGTCCCAGATTGACCGGCGTCAGGGTCTCGCCGTAGTTGCTGCCGGCGCCGGAGATATAAAGCTTGTTGACGACGATCTCCACATCCTCGCCCTGGGAATTCTTGATGCCACCGATACGAAATATCTGACCATTTTCGACGTCAGTGCCATGAGCAAACTTGAAATCTTCCAGAACCAGACCTATGCCGGCGCCGTTCACTTTGGACAGCTCGCTTTCAGACAGGCTCTGCATTTCTGCACAGGCCAGCCCCGGCATCGAGACAGCCAGCAGTGTAGCGAGTTTTGTCATCAGCCATTTACGGTTCAAGCGATTCTCTCCATGGCCGGGTGGACTAGAACAACCCGACACCCCGGTCTATGTATTCCCGGCGCTGACCTTCAATCCCCGACAACGCCTCTTCCAGGTTTACGGTGACGGCACCATTCGGGATATTGAAAAACGCGCCCGCCGTCGCCTTGATAAATTCCTCCGGCGAAGGATCTGATTTGGCCACATCCGCCAGATATTCGAGATCTTTGGTCTGGAACGAGATAAAGGCACCATCGGAAGGACCGGTGATGGTCCGCTCGCCGTTGACCTCCTCAATCTCGCCCACTGGCATACTGTTGTAGATTCCCAGATCGAAGCAGGCCTGGATGCCGAGCACCTCACATTGCTGGGCAACCACCACCACGTCACACCCTCCAAACAACGAACAGTTCTCGGTATACAGTTCGGAGCTCAGCGTGGGCGAAATAATGTCGATCAGTCCGGCAACCAGATAGTTGACGTCCTCGAGGACAAACTTTTCCCCGTTCGGGACGCCGATGTATTCAGACCGTATCGGATCCAGGGCACCGTAATTGTCTCGATCCGGGTCCCCCTGGACCAGCTTGGCTTTTGTCTTCAGAGGGCTGCTGCCCGCCAGGACCGGCGTCAGGAAACCCACCATCTGATCAAACAGGTTGCCGTTGGAGTCGGCCGTGCTCAGCCCCTCCCCGCGATCCAGGATGTCGATATTGATATTGCCGGTCAGCTGCTGGATAGCGCCCGACAAAATGCCCTGTGACTTACCAAAACCGAACCGAAAGCCGACGATCTCTTCGCTGGATTCATCGTAGGCAAACTCAAGATAGGGATTGGAAATCTTGAAAGGCACGATTTCACCATCCTGGTAAGCACTACCATCATCCTTGAGCTCACGTGCGGCATCCGGGTTCCGCTCGTAGTAGGAGGAATCATAGATGTAGCCGAGCGAAAAATTGTTGATCAGGACGTCTGACGACCCTTCTACTTCCCCAGCTCGTTCGTATCGCCCCAGCTCGAACGTGTCGGCATTGGTCTGGATTTCGATATCCATACCAAGATTGACTCGCGTATAGGACGTGTCGTTGTCGACTGACGGGTTTTGTTGCCGGTCAACGGAGATAAAGGCCTGACCGGTGACCTCGGACATGGCTTCATCGCTGATCGGCTTCAACTCCGCATGCACCGTAACCGCACTCATTAAAAGGAGCGGCACGACCCAGATCTGCTTGTACATACTGACATCTCATCCCTCGGCGTCTTGTTATTGTCAGGCGCCGGAAAAATCGTGTGATAAGCATGAGTGTCTCTGAATTGTCTTATTATTTTTTGACTAGTTCTTGAGCAATGGTAGTGGAAATTAGAAGGAGCCACTGTGCGCGGCGTCATAGAATGGAAATTTCAGGGGATTGTCTGACAATGGTTTTCGGGAGCTGGATGGATGAGGGATGACTGGCGGATTTTGAGTGCTTTCGAGATTCGTTGTTAGCCGGGGCGGATTTTGGTCCGGCAGGTGCGAGACCCTGGCGGGGTCTGCTAAGGGCCAGTAGTGGCCGCCCTCAGGTCGGCGCCGCAGGTCACTTTTGTAGAGCCAATAAAAAACCCCAACACGTTGCCGTGCTGGGGTTTCGGATTTAGGAGCCTGACGATGACCTACTCTCGCATGGGCAGATGCCACACTACCATCGGCGCTGGTTCGTTTCACTGCTGAGTTCGGGATGGGATCAGGTGGTTCCGAACCG